>JBGTHJ010000435.1:0-22328 GCA_041746175.1 Pyrinomonadaceae bacterium
CAGCACCGACGAGCGGGCGAGAGAAGCCTTGCCTCAAGTGCTGTTTGAAGAATATGGCTCAACTCAACCAACGCTCAGGACTTTCAGTCCGTTAGGAGGAAACCACCACCTTTGAGGTGGTGGAGCTTCCGCTCATTTTTACCCCTTGAAGATACACGCATGATACATTGTATCTTCCGTAAAATCAAGCTAAACCACTGATTTACAACATATTTACCTCCCTTTCTTTGTCCTTTGAACTATTGAATTTAGCAAATATATGCAATTCACTAATTAGACAATCCAACGACTGTAAGGTAAAATTAGTATCGCTTACTAATTTAGGGCTTTACTTGAAAATCTTTCGATGGTAAAGTGCCCGCGTGGAAGTCGAGTTTGGTGACAGTTCATTAGACAGATTGGAAAGCGATGCAAAGTTTGACGCGGGGTTTTCTCAATCTATCGTTAAAGCATTTCGGAAGCGTATGCAGACGATTAGAGCAGCGCCGGACGAAAGGACTTTCTACGCGCTAAAGTCGCTCCACTTTGAGAAGCTAAACGGCAATAGAAGTCATCAACAGTCTATGAAGTTGAACGATCAGTGGCGGTTAGTAATAGAACTGAAAGGGGAGGGTCATAACAAGGTTGTCCTAATAGTTAGCATCGAAGATTATCATTAGGCAGGGGAGATACATGGCAGACAGACAGATTGCAGAGGTTTTCCACCCCGGCGAGTTTATCAAGGACGAACTCGAAGCGCGTGGATGGAGCCAGTTAGATTTGGCTGAGATTCTTGGCCGAGACGCAATACTTGTAAATCAACTTATTAAGGGTAAGCGTTCCATCACTCCTGAGACTGCGAAGGGGCTTGGCGATGCTTTTGGAGGTACTGGTGCGCAATACTGGTTGAATCTGGAAAGTATATACCAGTTGCATAAGGTGACGCAGAGTAGTGGGAATAATGATCTAGTTGCCAAGCGAGCGAAGTTGTACGGTAAGTTCCCTGTTAGGGAAATGGTTAAACGCAACTGGATTGAGCCGACAGACAACGTAGACGTTCTTGAGAAGAGGTTACTCGATTTCTATGAAATGCCCTCGGTAGACGATGAAATAAAGTTTCCACATGCAGCGTTGAAAGGAACCTCGTATCAAGCAGATACTACAACCGCACAATGGACATGGCTGTTTCGAGCGCGCCATCTGGCTAACTCAATGCAAGTTGGGAAGTTCTCACAAGCGTCACTAGCCGATGCGCTTAAGCGGTTAAAGACTCTGCTTTTGAGCGCAGAAGAAGTTAGACACGTTCCGCGTATTTTGTCAGAAGCGGGTATTCGCTTTGTGATTGTTGAGCCACTTCCCGGCATAAGGATTGACGGGGTTTGCTTCTGGCTTGACCCGTTATCGCCCGTTGTGGCTCTTTCGCTTCGCTACGACCGCATTGACGGGTTTTGGTTTGCCCTAATGCACGAACTTGATCATGTCAAGAACAAAGAGGGTATGAATGAGCCTGTGATTGATAACGACCTCGTGGGGGATAAGGCCGTAGCCACGAAAGAGAAACCGGAGTTTGAGGCTAGAGCAGATAAGGCTGCCTGTGAGTTTTTAGTCGAGGATGAACTGCTTGACGATTTCATGTTCCGCGTCGGCCCGTTTTATTCCAAGCAAAGAATTAAAGGATTTGCTAGTACGCTACGGATTCATCCGGGACTCGTTGTAGGTCAGTTGCAGCATAGAGGGGAAATCAGCTTCGCACACAATCGCGAAATGCTTGATAAAGTAAGGCACATCATAACTCCATCCGCCATTACAGACGGTTGGGATCACTTCCAGCCAACTACTTTATGAAGTGAACACATAGGAGATTAACGATGGCACGAAGAAAAAGCGGCGGCGCATACGCCGACCAGCTATTGCGGATAGTGAAGGAGTACAGAGAGGCCGGACTACGCTGGCCTGCTTCTAAATCCGACATCGCACTTTGGGGGTATAGGCAGGGTAAGTTGCAGCCCCATCCTTCTGCCATCGTCAAGCAGTTCGCAGAAGATATAGGCCGTGCGATGCGGGAAGAAGTAATAACCGACCCGCAGGGGCGTCGGGTGCGAGCGAAACATGTTGCCCCCTATGAATCAGGGGGCGAAACAGAGTTTCTTTGGGATGATATGAGAAGCGTTGCTACCGGAACGCGCGAGCATATGAAACGGTCTTTTCAGCATCGACGACAACAGATCGTTGGTGACTGCAAGCAGCTAAAGTCGGACATTGATAGTTTCAACGAGAACTGGAACGAGGGCATGCCTATCCAGACGAGTTTCGACTTCAGGCGAGATTTGGCTGAGTTGGAGTTAGCAGCGTAGAAGCGCAAAGGCGAAGGCCGCTACTTTGATTTGGGCTTGGAGAGCCAATGGATCAAAGTAGCAGCCCATGTGTGTTACTTTCGTAACTCTTGGCAGAGAAGAATTTAACACACTTTTCGCCTCACGTCCACCCTTAAATCATGCGGCTCTCCTGTTGTGCCACATGCACAGCAACCGGGCGAAGATGCCAAGCTCTACGGGGAGCTTCGCTTGTAGGACACCAAGATACCGCGCGCTCTGCAACTGCTCAAGACGTTCTACAGCGTCTTGTTCGGAGTTGGCTTTTATTTCAATGCTCCACGTTGCACCGTTATGCCGGTACTCGAAAAGGTGAGTCTCACATCTTTCGCTCATGGTCAAAACCTCCGAAACATGACTAAAGGAGAGAGCAATGGCTTTCTACATTTACAAGGACGCCGCAGGGCTGTGGCGTTGGTATTTACAGGCTGCAAACAATCGCAAGATCGCAGACTCCGGTGAGTCCTACTACAACAAGCAGGACTGTCTTCACGGCATCGACTTAGTGAAGTCGGCGTGGAATGCCAATGTTTACGAAGTTTAGGCAGAAACTGAATCTTGATTTCCCTTATGGTGCTCGTCCGAAATGGCGAGCACCATTTTTGTCTCTTAATCTCTAGCTTGCAAGCATTATTTTTGCGCCCGGTTCACTTCCGACTTTATGGTCAACTCACTTACTTTATGGTCAAAAGGGACTTTAGGGGCAAAGCCCACTATTTGGGCTTTGCCTAATAACCCCCTTTTGCCCAATAAGTGCTTAAGCTTGCCCAATAAGTCTCCGGCTATTTCTTTTTGATAATGCTCCGCTTGCGAGGTGTGCGCGGAGTTCGCTTTCCCTGAAGGCTTTCGTGTCGGGTTTGAAGCAGATGCGCCAGCGTTTGGTGTGATAGCCCAAGTCTCCGCGCGGCGCGTGTGACGCTACCCTCTTCCAACTCTAAAGCCTGTGCGATAAACCGCGCTTCAACGTCCTGCACCGCACGCGCCAGCGTAAAGCCTTTGTCACTGAGCCGCGCGCCGGAGAGCTTTCTTATCACGATACGGGCGCACGCTCTGAGCCTTGCTATGTCCTTCGCGTCCTGTGTGCTTTTGAGCAGTTCATCGGCGCGGCGGTACGCGCCATAGAGTTCATATTCCGAAAGTCGCGCCGCGCCGTGTTCTTCGATCAGCGCGAGCGCCGCCAGCCCCGCGTTAGAGTGCGAGCCGGAATCTTCCGCAAGGTTGATCGCGTGCCGCAGAATCGGCAGCGAACGCTCATCGCCTCCGAGCCGCGCCAAAGCTACACCCTGAATAACTAGCGCATCGGCAAGTAGCGCGTGCTCACCGCCTTTTTCAAAGGTTCGTACGACGCTGGCAATCACGCGGCTGGCTTCAGCGTAACGAGGCTCGGCCACAAGCACACGCGCCCGCGTTTCGTTGACTTGCGCCAACAAGCTATCGTCATTCAATCTCAATAATAGTAGAGTGACGCGGTCAAGGTAATTGTGCGCTTCATCGTATCTATCAAACTCATACAGCAACATGGCGAGATTGTTTAGCGTAACAGCGCCGTACCGCTCATGCCGTGCCAGTTCGTAGTGATGAATGGCGGCGGTGTATTCGATGATTGCGCGGTCTAAATAATCGGGGTTTCTTTCTGCGTTCGCCAGTTTGTCTAAGACGAGAGCCTTCTGCCCGTGCCATCTGCCCTTGAGCGCATCGCCGCAACGTTTCAGCCTCTTCGAGAATCTTCAACGCATCGTGATAGCGTCCCGTCCATATCTCAACAACCGTCCGGCGTATCAGAATCTTGGCTTTGAGTTCGGCATCCTTTTCTTGCAGCCCCTTCAAAGCTTCATCCAAAACCACACGCGCCTCGTCGTAAGCGCCGAGCCAGAAGTAACACATCCCGAGTTCATACTGCGCTGCTGCGGCTTTGGCATCCTCGCCGTGTGACTTGAACAAACGAAGCGCTTCCGAAAGCAGGTCTTTGGCTCTTTCCTGTGCGCCGGAGATGTGTTGCGCTTTACCAAACCAACTGGAAAGCGCGCCGCACTGTAAGATAACCTCTGCGGCGGTCGGAGGTTTTAGCGTTTCCACTTGTGGATGCTCCCCGATTCCTTGCCACAGGTGGCCTAATGCATCGCGTGCGGTTTCGTATTGGCCTGTATGGATAAACTCCGCCGCCAAGCGGCAGCGCAGCAGGATACGCTCGTTAGCCGTCAGCGAAGGGTTGTCCAGTTGTTTCAGGCGACTATCCGTCACCTTCATGTGAGGCAGACCTTTCTGTGTGAATGCCAAAAATTGGCCGACACGTCAAACCACCGTACCTGCAACAGATACGGCGGTCAGATTGAACAATCTCAGTCAAAACCGAAAGGGAGAAAGTGATGCGTAAAACTCTTGGAATCCTGGTGTTGGTTCTCGCGTGGTCGTGACCGGCCTACGCCGGTCACATACCAAACATGATAAATCCACCACCACCCGAAGCCAGCGTGGGCATCTTTGGCCAAGCCGCGCTGAGCCTGCTGCAAAGCTTGCTGGCAGTAATTTAGCCAGCCCGCTAACTCGATCTGTTATCGCTGTCGTGCGGCGACCTAGTATCCGTGTGTCTGAAAGTGTAGGATAGCGCACAGAGGGACACTTACGGCGCGTAAGTAACGCTGGATAGGACAGATTGCAATAGATTTCTTGTGCGAGTCGAATTGCCCTTTTTGCCGCGCGCTTTACTCGGCTTGCTCCAGGCGAGGGCTTTTACCGTTCGGGCACGCACACGGCTCATTTTGAGCGTCAGGTAGAGTAAGTTATGCCTCGAAATCCCGGCTCGCCCCAGAACCGCTCAAACCTGAGGGGGGAGGCAAAGCCCACTTCTTGTGGAGCCACGTTTGCAAAAGTTCGATGGCGTCCCGGAGCGCACATTCACCCCGCGTTTGAAAGAGCGGGCGTGGCTCTTCAATAGTAAATTGAGGAAGCTGCGCCAAGAGTTATCGAAGCTACTGCGGCGGCATCCTTTTTTTGGCAACTTGACTATTCTTGGGCCTGTGAATAAGTTTCACGGTTGATGTTTCGGAGCACACGCCTGACTCGGGCCGGATCACGTAAACTTGAACTTTCGTCCGATTTGCTTTACAACTAGGCGTCTCAATTATCATCGATTTTTAGCCGAACAATGTCCCTCAAAGCGAATTCCGCTCAAGAAGATTTCGTGATTCTCACCCCGGTCTTCAACGACTGGCAGTCTCTCAACTTGCTGCTCCGAGAACTGGACGATGTGCTGCAACGTGCCAAGCTTGCGGCGCGGGTGTTGGTCGTCGACGACGCTTCAAGCATGCCCTTCGAGAGTTTGCGCCCGGACACGCAAGCCTTCGTTGCCATCACTTCTATCAGCATCCTCGAACTGAAGAGAAACTTCGGTCATCAGCGAGCCATCGCTTTGGGGCTGGCCTACGTCGCGGCGAACATCGACTGCCGTGCGATCATCGTGATGGACGCCGACGGCGAGGACGACCCGCAGGATGTCCCCCGACTGATAGAAAAATGTGCAGAGGCGGGCGACGACCGGCTGATTTTCGCGCGTCGCGCCAAACGCAACGAGAGCCTGTTGTTCAAGTCCTTCTACGTGCTTTACAAGTGGCTCTACAAACTTCTCACCGGCCATTCGATACGCGTCGGGAACTTCAGCATCGTGCCGCGCCGGGTGCTGCACCGGCTCGTCTGCGTCTCGGAAATCTGGAATCATTACGCCGTCGGGGTGATGAAGGCCAAAATTCCGATGGCCGAAATCAAAGTCAACCGGGGACGGCGGCTCGCCGGGCAGTCGCGGATGAATTTCGTCTCGCTCGTCATCCACGGCTTGAGCGCCATCTCGGTCTACGGGGATGTCATTGGTGTCAGGCTGTTGATCTCGATGCTGGCGCTGATGTTTTTGGCGGTTACCGGCATCGGGGTCGCGGTCTTCGTCAGACTGACAACGACGCTGGCGATTCCCGGCTGGGCGACGTACCTGACGGCCAGTCTGATGGTCATCGCTTTACAGGCCCTGATCCTTTCGTTGTTCTTCATCTTTACCATTTTAAGCTCGCGGAACAACTCAAGCTTTTTGCCCGCCAGAGACTATCTGCCGTTCGTGCTGCGTCTGCAAACAATCTATTCCGGCAAATGACTGATTACACATACATCGGTTCGGAACTCGACGTTTTCGCGCTCGCCACCAACTGGAAGGCGTATTATCGAAAACACATCGAGTCGTACATCGGCGGGGAGGTGTTGGAAGTCGGCGCGGGCATCGGCGCGACGACCCTGACGCTCAATCGCGGCGGGCACACGCGGTGGCTCTGTCTTGAGCCTGACCCGGCGTTGGCGAGCCAAACCAGCCGTCTGGTCGAGAGCGGAGAACTGCCCGCCGGCTGCGAGGTGCGCGTCGGGACGGTCGGTGAGTTGGAGGCGCACGAGGAAACGTTCGACACGGTGCTCTACATCGACGTGCTCGAACACATCGAAGCAGACCGCGAGGAAGTCGCAGCGGCGGCGATGCGGCTCAGCGTCGGCGGTCATCTCGTCGTGCTCGCCCCGGCGCACCCCGGTCTCTACACGCCGTTCGATGCGATGATCGGACACCATCGCCGTTATACGAAAGAGTCGCTCGCCGCCGTCGTTCCGGCGACCCTCAAACGATGCGAGCTTTTCTATCTCGATTCGGTCGGGGCGATAGCCTCGGCGTCGAATCGTTATATTCTCAAAAGCGGCACGCCTACGCGTCAGCAAATATTGTTTTGGGACAGAGTGATGATTCCGCTCTCAAAACTCTTCGACCCCCTGTTTCGATACCGCGTGGGAAAATCAGTCGTCGGTGTCTGGCAAAGAACCGGAGACGATATTTCCTGACCGGGCGGTACGGTAGCTGCGACTCGTCAATCACCTATGGGTTCAGAGAATCTTTATTCAGCCGACTCGACGGAGCCGGGACGGGAAAACGGCGTCCCGGAACAAGCCCGCGCACGACGCCTCAAACCGTCGCACGCGGCGACGGCAATCGTCCTGCTCGTCCTGCTCGGAATGGCGCTGACGTTTTTCTTGCCGCATCGTCAAGCCGTTCCGCTCGACCAAAACTTTACGGCGGAACACGTCGAGATGCTGGGCATGTCGGACAACGCGGCACAGCGTCTGGCCTATCGCGTGGGAATCGTGCTCCTCGTCATGTTGACGCTCGGCGCAATGGTGGTCGTCACGTGGCGAACAAGGTTTTGGGCGACCGCGACGGCGCGGCGTGTGGGCACGATTCTCACCGGGGTGAAAAACCATTCCGGGCTTCTGATTTTCGCCGCCTATGCGGTCGTCTTTTTATTGACACTTCAGCAAACGGCTTTCGCCGTTCCGAATGGGCGCAAGTGGCGGCTTGGCGCGGCGCTCGTGTCGCTCTCGGTGGTGCTCGGCGCGATGCGGATGGGGAAGCGTTTGACGATGCGCTTCGTCGTCGTCGCGGCGTGGTTGGGCGTCGGCGCGTACGGGCTGTTTCTCATCGTTCCCGGTTTGGTGCGTCCGCTCATCGTTCTCGAATCGCGCCTGAGCAGCGTGGAATGGCACTATAGCGTAACGCTCGCGCAAGCCGACCGGCTCGCCGCCGGGTTGTCGCTCGGCACGGAAATCAATCTCAACTACGGATTGCTCCATCAGGTCGCGCTGGCGATCTTTGAACGCGGTTTCGGCCTGCTCGACTTCGGCGGGCACATCCGTCTGGTGCAGCTCACGCAGGTCGCCTTTCTCCTCGCGGCCATCTTCGCGTTTTGGCTTTGGAAACCGCGCCGCCCGCTGTTCATCCTGTTCGCCACAGCGCTCATCGGCGCGTGGCTGAGCACGAGCCACATTGCTATCTATTACCCGAATCAGGCGGGGTGGCGAAGTTTGGCGTTTCCTGTCGGCATCGCGTTTCTGCTTCTGATGAAGCGACAAACGACGCGCCGTGCCGCGTTGTTGCTCGGTGGGATGGCGACGGCGTCGATGCTCTATAACCCTGAGACGGGTTTGTGTCTCGCTGCGGGCTACGGACTCTTTTTAATGTCGCGGCTCGGAAGTCTGAGACCGGCAAACATCGTGGCGCACGCCTTACGCGCCGCGCTTGGCGCGACATTGATGGTAGTGGCCGTGTTGCTGCTCTATCGCGGCGGACTCGGAGCGTGGCCGCCGTTGAATCTCGCGGCGTTCGCCGGGTTCATCACCCGCTTCGGGCAAGGTTACGGTGGGTTGCCGCTCTATTTCGATCCCCTAGCCACGATCATGTTCGCGCATGGGGCTTATATTGTGGTGTTCACCTTGTTGCGTTGGCGGCGCGGCGATGATTTGAATTTTGCGGACAGCGTCAAACTCGCACTGAGCGCGACGATTTTGGTCTGGTTCACTTATTACATCAACCGTCCCCACCCCTGGAATCTGTGGACGTTTAAATTTCTCTACGTCTTTTTGATCGCCGATTTTTTCGAGCCGCGTTTCTTGCGTCATCTCTGGCTCAGAGGGGCGCGGGCTTTCGCCGGCGCACGTCTGGCGACCGTGACCTTCATCCTGCTCCCGATGATAATCTCGACCAATCATTACATCCTTACTACGACGCGGCATCCGCCGACTCTTCCGGCTGATAACCAATCTCTGGTTTCGGGGCTGCTGATGACGAAGACCTCGGCTGAAGCCCTGCGCGCCAAAGCCGAGTTTCTCGCGCGGCAAGACTTTTCAGACACCCTCTACATCACGCGCCATTCTTATTCGCTCGCGCTGATGACGGGAAGTTTCATTCGTCTGCCGGTTCAAGACGTGTTTGCCGAGACGATCAGCCGCGAAGACTTTGAGCGGCGTCTCGCCGAAATTGAGAGGATCGCCCCGCGTGTGATTCTGATCGATGCGCCGGGGGATAGAGATGTTCTGCAAGACCCCGGAATCAGTTACTACACGCGCTTCTTCGCGCGTCTCCATGAGCGACTGGCGGCGCGCTACGAGTTGAGGGAAGTGACACACGGGTGGCAAGTCTGGGAGTTGCGCGGAGTTTGACGGCGGGGGGGCGGCGGGCGCGACGCGGCGGGTTCGGGAATGCGGGGTCAGGCAGTGGCGGAGATGGCGTAGCGTTCGAGTTTGAGATAGAGGCCGCGCCGCGTCAGACCGAGTTCGCGTGCGGCGCGTGAGATGTTGCCGTTGTGTTTGCGGAGGGCGTCGGCGACCATGCGGCGTTCGAGTTCGGCCATGGCATCGGCGAGGGTCAAGCTGTGTGTGTCGACGGCGGCGCCCTGTCCGAAGTGTGTGACGGAGGAGATGGGCGGGGTGACGTTGGCGGAGATGCGTCTGTGTTCGGGCGAGAGATGGTCGGGGGTAATCAAGGTGCCGTCTTCGGCGCGGGCGACGATGCGCTGAATCTCGTTGCAGAGTTGGCGGACATTGCCCGGCCAGTCGCACACCATCAGCAGATCGACGGTCTGCGGCGTGATCTGAATGTCACGGCGTCCGAACTTGGCGGCGTAGTGGTTGATGTAATAGTTGACGATGGTCGGGATTTCGGAGCGACGTTCGCCGAGCGGCGGGACGCGGAGGCGAATGACGTTGAGACGATAATAGAGGTCTTCGCGAAAACGTCCGTCGCCGACCATCGTTTCGAGGTCGGAGTTGGTCGCGGCGATGATGCGGACATCGACCTGTACGGGACGGCGTTCGCCGAGCGGCTGAATCTCGCCCTCCTGGAGGAAGCGGAGAATCTTGGGCTGCACGTCGAGCGGGAGGTCGCCGATTTCGTCGAGAAAGAGCGTGCCGCCTTCGGCGCTGCGGATGACGCCGGGCGAGTCCGACACCGCGCCGGTAAATGCGCCGCGCCGATAGCCGAAAAGATATCCTTCGGAGAGTTCCTTGGGAACGGCGGTACAGTTGAAGGGGACGAAGACCTTTGAGCGGCGCGACGACAGCGCATGAATGGCGCGTGCGACGAGTTCCTTGCCCGTCCCCGATTCGCCCGTGACGAGCACCGTCACGTCTGAAGAACGAATCTTGTGCACCTCATCGACGAGCCGCGTCATCGCCGGACTCGAATGGATGAAGCCGGGCATCAGGCTGGCTCCCGCGAGCGAGTCCTCGGGGCGCGGGTCGCGTCCGGTGCGCGAACGCGCGCGGAGGGCGCACACGTCCATGCCGAGTTCGACGACTTTCAGCAACGGCTCGATCGAGACGCCGCCGGGCAGTTCGCTCTGCGACTGCGGCGAGATGATGAGCGTGGCGGGCGGCGCGTTGGCGGGTCGCAACTGAATCAACACCGCGTCTTGCGTCGCCGCAAACTGCTCGCGCGCGGCGTCGGTTGTGACCTCTTCGAGCGCGCCCGCGAGGGTCGTGCTTTCGCTTCCCGCGCAACCGTGCGCGATGACCACTCTGAGATGTCGGTCTTCGCCTTCCTCGGTAATCAGCACGCGCGCGGCGTTGGTCTCCTGAAGAATCACGGCGGCGAGTTCGCGCAGCAGCAATTCGCGCGAGGCGACCGCTTCGGCCAGTCGCAGCGTGAGCAGTTGCGAGAGCGCGGAAGGTTCGTTGCGTTGCTCTGTGGCGGCGTGGTTGAGTTGGTTGAGCGCGGTTTCGGTGCGGGCGAGGTCCGCGTGCGCGCCGAGGTCGCGAAAGGTTTGGGCGGCGCGCGTGAGGTGCTCGACGGCGCGTTCGGGTTGACCGCCCGTCGAAGCGATGCCGAGACCGAAGTGCGCGCGGGCGCAACGGTAACGGTCGCCCACCATCTCATAGATGGAGAGGCTGCGACCGAAGTGGTGCGAGGCGAGCGTCGGGTCGTCCTGCGCGAGCGCGAGCATCCCGAAGAGTCGTTGGGCCTCGCCCGCCATCGGCAGGTCGGTGGCCGAGTCCGACGTGTTATCCGCCACCTTGTGCAGCAGCGCGGCGCACTCTTCAACGTCTTCGCCCCGGAGATGCGCCTCCGCCAGAATCAAACTCGAATCCCAGACGCCCTGCCGGTCGCCGATGCGTTCGGCCAGTGCGAGCGCGCCTTCGCCTTCAACCCGCCCGCGTTCGACCTCGCCCATCAGCACATGACACCGCGCCAGCGAGCGCAGAGCTTGCCCCGCGTACCACTTGTTGCCGTTCTCGGTGGCGATCTTGACGGCGCGTTCGAGATGCTTTTGCGCCTCTTCAAAATCGCCGCGCAACGTCCGCAGTTCGCCGAGCGAGTCATAGATCATCGGGATGTTGGCCGATCGCTCGTCAACCTGCAACGACAACATCAGAGCGCGCTTGAGGGCTTCGTGCGCGCGCTCCCACTCGCCGACGAGCATCAGATTGATGCCGAGATTGTTGTAGGCGTTCGAGGCGGTCGCCTTGTGCTCGGTGTGTTCGTAGTAGGTGATGGCTTTTTCGAGATAGCGGATGCCGTCGAGCGGGCGGCGGAGAAACCAGCACGCCCCGGCCATATCGGAATAGGTGCGACCGAGGAAGAACGGTGCGGGATGGTCGCCGATAAGTTTGAGCGCTTGCTCGAAATTGCCGAGTCCGCTTTCGTAGTCTCCCTCGTGCGTGTCGGCCATGCCGATGCCGTGATAGGCTTCGGCGAGACCCCGCCAGTCGCCCGTATTGCGATAGCACTTCAGCGCGTTCTGCGCATGGTCGCGCGCAATCGGAAACTCGTTGAGGCTGCGGTAGACGCGCGCCATCGCGGAGTAAGTCAGACCCATCAGCGCATCGATTCCGCTTTCGGTCGTCTCGCGCAGCACTGTGTTGAGAATCGCGATGGCTTTCGGGTGGTCGCCGTTGAAACTGTAAGCGATGCTGTGCTGGACGCGCAGACGGACGGTGGTTTCGGCTTCGAGCGGGAGCCGCACGTCCGCCGCTTCGTAAGCTTCCAGTTCTTCGAGCGACTCGCGATAACGCCCACGCATCGCCAGCGACATCGACAACAGGCAACGCGCGCGCGCCAGCAGGTTGGCATCTTTCGTCGAAGTGTCGATGATTTTTTGCAGGCGGGCTTCGGCTTCGCTCATCAACCCGCGATCGAGCAGCGCGTTCGTCTCGGCCAGTTCGCGCTCGGCTTCAGCGCGCGAAAAAGCGACGCGCCCCTGCGTCTGTCGCCGCGCCTCCGACAAATTGACGACGCTTTTGCCCGGCGCGAGTTCGCCGCCCGTGATGTGTTGACGTGATCTCATTCGTGCTTCTGGCTAAAGAACAAGCGCACCCACGCTGCGCGCACGCCTATCAATTCGGTTTTGTATGAGTTGGCTGGAAGAAGGACTGCGTAACTGAGTCGAACTTGCATCCTTCAGAACAGTGCCAAAGGCTTGAACATTCCAGACTTTAGCATAGGCCGGATGATTACGCCACCGTCTTATTCCGTCCGCAGACCACGCCCGCCGCGTCCGGAAATCCCGCCGGCACAAACCTCGAAACATCCGGTTGATATTGTTTTGTTCGAGAGTGTTTGGTACAAGATTGATTCTTACAGCAAATTCTCCGTAGAGAAGGAACCGCAACTTGAAACTCCGCTTGCGCTCGTTTTCCATCGCGCGTGAAGGCCAACGAGATTCCGCCCGCGAAAAATCGGGCGCGCCTTTGTGTGGAGCAAGTCTTCAAGTTGCCGCCGGGGAGGAGACACATGGTCGATTCGGTGATTCCGCAAAAGAAGTCCAGCCGGCTCAAACGCTGGTTGCTCAAAGGGCAACTCAGAGAGATCGAGGGGCCGCACGAGCGCGAGGGACAACACCACGAACATCCGTGGTGGAAAGTGATGTGTTTGACCGGCGTCGACTACTTCTCGACGCTCGGTTATCAACCCGGCATCGCCTTTATCGCCGCCGGCGCGCTCTCGCCGATTGCGACGCTGATTCTCGTGATGTTGACGCTGTTCGGCGCGCTGCCGATCTACAACCGCGTCGCTAGCGAAAGCCCGCACGGTGAAGGCTCGATCTCGATGCTCGAAAACCTTCTCGCGCGTTGGAAGGGCAAATTGTTCGTGCTCGTCCTGCTCGGCTTCGTCGCGACCGACTTCGTTATCACCATCACGCTCTCCGCCGCCGACGCCACCGCGCACATCGTCGAAAATCCCTTCATGGAGCAAGTCCTCGGACACGATCACAAGGTCGCGGTGACGCTTGTTTTAATCGCGCTGCTCGGCGGCGTCTTCCTCAAGGGTTTCAAAGAAGCCATCGGTCTGGCGGTCTTGCTGGTCGGCGTGTATCTGGTGTTGAACCTCATCGTGATCGGCGTCGGTTTTTCGGAGATAGCGCTCCACCCGGAGGTGTTGCCGCGCTGGAAGGACGCGCTGTTCGCCATGCCGCGAGTGAACGGCAATCCGTTGTTGATGGTCGGCTTCGCGCTGCTGCTGTTTCCAAAACTGGCGCTCGGTTTGTCGGGGTTCGAGACGGGCGTGGCCGTGATGCCGCTCGTCAAGGGAGACGCCACCGACACCAAGCAAAATCCGGAGGGGCGCGTTCGCAACACGCGCAAGCTGTTGCGCTCTGCCGCGATCATCATGAGCTTCTATTTGATCGCGAGCAGCTTGATTACGACGATGCTGATCCCCGCCGAAGAGTTCCGACCGGCGGTCAACGGACAGGAGGCCGGAGCCGCCAACGGTCGCGCGCTCGCCTTTCTCGCGCACGAAATGATGAGCGCCAAGTTCGGCGAAACCTTCGGCAACCTGTTCGGCACGGCCTACGACTTGAGCACCATCCTTATCCTGTGGTTTGCGGGCGCGTCGGCAATGGCCGGACTCTTGAACATCGTGCCGCGTTACCTGCCGCGTTACGGCATGGCTCCGAACTGGGCGAAAGCGACGCGTCCGCTCGTCTTCGTCTTCACCGGCGTCGCCTTTGCCGTGACGATTATTTTCAAAGCCGACGTTGACGCGCAGGGCGGGGCCTACGCGACGGGCGTCCTCGTCTTGATGTGTTCGGCGGCCATCGCCGTGACGCTGTCGGTCTGGCGCAAGGGCAAAACGTGGTGGCCGTTCCTGCTCATCTCGCTGGTCTTCGCCTACACCACCATCCAGAACGTCCACGAGCGTCCGGAAGGAATCAAGATCGCCTCCTTCTTCATCGGCACGATCATCTTCTCTTCGTTGTTGTCGAGGGTGTGGCGGACGACGGAACTGCGCGTCGGCAAGGTCATGCTCGACCCGACGGCGCAGGCGTTCATCGCCGAAGCCGCGAAGCGCGGCGAGATTCGGATCGTCGCCAACCGGCGCGACACCGGCGACCTGCGCGAGTATCAACTAAAAGAACGCGAGAAGCGCGAGGACAACCACATCCCGACGCGCGATTCGGTGCTCTTCTTCGAGGTCAGACTCAGCGACGCCTCCGACTTCGAGGGCGAACTCAAGATCAGAGGCGCCAACGTCGAGGGTTATCGCGTGCTGCGCACGAAGAGTCCGGCGGTGCCGAATGCCATCGCCGCCTTTCTGCTCCACCTGCGCGACACGACCGACAAAATCCCGCACATCTATTTCGGCTGGAGCGAGGGCAATCCGCTCACCTATCTTCTCAAGTACATCGCCTTCGGCGAAGGCGACACCGCGCCCGTCACACACGAAGTTCTGCGGCAGGCCGAACACGACCCCGAACGTCGTCCGGTCGTCCATGTCGGCGGATAGCAGAAGCAGCGGCTGGAGGCTCTGTGGAAGCTGGTCTCGCTTTCGACAAGTCAGCCTCTGCATTTCGGGCGCACGTATCTTGTCGTGGCAGCACCGCTTTGGGGTTGGGTGTATGCGCGCGAGTCGGGTTGTCGGGTGGTGTCAGGCGCGAGGGGTAAAGCTAAAGTCTGTTAACCGCTCTGGGCGTCGGCGGCGCGGTTTGCGAGGAAGCAGGAGCGGCAGAAAACCGGACGCCCCTGCGAGGGATAGAACGGCACAGTCGTCTGCTGGCCGCATTGCGCGCAGTTGACGGAAACCTCGATGCGCTGGCGGACGCCCGCGGCCTGGGCGGCGGCAATGGCCGCGAGGCGTTCATTCTTCGCCTGCTTGCAGGGCTTGCAGCGTTTCGGTTCGTTCTTCAGCCCCTTGTCGTGGAAAAATACCTGTTCGCCAGTTGTCCAGATGAAATCTTCTCCGCAATCGACGCAATGTATTGAGCGATCAGGATAGTCCACCTCGGCGTGCTCCCACTCTCCATTGGGTTTGCTTGTTGCGGGAACTTGTGACATGTTTTTGAACCCCCTATTGACGAGACCTCTTGGGAGCCGACAGCGATGAGGGAAGCCGCCCAAAGATGAAAAATGTAACCCCTTGAGTTGACGAGGTGACCGGCCAGACCTTACCGACCGGGAGTATCTAAATATTAATCAGCGTCTGCGTTGCATCGCTGCGATTGAAGATGGATCGACTGCGGAATTTATCTTATCGGGCGTGCAATACGGCCTCTCCGGTCTGCTCCCGTTGTTTTGGCACATCGGGCGGCGACATCGCACAGATACTGTCATCGGCCAGTGCTCCCATCCATGCTCGCACTGTTCTGATCGCGTCTGCTGTGTACGGCTAAGTACGCTATCAAACTTATAGGAGCAAGGTATTAGCTTCACAAAAATGTGTCAAGGGCTGGCGGCGAAGAATCGAACGCCGCACGGTTCCTTCGGCCTCGATACGCTTGTTAGTCGAAGGTTGGCCGGGGTCGTGATTTGTTGACCCGAGTTTAGGGGCAAGCGTCTCTAAATTTGTAGAAGAACCGAACGCGCCGCGGCTTCGCGATGACTCTACTTTGACCGAAGCGATGACCCGCACGCGCCACTTCGCCCCGCTCAAAGCTGGATGGGATCATGACTATTTGGTGAAAGTTCTCAGAAATTATAGCGAGTTGCCATAGCATGTAGCACCTAAAAGAAGAGTCGCCCGCTGGGAGCGCGAGCCTCCGGCTCGCTTTGAGCGTGCTGGATCACGCAGGCCAGCCGAGACGCTGGCGCTCCCAGGATTCACCCAATTGCAAAGCACAATAGACGCGCTTGCCCGACCCGCGTCCGGGGCCTGTCGGGAAGGTTGACACGGACGCCGCGCGGCGTCTCTACAAATCCTTGACGGTGAGTTTGGTGTCGGCGTTTTTCCACGCGCGCTCGAACTCGCGCCGGACGAGTTGCGCCTCGTAGGTTTTGCCCTGCGCCTGAAGACTTTCGGCGAGGCCGAAGATGGAACGCCCGTTGCGCCGGTTGCGCCGGAGGTCTTCACGAAAAACTTTCTCCGCCTCGGCGGATTGACCGTCCAAGAGCATCGCGCCGCCGAGCGATTCGCGCGAAAGTGGATGATACCAACCGGGCGGCTCGTCGTAGACGAGCGCGTCTTCCGCCGCGACCGCCTGTCGCAGCAGAGCAATGGCGCGCTGGCGGTCGCCGCGCGCGGCGGCGATGCGCGCCTTCAAAAAGTGTTCGCCGATTTTGAGCACGTCGCGCGCCGTGTTCTGCCCGTACGAAGCGTCCGGAGCAATCGCTTGCGCGGCGGCGACGTAGGTCTGTAACGCTTTTTCGGCCTCGTCGGCGCGTCCCGTCGCCGCGTGAGCCATGCCGCGCCCCCAGTGCCGGAATGCGGCGGTGATCGGGAGCGTGGCGGCGGCGTCGGATGCGTTCAACTTCAACAGGTCGTCCCAACGCCCGAAGCGCGCCATGATGAGCGTTTCGGTCGGAAGAAAATGCTCCATGAAGGGCATCTCTGCGAGGTACGGGCGGACGTTCGCTGCGAGCTGGCGCGCGGCGGCGACGGCATCGGCGTAGCGACCCTGCATACTGTGCGCGGCGGCGAGAAAATGGAGGTTGTGGCTGTAGTAACCGGCGGCGTAGATGCCGCGCTGGTCGGTCGCGTCGATATAGTCGCGGTCGGCGCGTGCGGCGAGGTCGTTGCTGCGTGCGGCAGCCTCGTAGTCGCCGACACGCATGTAGATGTGCGCGGGCATGTGGACGAGATGTCCTGCGGCGGGCGTCAACCCACCGAGACGTTCCGCGCTGACGAGCGCCCATTCGGGATGCGGCGAGGCTTCGACGGCGTGGATGTAGAGATGATGCGCGCCGATGTGTTCGGGATTGCGACGGAGCACGGCTTCGAGCACCCCGACGATTTCCTCCGTGCCCGGCGCGGGCTGGCCGTCGGGCGTCCAGAGCTTCCATGCGTTGAGAATCATCGCGCTGTCGGCGTAGAGCGTCGCCGCTTCGGCGTCGTCCGGATAACGCTTCAACAACGCCGCCAACGCCTCTTTGTAAGCGACGGCGAGCGCCTTTTGGTCGGCGGCGGCGTCGGGCGAAAGTCGCTTCGCCAGCGCTTCGAGATAGGCGCGCTCGTGTTCGGGGGCGCGTCCCGCCAGCGCGAGACCGCGTTGGACGGCTTCGTGCGCGGCGCGCATCTGTTCGAGGCTGATGGTGGTCTGGTTGTAGTTCGGACTGAGCGCGAGCGCGAGACCCCAGTAGGCCATCGCCATTTGCGGATCGAGTTCGGCGGCACGGCGAAAGGAGCGCGCCGCCTCGTCGTGATTGAAGCCGTAGACGAGCGTCAAACCCTGATCGAAGAAGCGCTGCGCCTCCGCGTTGGTCGTCGAAACCGCATGGTGATGCGAACCGAGTCCGGCGAGCAGCGCGACGGGCTTCGCCTCGTCCGGCGGGTGTCTGCCGCCCGCATGATGCTGGCCGAGCGCGCTCGTCGCGCAGACGAGCAGCAGCGTGAGAGACAAAAAGTGGTGTTTCATCTCAAAGCCTCCGGATGAAATTTTGTCTTATTCGTTGACCTTCAAAACAGCGAGGAATGCTTCCTGCGGAATCTCGACCCGCCCGACGCGCTTCATCCGCTTCTTGCCTTCCTTCTGCTTCTCGAGCAGTTTGCGTTTGCGCGAGATGTCGCCGCCGTAGCATTTGGCGATGACGTTTTTGCCGAGGGCTTTGACCGTCTCGCGCGCGATCACCTTGTTGCCGATGGCGGCCTGAATCGGGACTTCAAAAAGCTGTCGCGGGATCAACTGCCGCATCTTCTCGGCGAGCGCGCGACCACGCGGCAGCGATGTCCCGCGATGGATGATGAGCGACAACGCATCGACGGGTTCGCCCGCGACGAGGATGTCGAGTTTGACGAGGTCGCTTTCCCAGTAGTCGGCGAAATGATAGTCGAGCGAAGCGTAGCCGCGCGAAACCGACTTGAGACGGTCGTAGAAGTCGAGCACGATTTCGTTCAGGGGCAACTCGTAGGTCAGCATCACGCGCTTGTCGGAGATGTACTCGAACTTTTTCTGCACGCCGCGTTTCTCTTCGAGCAGCGGCAGGATGCCGCCCAGATATTCGTCCGCGGTCAAAATGGTGGCGAGGATGACGGGTTCTTCGATCTTCGAGATACGCACGGGGTCGGGAAACTTCGCGGGCGAATCGACTTCGACCACTTCGCCGTCGGTCGTCGTCACGCGGTAGCGGACGCCCGGCGCGGTGGTTATCAGATCGAGATTGAACTCGCGTTCGAGCCGCTCCTGAACGATCTCCATGTGGAGCAGTCCGAGGAAGCCGCAACGAAAACCGAAGCCGAGCGCGACCGATGATTCCGGCTCGTAGAAGAACGACGCATCGTTTAGCCGGAGTTTGTCGAGCGCGTCGCGCAACTCCTCGTACTGGTTCGCTTCGACCGGGTACAAACCCGCGAAGACCATCGGCTTGATCTCCTGAAAACCCGGAAAAGGCTCGGTCGTCGGGCGCGCCGCTTCGGTGATCGTGTCGCCGATTTGCACGTCCGAAACAGTCTTGATCGAGGCGGTCAGGAAACCGACTTCGCCGACGCCGAGACGGTCAATCGGCGTCGGGCGCGGGCGGTTGACGCCGATCGTCTCGACCTGATAATCGCGCCCGGTGTTGAAGAAGCGAATCTTCATCCCCGCTTTGATCGCGCCGTCGATGACGCGAAACAAAACGATCACGCCCCGGTACGAGTCGTACCACGAATCGAAGATGAGAGCTTTGAGCGGCGCGGCGGGGTCGCCCTTCGGCGGGGGCACGTCGCGCACAATCGCCTCTAGAATCTCCGCCACGCCGATGCCCGTCTTCGCGCTCGCGAGCACCGCGTTGTGCGTGTCCAGACCGATCAGGTGCTCGATCTGCTCCATCGCCTTTTCGGGTTCGGCGCCGGGCAAGTCGATCTTGTTGATGACCGGGATCAGTTCCAGATTGTTGTCGATTGCGAGATAGGTGTTCGCCAGCGTCTGCGCCTCGACGCCCTGCGATGCATCGACGACCAGCAACGCCCCCTCGCACGCCGACAAACTCCGCGACACCTCGTAAGAAAAATCGACATGCCCCGGCGTGTCGATCAGATTCAAGACGTACTGCTCGCCGTCGCGCGCTTGATAATCGAGCCGTACCGCGTGCGACTTGATCGTGATTCCGCGCTCGCGCTCAAGGTCCATGTTGTCCAGTACCTGCGCTTCCATGTCGCGCCCCGCGACCGCGCCCGTCAATTCCAGAAGGCGGTCGGCCAGCGTCGATTTGCCGTGGTCGATGTGCGCGATAATCGAAAAATTTCTGATGCGTTCAGGATTCATTGTTTGTGCAGTCGGCAATCAGCGGTGAGCCTTTAGCAAAGCCTCTGAAACGGAAAAACGGCGGCTCGTGACTCGATGCCTAACAATAGCAAAACGGGCGCGAAACCGCACGCGCGCCCGTTACTCAAAGGTTGCGGCATACCCGTGAGCGCTATTTCGCTGTCACCTCATCTGGCGTTCATGCCGATTCCGATATGTTGACAGAGGGTATGGCTGTAGATACTATCACGCCGCTGTTTTCGTGTCTGAGTTGACCTTTCAGGAAACTGGCGCACATGCGGCGACCACTGCCCCACTCAGGCCGTGCCTTAACTCAACGCTCCCACGTCCGGTAAACCCTCAACGGGGGGTTGCATCGCACAAGTCAGCGGTAATCGCTGGAAGACCTTCTGGCGCTCATCTTCCGGATATCGATGAGGCTTGAGTTCGATCCGCGTGACCGCCCTCGGAGCAGGTAATTCAACCCCGTGTCCTCGCTCAACGGCGCGCGACACTCCTTCACCCTCAAAATTCAAATGTGATTCCGCCATGCCAACGCATTCCGGCAAGATTGCCCCGACGCGGCAGACCTCCGGAAAGACGCTGGTCTTCTCCCTCCTCGTGTCGCGGGTGCCCCCGGTGCGACTGGGTTGGATTCGACTGGCACGAGTCGAGGCGAAATGAGGTTCGCGGGGGCGGGATGGCGCGAGGTATCAGACAGCAGCGGAGGTGAGATGACATACGTCTTCAACGTCAGTGTCGGGCCGGTGCAGGAATTTATCGCCAGCGCACGTCGCAGCCGCGATTTGTGGTTCGGCTTGTGGCTGCTGAGCGAGATTTCCAAGGCGGCGGCGAAGGCTATCGGCAGAGAGCATCTGGTGTTTCCCTTCGTCGGTGCGGACGATGATTTGGAGCCGGTCGAGTACGAGCGCGGCGAGCGCGTGCGCGACACGGACTTCAACGTCGTCAACAAAATCGTCGCCCTTGTGGACGAGGAGCCGGAGTCGGTCGCCGAGAAGGTCAGGGGCGCGATGGACGAGCGGCTGCGGCAACTCCGCGCGGAGGCGTACCGCAATCTCTCTTCCGAGTGGTTCGACAAGAAGACGGCTGAAAAGCAGGTGGCCGACCTGCTCGAATTTTACTGGGCGGCCTTTCCGGTCGAGGGCGCGGACGACTACGCAAGGGCGCGCGAAGAGTCTGAAGCATTGCTCGCGGCGCGCAAGAACCTGCGCAACTTCGGACAGGTGACGCGGGACGCTTCCGACCCGCGCGGTTGGGGCAGCCCGGCGCGCAAGTCGTCGCTCGACGGTCAGCGCGAATCCGTCATCAATAAGGACGTTTACGACGAACAAGCGGGGCTATCGGCGGCGCAGTTGCGCGAGGAGTTGGGGCTGCGCGAGAAGGAGCAGCTGTGCGGCGTCGGTCTGCTCAAGCGTCACGGCAATCGATGGGGCGACAGCAGCTTCTTCAGCACCTCGCACGTCGCCGCGTTGCCGCTGCTCGAAAGGTTGAAGGGCGAGGAGGCGAGGCTTGCGGTCAACGGATACGTCCGGCGTCTGGCCGAACTGCTCGGCGTCGTCGATGAACCCGATGCGACGCGCCCCAACGTCGAAGCGGAGGGGAGGCGAGAGTCGCGCGAATTGACAGACACCGAGAGACGAGCGCTTCAGAAAAAAAATCGGCTTCGTGCCCGAACGCGCCGCCCGCGCGGGACACGCGGCGTTCGGGCGCTGGGACGGCCACATCCTTTTCGAGGAGCGTCTGCGCGAGTTCTTCGACGGAGACAAACTGGCGCGGGCGAGGGAAGCGCTGCGCACACTTCTCAAGAAATCTCTCGGAGACGAAAGTCCGAAACCTTACTACGCGCTGCTGCTGGCGGACGGCGACCGGATGGGTGAGGCGATTGACGCGGTGCAAAACGCCGAGCGGCACAGAGAGTTGTCGAAAAATCTCTCCGCGTTTGTCGAGCGGGCGCGTGTCATCGTCGAAGAAGGCGGCACGTTGCCGGACGGCACGTCGGAGAAGGGGCACGGCGGCTCGCTCGTCTACGCGGGGGGCGACGACGTGCTCGCGTTTCTCCCGCTGCATCGCGCGCTCTTCTGCGCGCGACGTTTGGCCGACGCCTTTCGCGTCGCGATGCAAAGTTACGCGTTCGATGATGCGAAAAACGTGCGGCGGTGGCCTACCCTCTCGGTCGGTATCGCCGTCAGGCATCACCTCGACCCGCTGTCCGACACGCTGGAACTGGCGCGCGAGGCCGAGCGAACGGCAAAGAAGAAGGTCAAGGAGAAGAACGCGCTCGCCGTCGTCGTCAGCAAACGCAGCGGCGTGGACTGGACGGTGAAGGGCAGTTGGGACGGCGAGACGGAGGGTCTCGCGCTCGATGCGCGGCTCAATGATTTTATCCGGCTCGACCTGGCCGGCGCGCTGCCGCGCGGTCTGGGCTACGAGTTGCGCGACGCCGCGTTGCGTCTGGGCGGACCAAAGCTGGACGCCGCGCTGCGCGACGAAGCCGTGCGGATCGCGCGGCGCAAGC
>JBGTHJ010000436.1:0-10451 GCA_041746175.1 Pyrinomonadaceae bacterium
GCCCTGCTCGACCTCGCCCTCGCACGCGCCGCCGACACGCCGGGCTGCGACCTCAATCAACTCAACGTCGAGGTCGATCCCGTCAATCTCATGTAGCATCCTCATCTAGCATCGCCGCGTAAATCGCATCCACCAGTTTCAATCATTTTCAATCAGACCGGACGTGCGCTCGATCAACTCGATAAGCTAAACTCTCATCCATGAAACTCGCAGAACTCGCTCGACAAACATTTGCGCGGGTCGAACAAGATGCCCACGCCGGCCTCGAAGTCACGGGCGCCGCCGGACTCGACGAAGCCGCGCCCGGCCACGTCACATTTCTCGCCAACCCGCGTTACACGCCGCGCATCCAGACGACACGCGCCTCCGCCATCTACGTCGCCGAAGGCGTCGAAGTGCCCGAACGCCTCGCCGTGCTCCGTGCGAAAGACCCGTACCTCGCCTACACCCGCGCCCTCCGCCTGTTTCATCCCGAACCAGCCCACGAGCCTTTCGTCCATCCGTCGGCGGCGATTGACCCGACCGCGCGCATCGGCGCAGGAGTTTGGATCGGCGCGTGCGTCGTGGTCGGTCGCAACGCCGAAATCGGCGACGGCGTCCGTATCCATCCGAACGCTACCATCTACGACGACGTGTCGATCGGTCGCGACTGCGTCATCCATTCCGGCGCAGCCATCCGCGAAGGCTCGCAGATTGGCGAGCGCGTCCGTATCCACAACAACGTCGTCGTCGGTGCGGACGGCTTCGGCTATGCCAAAGACGAACAAGGCCACTGGCTCAAGATTCCGCAGACCGGACGTGTCGTCATCGAGGATGATGTCGAAATCGGCGCGGGTACGACCATCGACCGCGCCTCGGTCGGCGAAACACGCATCGCGCGCGGCGCGAAAATCGACAACCTTGTCCAAATCGGCCACTCCTGCACGGTCGGCGAAGACGCGCTGCTCTGCGCGCAGGTCGGCCTCGCCGGAAGTTCGCACATCGGGCGACGCGTCGTGCTCGCCGGACAAGCGGGCGTCGCCGGACATTTGACCATCGGCGATGATGTCGTCTTGACCGCCAAGAGTGCGACCAGCCACAACGTCCCCGCCGGCAAAGTCATCTCCGGCATCCCCGCCTTCGACAACCGCGAATGGCTGCGCTCAACCGCCGCCTTCCGGCGTCTCGGAGACATGCAACGCGCCATCCGCCTGCTCGAACAACGACTTGCCGCCCTCGACTCGAAGGACGACGAATGAGCGGTGGAGACTTCTCTTTCAAGTCGATGACTGAACGAGAGACTGCAAATTAAAGCAATGGGTCAATTTGGAAAACTGAGTTCAAAGTTTAAGCTGGAGCTTGCTCATTGCGACACAGCAAGCTCAAGCTTGAACTCTAAACTGACCCACCACCCAAATTAATACTTGACAGCAGTGAAGCGCGTGATGATAATAAGTTTTGAAATTGGATTTCAATTTCGCCTAACAACAGGCGATTGAGATTTGACGGCTAGAAAGCTACGACAAGGAGTTCGCGGTGCAATCGAGCAAAAACACAGTCACACACATTCTTCCCTCATCGACGACCGATCAGCGTGTGGAAATCTGTTTCGAGCAAACGGACGGCGTGGAGGGCGTTGCGCTGCGATATTCGACGTGGACTGAAGGACTCGGCTGGTGCGGTCAGAAGACCATCCGGCTCGACCCGGATCAACTCGACGACTTGCATCATGCTCTGACCGTGGCGCGTCATCGCGTCAACCGCAAACGCGCCGAAACGGGCGAACACCTCGAACCGGCCAAAGTTATACAGCTACCCGCGCTCGGTTAAAATTGCTTCGAGCACAACATGAAGGCCGTGAGCGAAGAATATGACGCTCACGGCCTTTCTGTTTTCATCACCACGTTCAGCTAATCTGCCGGAGCGTGATCTTCTCTTTGGTGATGCTGGCACGTCGCTCGGAAGTCAGTTTTGCCAGTTCGTCGATGTGCAGTTGCTCTTGGTAGATACGTTCTTCGAGTTGGAAACGCACGGGTAACTCGTTTTCCGTGCAAGACTTCCACGCCGCGACGTAGGCATCCATCGCCGCCCGCTCAAGTTCCAAATCCTGACGCAGCATCTCGGTCAACTCGGTCGACTGCCGGATATCGCCCGGCTCGACCGTCGGCACGCCGCCAAGCGCGACGATTTTGTCGCCGAGCGTCTGCGCATGTTCTTGCGCTTCCTCGCTCTGGTCGCGGAAATAATCACGGAAAACCTGTCGTTCCGTCCCCGTGACAAGAAAACTGTGCTGCTGGTACTGGATTATGCCAGCCAATTCGAGACTCAACGCACGATTCAGATTGTCGATTAGCCCGGTATTTGCCATCATTCCCTCCTACGATTCCTGTAATCTTTCAAATTCTTCTCGGATGGGTGGATGATAACCCTGAGCATTGCACGTGTCAACCGTAAATGTTGACATACAAACACTTAACAATGAAATTCGATTTCAGTTCCAACAAATACGAGGATGCGCGCGGGGAAAAGCACCACAGCCCACAACAAAAAATCAGGAGCAGGCTCAGGAAAAGCAAAGCAACCGGCGGTTGAGCGAATTTCGGGTAAATGTTGCCGACTCGTTCAACCGCCTTCCATTTTCATCCCGGATTACGTGATTGCGCCGCCATCGACGATGACGATTTCACCGTTCATGAAGCTGTTGCGGTCGCTCACCATGAAGGCGGCGTATTCGGCGAGTTCTTCGGGGCGTCCAAGACGCCCGCTCGGAATCCAGAACTTGTGCATTTCCATAAGATGAGGTGGGAGTGTGTGGGCGAGGTCGGTGTCGAAAATGCCGGCGGCGATGGCGTTGACGCTGATGCCGAAGTTGGCCGCCTCGCGTGAGAGACATTTGGTGAAACCGATCATCGCGGCCTTTGATGTCGCGTAGTGGACGGAGGTCGGGAGCGAGCGGATTGCGCCGATAGAGGTGATGTTGAGGATCGAGCCTTTGCGCTGGCGGATCATCTGTTTGTAAATGGGCTTGGTGACGGCGAACAGACTACCGACATTGGTGCCAATCACGTCATCCCAGGCGCGGTCGGTGGTGGTGGCGAAATTGTCGCCGCGATTGATGGCGGCGTTGTTGATGAGAATGTCGATTCCCTGCCACGCTTCAACGAGGTCGCGCGTCAGTTTCTTCATGCCGAAGCGGTCGGTCACGGAAACCTTGTACGACAACGCGCGGCGACCGTCGCCCTCAATTTTGCTGACGGTTTCCACCGCGAGGTCGTCACGTGATTGATAACTGAAAGCAACATCCGCACCTTCGCGCGCAAAGACCGCGCAGAGCGCCGCGCCGATGCCGCGCGTGCCCCCGGTGATAAACGCACGTTTCCCTTCGAGCAGAAGACTCAACGCAGCCGGTCTCCCTTAAAAAGCCCGCCCTCATCCAAGCCGGGCGGGTTGAAATAGCAGAACAAATTTTTACGTTGCACCAGTAGTCCGTTGGGGACGGCGGAGCCGGACACTCAAGCCGACTTTGCCTCGATGCCGAGCGTTTCATCCTTCGCCATGACGGGCGGCGGAATCAGCGCGGTGATTTCTTCGACGATGCGTCGGGTCGCGTCGGGAATCGCCATCCCGGTGGTCGCAGCGCGCATCTGCGCGTAGTAGCGCGCGTCTTCGGCCATCCGTCGGACGACGGGCACGATGTCGTTGGCGCGTTGCAAGAGCACGCCCGCCCCACGTTTGACGAGCATCTTGGCCGCTCCGGACTCCTGCGGCATGGGCGGCGTGATGGCGTCGGCGATGATTGGCACACGGCACGTCAGAGCCTCGAACGTAGTCAGGCCGCCGAGTTTGGAAATCATCACGTTGGCCGCCTGCATGATCTGCTCGACCTGTTCGGAATAGCCGATAACTTTGACCGGAAACTTCGCGTGCGCGGCCAGCGACTCGGCTTCGGTGCGCAACTCTTCGTTGCGCCCCGCGAGAAAAACCGCTTGCACGTCCAAGTCGCCACGGACGAGTTCGCGGAAAATTTCGGGAATGTTGCCGCCGCCGACCCATCCGGCGTTAACAAACACGGTGAACTTCTGCGGGTCGAGTCCGAGCGCGTGGCGTGCGGCCTGCGCCGAACGCTCGTCCGGCATTTCAAACTTCGGATGCACGGGCATCCCCGAAACCTTGATGCGTTCGGGCGCGACGCCGTAATCGATCAACTGCTGCCGCGCCTCGTCGCTCGCCACCAGATACAGCCGCACATCGTCGCACGCCCAACCGCGCCAGAAGCCATAGCACGGATCGGTGACGACCGTCACGAGCGGCACTTTATCGGCCAGTCCCAATTCCTTCAGGACGCGCGCGAAAGCGTGCTGCGTCAGAGGATGGACGCTGACGACGACGTGCGGACACCAGCGTTCAAAAAGTTCCTGCACGTAGCCGACCGTGCGTTTGTAAAAGAACTGGCGCGTCTCTGGACGAAAACGATTGACCGTCCAGTAGAGATACTTCATCCAGCCTTGACGGTTACGCAAGAGCCAATTGTAGAGCCGGACGAGTTTTTCCGTCAGCGCGTGCGATTCTTCGATGGCGCGCACGACGCGCACAGCGTACGAGTCGGCGTGAAAAAACTTATGCACCCCGGCGACAATCGCCGCCGCCGCCGAACGGTGGCCGCCGCCCGTGTCAGACGAGATGATGAGAATTTTCGGGACGCGCGATCTGAACATAAAGGCGGATGTTGAATATCGAGAATTGAGATGTCAGGTTAGAAGAAGTCAAGCATCCGTCAACTAACCCGCGACCGCTATGCTTTGACGATTAACCCTTCGGTTTCCTCGGCATGGTCGAGGTCTTTACGCGCCTTCTTCATCTCGCGCTCAAGTTTCTTAATTTGAATCAGGTGCTTCGGGTTGAACGGCAGCGACGGGTAAAAGCTGTTCGACTCGTGCGTACAGAAACAGCCGTCGGCGGCCTTCTGGCGGCGCGCCTTCATCGCGGGCGAGAGCCAGAGCTTTTGGAAGTTCCAATCGTAGTCGCGCAGGTTCCCGACCGCCGCGAGATTCTCGCACGACGAAACGGTGCCCTCGTCGTAAATCACACCGCCCGCGGTTCCGGCGTAGCAGGTCATCTGCGCCTTCTGTTCTTCCTGCGTCTTGGCGATGAGGCCGTGCATGTAGATGTCGATGGCGGCTTTGAAGAAACCGGCATCACCGCCGTAGTTGTTCTTAATCGCGGCATGACGCGAATCATCGTCGATCATGTGCGCGAGTTTGGCGTAGCGCGTGTGGTCGATGTCGAGTTCCTTCGGGTCGGCTGACGGTGGACGGATATAGTTGAAGTTGACTTTATCAGGTTTCAGTTCGTACTTGAGAAAATCGTACCACTCGAAAATGGTGTCCTGATTCGTGTTCATGAAGCAGGTGCAGGTTTGGATGTCGAGACGCGGGTACTCGCGTTTGATGGCCTGAAGTTGGCGCGCGGTGTCGATGGCGATGCCCCACGAACCGGGCTTCTGGCGAATCTTTTCGTGCTGCTTTTCAAGCCCGTCGATGCCGAGCGCGACCGCGACGTTGAGGTTTGGACACTCTTCGAGGATGCGCGTCACGTCGGGCATGATGCGCTTCTGAATCTGCCCGTTCGACATCAGGTAAACCGATTCCAGTTTGTTGTTCTCGTAAAAGGCGCGGACGATTTCGGGCAAATCCTTGCGCGTGAACGGCTCGCCGCCCGCAAGGATGAGCACGCCGAGGTTGCCGCCGAGCGTCTCTGAGATGCGCTGGATTTCGTGCGTCTTCATCTGCAACTTTTTGCGCGGGCGGTCGTCGAGTTCGTCCGTGAAAAAGCAGTGCGTGCAGCGCATGTCGCAAACCGACGTAACCAGAATATTCAACAGCACGGGCGCAAACGGTTGCCCGATAGCCAGCTTCGCGTAGCGCTTCAGTAATTCTCGCGTCGTGTAATCCATCTTAAACCTTCATCAAGCACGCAACCCCTGCGCGATGGGCGTCGCTTCCGCAAGCGACATGAAATTTTATTTGATACGGCATTTCGCCCCGCCTGTCAACGCGACGCCGCCAAATCTTTCCCGACGAAGCGTTGCCGGTTTTTTTGATGCGACCGGCATCAGGTTGTCTGCGCGGCAACGTAAGATTTATGTAAAAGTTGAAGCCGCCAAAGCCGACGACGGCTGATAGACAGGCGAAGGGCGTTCGTCGTCCACTGTTAATCCTCCATCGCCGGCTTTCGCTTATCGCCCATCGTCGGGGCGGCGAAGGTTGATGCCGAGCGTGCGCATACGGCGGTAGAGATGGCTGCGGTCCATGCCCATCAGTTCGGCGGCGCGTGAGACATTACCATCGGCTTCGGCCAGCTTTCGTTTGATGAACTCACGCTGGTGCGCCTCGTTCGCGTCTTTGAAGGTCGAATAACGAAACGATGCGGCGGGAGGTTCTTCGTCTCCGAGCGCGGGCAGATCGGCGGCGCTTACTCTGACGGGTTTGTGCATGATGACGACGCGTTCGACGGTGTTGCGGAGTTCGCGGACGTTGCCCGGCCAAGCGTGATTCTGGAAAGCGTCGAGGGCTTCCGGGTCGAAGCGTTTGGACTTTTTGGCGTAGGCGGCGGAGAACTTTTGGTTAAAGTGCTCGACGAGGAGCGGTAAGTCTTCGAGACGTTCGCGCAGCGGCGGCAACTCGAAGGGGATGACGTTGAGACGATAGAACAGGTCGGCGCGGAAAGTCCCGCGTTCGATTTCGAGGTTGAGCCGCTTGTTGGTCGCGGCGAGCACGCGCACGTCAACACGCATCGAGGTCATGCTGCCGACCGGCTCGAAGCGTTGTTCTTCGAGCACGCGCAAGACTTTGGCCTGCACGCGCGCGCTCATGTCGCCGACTTCATCGAGAAACAGCGTCGCGCCATCGGCCAACTCGAACTTGCCGCGTTTGGCGGCGGTCGCGCCCGTGAACGCGCCCTTGACGTGTCCGAGTAGTTCCGACTCGATCAACTCTTCGGGAATCGCGGCGCAGTTCACTTCGACGAACGGCGCGCTCGCCCGCCGCGACTGCGCGTGGATGGCGTGCGCGACGAGTTCCTTGCCCGTCCCCGACTCGCCGTAGATCAGGACGCGTCCATCGGTCGAGGCGACCGCCGCAATCTGTTTGCGCAAGGCGCGCATCGCGACCGACGCGCCGATCATCACGCTCTCTTCGCGCAGTTCGGCGGCGAGCGCGGCGTTGACGCGTTCAAGCTCGCGCTGGCGCAATGCGTTGCGCACGGTGAGGACGGTCTTCTCTATCGAGAGTGGTTTTTCGATGAAGTCGAACGCGCCGAGTTTAGTCGCGCGGACGGCGGTTTCGATGTTGCCGTGACCGCTAATCATCACGACCGCCGATTCCGTTTCGCGCTCGCGCAGACGTGCGAGCGTCTCAAGTCCGTCGATGCCGGGCAGCCACACGTCGAGCAGCACGCAGCCGTAAGCCCGTCGTTCGACCGCCTTCAGGCACTCTTCGCCGGTCGCCACGACCTCCGCCGTGAACCCTTCGTCTTCGAGCACCGCCCGCAGCGTTTCGCGGATGCCGCGTTCGTCGTCAACGATGAGAATTAAGTCTGTCATAAAAAGCGCGCTGGCGGACGTGGGATGTCGGAGGTTAGAAATTTATTTCATCCAACATCCGACATCCAACATCCGACATCCAACACCCGATCTCTACTTCCGCATCTCTTCCGCGACGGGCAGTTCGACGGTGAACTTCGCCCCGCGCGGTCGGTTGGACTCGGCACGGATGCGACCACCATGCTCGTTGACGATGCGTTGAACGATGGCGAGTCCGAGTCCGGTGCCGCGTCCGCGCGTCGAAAAGTAAGGTTGAAAGAGGCGTGGGAAATCGGCGTGCGCGATACCATGACCACTATCAACAACCTCGGCGAGCAACAGAGAGCGCGCCGGGTCGTGCGCGGTGGCGACCGTGATGCGACGTTCGCCGACGGGGGTGTCGGCCAGAGCTTCGATGGCGTTGTCGATGAGGTTGACGAAGACGCGGCGCAGTTGTTCGGCGTCGAGCATCGCTGCGGGCAGCGTGTGCGCGAGCCGTACGTCGAGCCGCGCGTCGCCCAGACGGTCTTCGTAGAGCACGACCGCATCGCCAACCACCTTGTTCAAATCCGCGTGCTCAAGATGCGGGTGCGGCAGCCGCGCGAACCGCGTGAACTCGTCGACCATCGCCTTGAGTCCGGCAACCTCGCGCGTGATCGTCGTCGTGCATTCATCGATCACGCGCGCCACGCGTTCGCGTTCGCCCGCGTCGCCGTTTGCCCCGTTGCCACTGTTGCCGTTTGATGCGCCGCCGCCGCTACCGTCCGCGCCGGTGCGCCGATGAAAGTTGCGTGCGATGCGTTCGGCGGAGAGTTGAATCGGGGTCAACGGGTTTTTGATTTCGTGCGCCATGCGTCGTGCGACTTCGCTCCACGCGGCGGCACGCTGCGCGGCGAGGAGTTCCGACAAGTCTTCCATGACGAGCACGACGCCGCGTTCTTCGTCGGGGCGCGGGTTGAGCGCGGTGGCGGTCAGCGCGACGGGCATCGGACGGTTGCTCCCGTCGTCGAACGACGCCGCGCGGGCTAGTTCCACTTGCTCCGCCGCGCGCCCACGCAGTCGCGCACGCCTGAGCACGCGCGCCAGCATCGCTTGATCTTCCGCGATGATTAAAGCTTCGAGCGACGTTCCCGGCGGGGGGACGGCGTCGAGCCGGAGCATAACGAGCGCGGCGGCGTTGATGGTCGTCACGCGGTCGCGTTCGTCGAGCGAAACGACGCCGGTCGAGAGCGATTCGAGAACCGTTTCGATGTAATCGCGGCGCTCGGCGAGCGCCAGATTATTAACGCGCAACTCTTCCGCGACCGCTTCGATATGTCGCCGGTTCTCGGCGAGTTGCGCGGTCATCTGGTTGAAAGAGGCGGCGAGCAAGGCGAGTTCGTCGTCGGCAATCGCGGTCACGCGATGTTCGAGATTGCCGCGCGCCACCTCGTCAGAGGCTTCGGCGAGCGCGCGAATCGGCGTGGCGATGCCGCGCGCCAGATGGATCGCGCTCCACGTTGCGGCGAATAGCAGCATCAGCGTCAGTAGACCGAGCGTTGACAGTCCGAGCAGACGCACCTTGCGTTGCCGCCGCTTGAAATCCTCAAACGTCCGCGCCCCCGCGACGAGTCTACCGAGACTCGGATCAGCTAGCCGCGCCCGCGCCGCCACAAGCTGACGCGCGCCGCCCAGTGGTACGACGACGACATCGAATAGCACGTCGCCCATCCTTATCTCGTCGCCACCCGCGCGAGCCGCACGCGCAACCGCTGCGAGCAGCGTCGCCTGCTGTTCTGAAGACAAGCCTTCCGCGCTCGCCGCCTCGGTCGCGCCTTCCGGCGGGACAATCGCCAGCATCGAGAGCCGCGCACTCGTGGCGAGCGGCGCGAGTTGCGCGGCGAAGTCCTGATAGATGACGCCACTCACCCGCTGCTGCTCAAGCGCGACGGCAACGACTGAAGCGACTTCCCGAAGGCTCTCCATCTGGCGCGACTGCTCGTTGCGTTGCGCCTCGCTCGCTTCTCTGACGACTTCCTCCGGCAAACTGCTAAACCATTTTTCCAGCGAACGATTGAAAAAGATGTACGAGAAGACGGCCATCGCTGTGATCGGCAGCAAACTAACCGTGATGAAATAGACGATGAGCCGCGTCTTGATTTTCGAGCCGAGTTGACGCTCGCGACGCTCGCGCCGGAGTTTTACAAGATTGCGGACGAAGATAAACGTGAAGACGAAGAAGGCGACGAAATTGAGAGACGACAGCGCGTAGAGCAACAGCGTGTCGCTCGCCGTATCGGGCGTGAAAACCTCCCACAACCCGAAGACCTGCAACACGACGAGCACCGACAGGAGCAACAACACCAGCCCGCCCAACAGCCACGGCGCGCTCCGCTTGCGCGGACTCCGTTCGCCGTGCGCGTGTGATGATTCAAGTGGCGGTTCGTAGTTCATAAATGCGGCGGCAAAGTTTACCACGCGCCGCGTCGCGTCGCGTACGCTGGTGGGTTGTCATCGCGAACGCGCTTTCGGTTATAGTGTCCGCGCACTGAAGTTCCAACCCGCCGGAGCTTATCGAATGCCGACGCCCAACATCCTGTTCAACCACGCCGGACGACTTCGTAGCGGCTGGCGTCTCGCCATCTTCGTCGCCGTCTACTTCGTGGCGTTGAGTTTTTTTACCGCGCTCGTATGGACGACGCTTTCCATCGTCGTCGGATCAGAGGAGCGCGCCGACGCGCTGCTTTCGAGCGGCTGGGGCTACGTCGCGCAGGCGTCCATTCTATTTACGACCGCGTCGCTCGTCGGATGGGCGTGCGGGCGCGTGCTCGAAGACTTGCCGTGGCGCGCGGTCGGTTGGAAATTTCATCGCGGGTGGTTTCGCGATGTCTGCTCGGGCGCGCTCGTCGGCGCG
>JBGTHJ010000437.1:0-4907 GCA_041746175.1 Pyrinomonadaceae bacterium
TGGTGGAAGGTCGAGAACGCCGAGAAGATGTTGGCGCTGCGCACTACGAGGGCAAATCAGGAATGGGAATCATACTGGAGTCAGTTGCGTCAAGCCAATGCTTGAGCGTTCAATGCTGAGTCCCACTTTTAATTACACCCGTTAAGACGTTAAGACTGCCGCGCGTCTTGGTTCTTCACGCCGGGCGAATTAAGTTTTATAATGCGGGCGCTCGTTCAAACTTCATGCACTGTTGGGGAGGGGACTCAATGCACACAATCAGGGATGTGGTCTGCGAGCGCGAGCCTTACTTTGTGCTCGACACGGCGACCGCGTTGGACGCGGCGAAGTTTATGGCGGAGCGTAACATCGGGGCGGTATGCGTCCTGGATGAAGGGAATCGTTTGTGCGGAATCTTCTCGGAGCGTGACTGTTTGCGGCGCATCCTGCTCGAAGGACGAGACGCCGCCAACGTGCCGATTCGTGAGGTGATGAGCAAGGTCGACGCGGTTATCGAATGCGGCGAGACACCGCATCAGGCGCTTGAGCGGATGGAGCGGGTCGGCACGCGGCACCTGCCCGTCGTCGATGGCGAACGCTGGGTCGGGATGCTCTCCATGCGCGACATCATGCGTGTCGAATTGAGCGATCAAGGGGACGAACTCCGTCTGCTACACGAATACATTCAACACTAAACGCCCTCCATCCGCGCCGCGCGGGCGATGATTCTCCGGCTCTCGTTGCGGGTTGGCGTCGCCATGTTCGTCGCGGCGGGGCGTTTCCGCAGTAGTTTCGCGGCAACTACTTTTTCGGCAATCTCGGCGGCGAAACAATCATCCGGTTCGTGCTCGACGGGCGACGCCTCGTCGGTTAGGAACGGTTGCTCGAAAAGCGGTACGGTCGCGTCCGTGAAGTCGTCGAAAAAACAGGACGCGCAATCTACTTTTCAACTCTCAATCAAGACGGTCGCGGCGCGCCCGCGTGCGCCGACGACCACATCCTCCGACTCGTCTCCATGAAATAAACCCGAAGATGCGACCGTCGCCGGAGCGCGCTCGAATCGCCGGTGGGTTGAAAAATAATCGAAAATGAGAGATGTTTGCTCCCGGAAGTAATTCGTCACCGTCCGGGGGCTTGAAGGCTCACCCGCCGGGATTCAAAATTCCCTCCGACATGTCTGCGTAGTCATCCGATATACACCAAAAAAGTTTCTGGTTTATTAGCCTCCGGCGGCGTTCGTGTCTTATGAGGACGAGAGGAAAATTCTTGACGGCGGGCTTGCTCGCGATGGCGGCGTGCGTGCTGTACCTGCTGTTTTGGCCGGTCGGTGTCGATCCCGTGGCGTGGTCGCCGCCGGTGTCGCCGCCGCTGGCCGGGGAGTACGAGCCGAACACGCTGCTGTCGAACGTGGAGCGTTTGGGGAGCGGCGGGGCGGGCTTTGCGCTCGAAGGCGTGGCGATTGACGCGGAGGGTCGAATCTATAGCGGGTTGGAGGACGGTCGCGTCCTCAGATTCGAGGCCGACGGCTCGCGTCCGTTCGTGTTCGCGCGGACGGGAGGTCGCCCGCTCGGGATGCAGTTTGACCGCGATGGAAACTTGATCGTCGCCGATGCGTACAAAGGACTGCTCGCGATTGGACGCGACGGCGCCGTCGCTGTTTTAAGCACGGAGGCGCAGGGCGTCGCGATTGGTTGCGCCAACGACCTGGACATCGCCGCCGACGGGACGATCTACTTTACCGACGCTTCGACCAAGTTTCCGCTCTCGGTTTACAAGCAAGACCTCATCGAGCATCGCCCGCACGGGCGGCTGTTGAGCTACGAACCCGCGTCGAAGATCACACGCCTCGTCCTCGACGGGCTGCACTTCGGGAACGGTGTCGCGATCAGTCCCGACCAATCGTTCCTGCTGGTGGTCGAGACGGGCGAATACCGCGTCCATCGCGTGTGGCTGGCCGGAGCGCAAAAGGGCAAGCGCGAACCCTTTATCGAGAATCTCCCGGCTTTCCCCGACAACATCACGTCCAACGGGCGTGATAAATTTTGGCTGGCATTGATAACGCCGCGCAACCGTCTGCTCGACGCCTTGATGCCGCATCCGTTTCTGAGAAAAGCCCTCGTCCGGCTGCCGTCATTTCTACAGCCCGCGCCGCAACGCTACGGCTTCGTGCTCGGACTCGACCGCGACGCCCGCATCGTCAACAATCTACAAGACCCGTCGGGCAACTCCTTCTCGCAGATTTCCAGCGTGCTCGAACACGACGGGAAACTTTACTTCGGAAGCCTCGGCGAAGATGCCATCGGACGTTTGCCCGTGCCGCCGCCGCATCGTTGATTTTTTTCGCTCCACCACCGCAGCACACGTACCGCTCAAACAATCTAACCTTCCCCCCCCCCCCCCCGGGGACTCGTCGCCAAAAGAAGAAATTAACAGTCATGATCAATCTGCTCTCAACAGCCACCGCGCTGCCCCCGCACAGGTTCACAACCAGTGAACTCATCGCCGCGCTCGGCGACAAGCTATCGCCGGACTTGAATCAGACGATAGGAACTTTGGGTGTCGATCAACGCTATTCCGCGCTCGAAAATTTCCCCGCGTTCCTGTCGGGGGAAACGATGAACCCGACGACTTCGGCGACCGACCTCGGCGTCGCCGCCGCGCGCAAGTGCATCGAGCAGTGGGGCGGCAACCCGCGCGACATCGGCCTGTTGGTCGCCGCGACGAACACGCCCTCACAACTTCTGCCGTGTCTCGCTTCAGAGGTGATGGCGAATCTGCACGGGGTGCTCGCGCGCTCGATCAGCACGGTCAGTATGCAGGCGCAGGGCTGTTCGGTTCTGCTCAAGACGGTCGAGGTCGCGCAGTGGTATCTGTGCTCGAATCCCGGCAAGGTCGCGCTCGTGTTGTTGTCCGAAGCGCACACCCCGCTCATCACGCCGCTCATCCGCGAGGCGTATCACGGCTTCCGCGAAATCGCGCGGATGCGTAAAAACAGCGCCGCCAGCCCGGACGAGATCGAACGGCAACGAACCGACACCACGCTCGCGATACAGGCGATGTTGTTCGGCGACGGCGCGGTCGCTTTGCTGCTCGGCGCGGGCGCGGGCGCGGCGACCTTCGGTCCCATCGCGCATCTGACGAACGACGACCCGGAAGATGTCAACCTGCTGACGATGGAGGGCGGCAGTCTTCACCCGTGCGTCAACGGCAGACCGCAATACTTCATGCAGTCGAACGTGCCGCGCCGGGGAGCGCACTACGCGCTCGATACTGTAAGCAGAATTTTGTCGCACCCCGACTCACCCGTCACCAATCTCGCGCAGGTAGACAACTGTCTGATTCACACCGGGAGCAAAAAAATCCTCGACGGCGTCTGTTCGCAACTGGCCTTAGCGCCCGACTCCGCGAAGGTGCGCTCGTCGTACGACATCCTGCGCAACTACGGCAACCTCTCAAGCGCGTCCACCGGATTCATGCTGACGGAGCAGAAGGAATCGAAGGGGTTCGGCGTCGTGGTCGGGTTCGGCGTCGGCTTCACGGCCAGCGCGGGCGTCGTCACCTTCGGCTAGGTGCGCGTCCGCCAACAACGACTACAAGGTGCGCGTGACTTTGGCGAGCGAGCGCGGCGCGTCCGGGTCAAGACCTTTGGCGTCGGCGAGCAGCGCGGCGAAGAGTTGCGCGGGGATGATGTAGGGAATCGGCGCGAGCATTTCGCCGATTCCGGCGGGCAATCGGACGGCGCGCGTCGCGGTGCGCGCGATTGCGTCGTCGGACGTGAAGACGAGCGTGTCGGCGCGCAACTCGCGGAGGCGTTCGAGCAGTTCACGCCCGCCCGCCAGCGTCACGCCGGACGGCGCAAACACCATGATCGGAAAATGTCGCTCGACAATCGCGAGCGGGCCGTGTAGAAAATCCGCCGCCGAGAAGCGTTCTGCGACGACATAGCAGGTCTCCATCAACTTCAAAGCCATCTCGTACGCATTGGCGTAAACTATCCCGCGCCCGACGACACAGCAGTTTTCCATGAAGACGTAGCGCTCGACCAACTCTGCGACGGCGGGTCGTAACTCCAGCGCCCGCGCCGCGAGGTCGGGTATCGTTTCGATGTCGAGCGGCGGCGACGCACCGTCGTTCAACGCTTCGGCGAGCATGTAAAAGTGCAGAAGTTGACCGGTGTAAGTCTTGGTGGCGGCCACCGAACGCTCGCGTCCGCCGTGCATCAACAGCGTCTCGTCAACGATGCCGGTCATCGTCGAAGCGGGTTCGTTCGTGATGCCGACGGTGTAGGCGCCGCCCGCGCGCGAGTCTTCAAGGACGCGGTTGATGTCCTCGCCCTCGCCCGACTGCGAGACGCCGACGACGACCGCGCGTCCGAGTTTCAGCTTCGCCCCGTAGAGCGTGTGCACCGACGGCGCGGCGAGCGCGACCGGAATCCGCGTCGTTATTTCGAGCAGGTAACGACCGAACAGCGCGGCGTTGTCGGAACTTCCGCGCGCGACGAGCACGATCAAGTCGATGTCGCGTCGGCGGAGAAACGCGCCGAGCCGTTGCACCTTGCGCCGTTCTTCGGCGATGGTCTTTGCCAACGCCGACGGTTGTTCAGCGATCTCCGCGAGCATCATCGACATCTTTATTCTCAGCCTCCGGCGCGCCCCATCAATCACGCGCGCATTTCGCTGGTGCGCGTTGACACCGCACCGCCCGACGGGTAGATTGTCGGCGCGGCGGCACCACCAAACCTACAATCAAAGAAGGCAAAAGGCAAAAGTTTGAGAGCGATGCGCCACCATCCGAACTGAGATTTGGCGGCATCGAACTTGGGCTTGATTCGAGGGTATGTCTGATACACGGAAGCGACGGACGTGGGCGACGCTCGGCGACGTGGCGCGGGCGACGGGCGGAGTGTTGTCCGGCGACGCGGGCGCGGC
>JBGTHJ010000438.1:0-6138 GCA_041746175.1 Pyrinomonadaceae bacterium
CGTCCCGCCGCCGGCTGCGCCGCGCGAGCGCGCGCGCACGCTTGCGCCGGAGCATGGCACGATGCCGCCGCCACCAACGTCGCGAACGTCTCTGGCGTATGAGCTGCTTTTTGCGCTGGCTCGAAAATGAGCGGCGACCAAAGTGCGCGAGCGTGTCGACCACCGGCAGCTCGGTCGCAATGAGACACATCAGGAGAATGGCGATAACAATCGGACGCATTAGTTCTTTCACTTTTAAGCCACCGTTTCTCGCACCACTTCTTCGACCGTGGTGACACCACTTCGGATTTTATAAAGCCCGGATTCGCGCAACGTAATCATCCCGTCTTCGATCGCGCGCTTGCGCAGTTCGAGTGCCGACGCTCCGATCAAAATCAACTCGCGGATGTCATCGGTTATTTCCATCACTTCGTAAAGCCCGACGCGACCTTTGTAGCCGGTGTTGTTGCAAGTCTTGCAGCCGCGCCCGCGATAGGTCTTGATCTGTTTCGCCTCGGCGGGCGAAAATCCGACTTCGATCAACGCTTCGGACGGCGCGGGATGTTCCATTTTGCAGTCGTTGCAGACGCGTCGGATCAGGCGTTGCGCTTGAATGAGGTTGACGCTCGTCGCGACGAGGAAAGGCTCGATGCCCATGTTCATCAGGCGTGAGATGGTCGAGGGCGCGTCGTTCGTGTGGAGGGTTGAAAGGACGAGGTGACCGGTCAGCGCGGCCTTGATGGCGATTTCCGCCGTCTCGAAATCGCGGACTTCGCCGACGAGGATGATGTTCGGGTCTTGTCGCAGAAACGAGCGGAGCGCGGCGGCGAAGTTTAGCCCGATCTGCTCTTTCATCTGCACCTGATTGATGCCCATCAGGTTGAATTCGACCGGGTCTTCCGCCGTCATGATGTTGGTCTCGGTCGTGTTCAGCGATTGCAGCGCGGAGTAGAGCGTATTGGTTTTGCCCGATCCGGTCGGCCCCGTCACGAGCACCATCCCGTAGGGGCGCGAGATGTTGCGCTGGAACTTGACGAGCGATTCCGGCTCGAAGCCGAGCTTGGTCATGTCGAGCATCAGCTTCTCTTTGTCGAGCAAGCGCATCACCACTTTTTCGCCGAACAGCGTCGGGAGCGTCGAGACGCGGAAGTCGAGTTCGCGCGAGCGACCGTGCGTCCGCAGCTTGATCTTGATGCGCCCGTCCTGCGGCAGACGCTTCTCCGAGATGTCGAGCTTCGACATGATCTTGATGCGCGAAATCAGCGCGTCGCGCAGGCGCATCGGCGGATGCATCACATCGTAGAGCACGCCGTCGATGCGGAAACGGATGCGCAACTCCTTTTCATAAGGCTCGATGTGGATGTCGGACGCGCCGCGTTGCAGCGCATCAACCAGCAGCACGTTGACGAGTCGCACGACGGGCGCGTCCTCGCTCATCCGCGTCAGGTTCGAGAGGTCGATCTCGTCGTTGTCCTCGATGACCTCGACATCCCCGGCGGCTTCGTGGTCGAGATTCAACTGGTCGAGCGTGACCGATTCGACCGGCGGAAAATCGTGATGACCGTTGCCGTTGCCGTTACCATTCAGGCCGTCGAGCGTCGCATCGACCATCCCCGCCAGTTCGATTTCGCGTGTCTGCGAATAATAATTGTTGATGGCTTCCTGCACGCTCGCTTCCGAGACGACGACGGGTTCGATGTTCAACCCCGTCATGAATTTTATGTCGTCCATCGCGAAGACGTTGGTCGGATCGACCATCGCCAGCGTCAGCGTCGCGCCGACGCGCGAGAGCGGCAGCACCGAATATTTCTCCGCCACCTCGCGCGGAATCAGCCGGATAACCGTCTCTTCAATGTCGAAAAGTTCGAGATTGACGCTCGGCACGCCGTACTGTCGCGATAGAACCGCCGTTATCATGTCGTCGGAAACCAGCCCGAGTTTGACCAGATTGAAGCCCAGACGACCACCATTCTCGCGCTGAAAGTCGAGGGCTTCACGCAACTGCTGCGCCGTCAGGATATTTTCGCGGACGAGGATTTCGCCTAGTTTGGCTGACATCTTTTGGAGATTTCCAGTACGTTTAAGCTTTTGACTAAGTAAAACAAGGGGGCAGGCGACGCGGAATGTCGGGAAGACCAACGATAGACTCGGTGAAATGCTTCGTTGGTCTTGGGGCAACAATGACAAACATCATTGCCCAACGCATATTACTTTCTTCAAGGGAGGACTGTCAAGATGAATGTTTTCGAGCAATTTGAGACGCACAGAAAAAAGGCCGCATCCGGAGTTTCAATCCCGGATGCGGCCTTTTCTGATGCTTTTAGTGCTCGTGCGGTCGGCGAATTATCCGCGCCGCCGGCCAGTAGTACGGGCTGGCTGGGTTTTGGTGGGTTTGACGTTTTCCGCAGTCTTGAGATATTCGAGAGCCTCGCGCGCCGACTGTTTGAGGGGGTCGGTGTCGGGGGCTTTATCGACGAACCGCTGCAAATAGTTAGCCGCCTCCTGAAATTTCGCCTTGTCGCCCGACTGAAAGAGGGCTAGTCCCATGATACGGTTGGCATCGATGCTGTCGGGATCGGCGGTGAGAAGCTTCTGGGCTTCCTGCGCCGCCTGATCGGAGGCGCCCGCATCGAGCAACATCTGCGCGGCATCGGCTTGAAGCTTGGCTTTCTTGACGGGGTCGGTTTCGGCCTCGATATACTCTTGATAGGCGACCTGTGCGGCTGGCGCCTGCGATTGGTCTACTTTGGTGGCGACAAATTTCATCGCCAGCGCGCGGGTGGTAATCGCCGCCAGACGGTTCTGGGATTGGTTGGTCTGAGCTGCGAGGTCGGTCGCCGCGGTTTGCATCTTGATTATCTCAAGGGCTTTCTGCGAAGCCGTCGCCGCATCGCTCCAATCTTTTCGCGCGGCTTCGAGTCCTTTGGTTTTGGCCTCGGCGTCGGGGTTCTTGATGGCGACGTTGTAGACATCGACGCCGCGACGACGCAACGCCTCGGACAAGTTGGTCAGCAGCGCGGGCTCATCGGCTCTGGCCGACAGACCTTCTCTGTACTGCGTGATGGCTTCGTCATAGCGCGGTGGCTTGGCGTTGAGCGCGTCGTTTCCGGCGTTGAATGTCCGGCGAACGATCTCGTTGCCCTCGGTGACTCTCTTGTTCTTGGCTTCAATTTCAGCGCGCTCGCGCTCCATTGCTTCGCGCTTGGCTTTGTCTTCCTTGCTCTCTGAAGCGGGTGGCGCAGCGCCGACGGGGGCGCCGCCGGTCCCGGCGGCCTTGATCTGAGCGAGCGTCAGGCGTGTGCCGTCGCCGGGGTCGAGCGTGAAGTCGTTGGTCGGTTGCTGACTAACCTTGACGCCGGTGCTGAAGGTCGGACGTGCGCCGGGTGCGCTCACGGCAATCGTATAAGTTCCGGCGAACGGGATTCCGGCGTGAACGTACATGCCCTTATTGTTAGTTTTGGTTTCGTATTTTCCGGTGATGTCGGTGCGGTAGAGGTCGATGACTGCGTTCTGCGCCGGCGCGGTCGTGCCGTCGGCCTGACGCAGAGTGATTTTGCCAGAAATCTGTACCGACTGCGCGCGCGCGACGACGGCGGACAGCGACAACATCAACGCGGCGGCGGCAACAACATGTGATAGATACTTATTAAACATTGGCTGTGGTCTCCTTAAATTAAGTGAAGCGAAGGCTCTCAATTATGAAAGGCCGACGTTTAAGATGCATGTGAGCATCCGGTGGTTGTCACTACTATCAAGACTCGCGCGCGGCCTCCGACGACTTTGGACGCGGGCGCGTGTGCGACCGATTCAAGCGTACGCGATGGGGTCTTCAACCCCCGCTTCACGAAAAGCGCGGAGGCGCAGCGCGCATGAATCGCAACGCCCGCACGCGCGCTCCTCCGCGCGGTAACAAGACCATGTCAGCGCGAGCGGCGCGCCCAGTTCGAGTCCGCGCCGGATGATGTCGGCCTTGCGCAAACCGATCACGGGCGTTCTGATTTCCACACGCGTTGTGGGACGCGTGCCGGCATCGATGGCTCGCTGGAAGGCTTCGTAAAATTCCGGGCGGCAGTCCGGGTAGCCCGAAGAATCCTCCGCCACCGCGCCGATGTAGATGCTTGTCGCGCCCAACACTTCCGCCCAGCTCGTCGCCGTCGCCAGCAGGTGCGCGTTGCGGAAGGGGACGTAACTGGTCGGAATCTCGCGGGTCGCAAGGTCGGCTTCGGCGACCGGCATCGACGCATCCGTCAGCGACGAGCCGCCGATGCGCGCCAGACTTTCGAGCGAAACCACCAGCCGCCGCGCGACACCGTAATAGTCCGCGAGTTCTGTAAACGCATGACGCTCGCGCGTCGCTGTGCGCTGCCCGTAAGAGACGTGTAGAAACGCGACCTCCCGGTTTTCCGCCCGTGCGATGGCCGCCGTCACGCACGAATCCATGCCGCCGGAGACGAGGCACACGGCGAGAGACTCGACGATGGATGAAGCTGCGGCATCGGCGGGCGTCCGCTCGTCGTCCGCTTCACCAGCATCGTCCGGCTCATCCGCTTGATAGTCAAATACCTTGTCGTCGTGTCCACCCATAGAAGCAAATATGACGGACGAAGGCGGAAGGCTGAAGCGCCAAAGAAATGTCAAAAGCTACGCGAACTGCGCTTTGATACTTCATCCTTCCGCCTTCATCCTCACATTCAAACGCCGCGCGCATCCGCGCCCCAGATTTGTTTATGCATCTGCAACTGCATCCGAACGTCGAGGCCGCTCGACGAAATCCAATCGGCCACTTCCGGCAAATGCATCCCGTCCCAGATTGGCGAGATGAGCACGGCGCGCGCGCGATTTTCGAGGTCGTATTGGGAGATGATATCACGAGCATAATCCCAGTCGGCGCGGCTGGCAATAACAAACTTGACCTCGTCGCGGTCGTCGCGCAGGCGTTCGAGGTTAGGCCAGTGGTTGCGTTCGGCCTCGCCGGAGTCGGGACACTTCACGTCAAGGATGATACACGCGCGCGGGTCAACCTCGGCGGTCGAGACATAGCCGCCCGTCTCGATCAAAACTTCGTAACCCTCGTCGCACAGCCGCCGTATCAACGCGAAGGCCGCGCGTTGCGCGAGCGGTTCGCCGCCGGTCACTTCCACCAGCGGGCAACCGAACGCGCGCACCTCGTCGAGCACCGCTTCCAACGTCACATGCTGGCCGCCCGTGAACGTGTACTCGCTGTCACACCACACGCAGCGCATCGGGCAACCGGTCAGCCGCACAAACGTGCATGGCCGTCCGGCGTGCGTTGACTCGCCCTGAATCGAGCGGAAGATTTCGGTGATGCGAAGCATTATTTTGGATGATTGACGATGGACGTTTGACCATCTGCGATGCCCGATAGACGTTCTCTGACGGTCTATCGAGGGCGGTCTGGCGTCCACTGTCCGGCTCGTGAGGCAAACTCTATCGCACGCGCGCAACGGGTGTCAAAGCTTGGAAGAAGAGAGGTTGCGGCGTGCTTCGTGATAGCATACATTGGCGGCGGCGACGAGAGCATCCAAATTACCGATGAGCCAGCAGACGGCAAATCCAGACGAGTTGTTGCGTGAAGGGGCGGCGCGCATCGTGGCGCGTGCGGAAGACGCGCACGCTGTCGGCGCAGAGGCGCTCGTGCCGCGCGTTCGTGCGACGCTGGAAAAATATCTTTTGCGCGACGCGCCCGCATCGGCGCGCGACGAGATTGCGCGGTTTCTCGACGCCTTGCGGGCGGATGATCTGTGCCTCGTCGTGGCGTGCGAGCGCGGCGACGAAGCGGCGTGGAGCGACTTGATGAATCGTTATCGTGCGACCGTTTTGTCGGCGGCGCGAGGCGCGAGCGCGAGCGAGTCGGAAGCGGAAGAACTGGCGCAGTCGGTGTGGGCGGAACTCTACGGTCTACGCGTGCGCGCGGACGGTCGCCCGTCGGGAAAGTTGGCTTATTATTCGGGCTGCGGCTCGCTCGGCGGTTGGCTGCGCGCGGTGGTCGGTCAAATGGGCGTTGACCGGCATCGGCGCACGGCGCGTCTGGTGCAGACCGAGGAGGCGTCTGACTTCGACCGGCTGGCGAGCGAAGACGAACACGCCGGAGATGGATTTCAGGTTGCGCGGCAGCCCGACCCCGAACGCGCGCTGGCC
>JBGTHJ010000439.1:0-12614 GCA_041746175.1 Pyrinomonadaceae bacterium
GTCGTGCGCGCGTCGCACCCGCTCCGAAGTCACGCACGCTGAGCATCGTCACCGCGCGCAAAAATGCCGGATTAGCTCGACGCAGCTGCGCCGCTTCGTTCGGGCGCAGAGGCGTCAGACGGCGAAAGTTTCGACCGCGCGGGTCGCGCTGCCCGTAACCGAGCGGATACCACGCGACGTGCTCGCCGTAGGATGTCGGGAGATAGACGAAAACCACCAGCGCGGGTCTCCACCAATTCCGCCCGGCGCGATGACCATAGCCGCGTGGCGCCCAGCACCAGTAGTTGTTGTAGTAAACCCAACGACCGTGATGATACGGCGCCCAACCCCACGACTCGTCCGCCACCCACGTCCAACCGTAGGGCGGGCACCACGTCCAGTGGCCGTAGCGATACGGCGCCCAGTCTTGATAACGGTTGATCGAGGCCGCGTGCGGACGCCACACCCAACCATAATCGTCCGTGTGCGACCATTCACCGTGAACGTCCAACTCCTCCGCGCCCCACACCTCTCGGTCGTAGCGACTTCCGCGCTCATCGTCGCGTAGACGCGCCGCTAGAACACGCTCGCGTTCGTCGTTCCAGATGTCCCAATCATCGAATGAACCGGCGCGACTCAACTCCCAATCGCCCGCCGCCGCGCCGTCAAAGACGAGTTCCGCCGCGCGGTTCTCGCGCAGAGTAAAGCCGGATGTTTCCGAATAGATACGCGCCTGACCGCCTCCGCGCACGGTCACGCGCACGCGCCCGTCGCGTCCGACATCGAGCCGGTACAGTCCGCGCTTTTCCGCCGCCAACGTCGATTTCGGAGCATCGACTTCAAAATACTCGCGCTCGCCGTCGAACTGCGCGAGCCGCACGCTCGCCGTGCCTTCGACCAGACTCAGCGCGATCCCTTCATCCCTCAGCGTGACGATGCGCAGCACCGCTTCCCCGCCGAGACGGACGTAGTTGCGCGCGTCGATCTGGATTTCGAGATACGCGCCGCTCCCCGTCGCGAGCGTATCCCCCTCGACGAGCGGGAGGTTGAGTCGCGCGCCCTCCCAACTTTCGCTCCCCGCGCGCCGTAGACTCGCCTCGCCGCGCAACAAACTGACACGCGCGACACGCGCCTGCTCGTCGTACTCATCCTTATAGTCATCGTCGTCGGCAGCGCGTGCGGTCAAGGTTGTGAGAAGGATTGCCGCCAGCGCGAGCAGCGCGGCGTTGAGTCTGTTTCGAGAACGCATAGGGCTTACGCTCCTTGTGTTTTTGGGACGGAAGGGAGAATACGACGCACGCTCTCGGGCGCGGATATGTACCACCGGCGACGGGGCGCAGATACCGTGCGCCCAGAAAGAAAGATAAACTCTTGCGAGGGGCTTGGCTTCCGGTATGCGCCGTGACTGCAAGGCGTGTGCCTGTCGCGGCTCCTTTTCCGCCGCGTGACGTTCTGTGGCGCTGTGCTCACTTGAAACTTTGACCGGCGCAGCGACTCTCTAGCCGAGATGGTGCAGGCGTGGCACTATATCGTGCGGCTTCCGCGTTCCTTTCATAACTTTTTGCGCTTATAGCAAGTTGCAATTGCATGTAGCACATGAAAGAGCGGCATCGCCTGGGAGCGCGAGCGTCCCGCTCGCATTGAGCGTTCGGAGAACGCGAACCATTGAACGTGCTCTGAGCACGCTGGCCAGCGGGACGCTGGCGCTCCCGGCATTCACCCAATTGCAAACCGCTATAGAATGACCGGACTGTGAAGTAGCTCGCTCATCATCGACGAACGCACACACGCGCCCTTTATCGCGTGATGCCGTGTGGAGATTTAGCAAATGAACTATCGACAACTCGGCAACACCGGATTAAAAGTCTCGGAACTTTGTCTGGGGACGATGACCTTCGGTTCCAACTTTTACAACATCGCGGCGGTCGATCAAACCCTCGCCGACGTGATGGTGCGCCGCGCCGTCGAAGCGGGGATCAACTTCTTCGACACGGCGGATATCTATTCTCACGGCGAATCGGAGCAGATACTCGGTCGCGCGCTCCAAGCGTCGGGGGAACGTCGCGATGCGTTCGTCGTCGCCACCAAAGTCGCGGGCGCGATGAGCGAAGCGGCTGGCGCGGGCACGGGCGATCTCAACAACGTCGGTCTTTCGCGCAAGCACATCATCGACGCGTGCGAGCAGAGTCTCCGACGCCTCGGCACCGATTACATCGACCTCTATCAGGTGCACGCGTGGGATACGAAGACGCCGCTGGAAGAGACCATGCGCGCCCTCGACGATCTGGTGCGGCACGGCAAGGTGCGCTACATCGGCTGCTCGAACTGGGCGGCGCGCCATCTGTCAAAGTCGCTCGCGCTCGCGGATGCGCGCGAACGCGAACGCTTCGTCTCCTTGCAGGCTTACTACTCGCTCGTCGGGCGCGACCTCGAACACGAACTGCTCCCGCTCTGCCGCGAGGAAGGTTTGGGCGTCCTCGTCTGGTCGCCGCTCTCGGGCGGATTCCTGACGGGAAAATATCGACGCGACGACCCGCAACCCGCCGACGCGCGCCGCTCCAACTTTAGCTTTCCCCCGATTGACGAGGAACGCGGCTTCGACGCGATTGACGCGCTCGCCGAAGTTGCGGAGACGCGGAGCGTCAGCATTGCGCAGACCGCCCTCGCATGGCTGCGCGCCCGTCCCGGCGTCTCCTCGGTCATCATCGGCGCGAACAAACTCACACAGCTCGAAGATAACCTCAAGGCCGCCGACCTCGAACTCTCGGACGCGGAACTCGAACGCCTCTCGGTGACCACCGCGCCCCGCCCCATCTACCCGCAATGGATGGTCGAATTGCAGAACACCGGACGATGAAATTGGTGCCGACTCTTGATCTCTGACCGCGCACGTAAAAAATCCTTGTGTCCGGTCGCGGTTGTGGTTAGAATCCCGTTGTTAGCACAATCAACCGCGTGTGAGACAAACCGAATATGGAAGCAAGAGTTTCAGCCGTCTACTGGCCGAACCGCTCGACCAGATGGGCGCGGCCACTGTTTCTCGTCTCGGTTTCCGCCGGGTTCCCCTCGCCCGCCGAGGACTACATCGAAGGACAACTCGACCTCAACCGGCATCTCATACGGCATTCGGTGGCAACCTTCTACGTGCGTGTGGCCGGAGATTCGATGATCGACGCGGGCATCCATTCCGGCTCCCTCCTCGTCGTTGACCGCGCCGTCGAAGCCGACGATGGCGACATCGTCATCGCGCGTCTCAACGATGAACTCTGCGTCAAACGCCTCCGCATCGACGAGGGGCGAGTCTGGCTGATGCCCGAAAACGAGGCCTACGAACCCATCGAGATCACCGAAGAGATGGACTTCGAGGTGTGGGGACGTGTCATGCACTCGATTCGCTCGCACTAGACAAAGCAGCAGGTAAGCGTTTGGATAAAGAGTTTAACCCGGACCGCCGACGCTTTCGATTTAACTTTTCAAGCCCGTTCTCCATTCTCTTTTTCGACTATTCAGAGAGCGTTCAACAGCCATGCCGCCGGTTTTCGCGCTCGTCGATTGCAACGACTTTTACGTCTCGTGCGAGCGGGTTTTCGACCCGGCTCTGCGGCGGCGTCCGGTCGTCGTGTTGTCGAATAACGACGGGTGCATCATTTCGCGTTCGGCAGATTATGTGGAATTAAAAGTCAATGTCCGTGCGGCAGGCCGGGAGGTCGGTTGATGAGGAAAGAATCGGCCCTCAATCTTCCTCATCATTCGGCTCGCCGACCATCTCGTCGAAGACGCGGTGAATGTCCAGCGCGCCGTGCAGCACGCGCAGCACTTCAATGCCGTCCGCGATCGGTTGGTAAAAGATGACGTAGTTCTTGACCGCAAAGCTGCGCAGGTTCACCAGCAGTTCGTGCCGAGCGCGGCCCATCTCAGGGTACTCGGCCAGCCGTTGACACTTCTCATAGATTAGGTCGAGCAGCCGATCAGCCCGCTCGACGCCGGACTCGGAGGCGTAGTCCCAGATGTCGCCCAGGTCTTCCTGGGCCAGCGGCGTGACAAGGATCGTCGCCACTTATGATGCCCTCCGCTTGCGTGCGGCCAGACGCTTACGCCCTTCGGCTTTGACACCCTTGACATCGAGCGGCTGGGACTCACCACGCTGTGCCTGCTCATACCCTTTCAACACTTCCCGGCGCAGTTCTTCCTGGCGTATCCGCTTCAGCTCATCCTGCTCTTTGAGTAGGCGCAAGCCTTCACGGATCACTTCGCTGGCAGAGTTGTAGAGGCCGCTCTCGACCTTCTGACTGACCATCTCTTCCAGCTCCGGCGTCAATGATACATTCATTCTTAAAGCGCTCCTTTCGCACCTCTATATCGCGCAGAACAAGTATAGACCGGATAACAAGGAATAACAATCTCTGTTATTCAGAAGAGAGACCGCTCACTCCTTTTCTGATGGAGAACTATCCTGGCTGATAGTGAATATTATGGGCAACTCGCGCCGGCTGCCGCCGGTCAGCTCGCGCGGCGTTGAACCATCTGGCGTCGGCACGTCGGCCAGCTTTTCATACAACTTCTCCATCGCCGCAAGGCCGTCTTCGACCGCCGCTCGTTCTTCGTCTCTGAGCGGAATCTCCTGTAGCATGCGCTGGAGGTTAGTCCTGGCTTCAAGCAACTGCGCCCGGCTGGAGTCTTTGGGCACATAGAACGAGCATCTGGCGCAGGCCATCCGGTGTGGGCACTGGTCGAAGAAGTCGTAGGTGCAGTAGCCGTGCCCGAGATCGTAGTACTTCCACGCCTCGCCCGTCGACGCGCCGTTTCTGATGACCTCTTGATCAAGCAAGACTTTTACGGTGCGGATATTCCGCTCGAAGTAACCGGCTTGCGCATAAGACTTGGCGAGCTTCGTTGGTGTGATCTTGGCGTAATACTGTGTTGAGTCGGGCGAAGCATGGCCCAGCCATTCCTGTAGCTCGAAGAGCGAGAGCGGCTCTTTCGCATTGTAGAGTTGTGAGGCGATGGTCGAGCGAGCGCGATGGCTGGTGATCTTGCCGCGCGCATCCGCTTCCGGCACGCCCGCTTTGCGACAGAGCAGCGGGATCAGCGAGCGGTTGAGATACGACTTGCCGAAGCGCCGTCCCCGGTGCGCGAAGAGGAACGCGACTATCTCGCCAGTTTTCTGATCGAGTAACTCAGGTTGGGGCAAGCGCGCCTTTTCCCATGTGGCAATCGCTTCACCGACTGCTGTGTCTACCGGCTTCGTAAAGGCCCGACTCGTCTTGTTGACCGGAACTTCGAGCAGGCAGACCACCGGCGTTGGCAACTCCCCGCCGGCCCGAGTATCTCCAGCACTAACAGATGCCGCATCATCGCGTTGCCATCGAACACAGCCCACACGTAAACGGCGCAACTCATCTCGGCGCAACCCGGCGAAGAGCCAGACGATGGCGAGAGCACGCACCATCTCGAACGGATATTGCGGCAACCGTGTCCGCGGGCCGACCAGAAAGTAGCCTTTCGGCAGATCAGCAATGGTGAGGTTGAGTCCCGCCCACAGCAGCTTGGCCCAGACATCGTCGGCGATGACGCGTGGATCAGGGCCGATCTGCGCGCGGACAGAACGCGGCGTGGCGAAGACGCGATACGGGTCGAAGCGACGCTTGATCCAGTCCCATTCCTGACAGTCGCGAAAGAAAGCGCGGACGCTACCCAAGTGCTTCTCCTTGGCGTTGGGGCGCAGCGGCTTGCCGTGCTGATCAGCGTACATCCCGCCGGGGTTGGACCATTCGCCGATCTTCATCCGGTCAACTGCGACAACATATTCCAGCGCCAACTCGCGCGTCCAGAGGTGCGGCGTGAGCACTTCGGGATGATGATCTGCGAGCCAGCGTCCGATCTTCAGCGCGTTGTAATAAACGGTGGTGCGCGACGAAGGAGCCAGCGTCGAAGTGTCGCGCCACCGCTCACACCAGCAGAGCCATTCAGGGGGCACGTCGTCCGTCGCCCTGTAGCGGCTGGCGGGTGGGGCGGCTTCGATGGCGCGGCTGAGCGGGCGTGCGATGATGCCCATTCGCAGCAGTGAGTGAGAGATCGTGCCGACGCCGCGCTTGACGTAGAGCGTGCCGCGTCGCCGTACTTCTTCGAGGACTTCAACCGTGATGTCTTCGAGGCGCGGGCTGCGGTTGAGTAGTAATGCCCAGTAGAGAGCATTCGGGACGTAGCTCTTGCCGCGGCTACCATAGCCAATGCTCTGCAACTCCGCGCGGAGGCGACTCATCGCTGCATCTACCCCATCACGCCCGAACACTTTGATCGCCAGGCGGTACTGGAAAAAGGTGCCGATGGCGTGCAGGCCGGTGAAGCCGCACAAGAGGTAAGCGACGGCGACGGCGTATTGGCGACAGTTGCCCGACCACCGGTGACGCAGATGGAACTCGCGCTCGCTTGGGCAGAGCACCTCCAGCCATTCACCTTCCGACCACGCCCAGAAAGTCGTCTGCCGCCCATGCATCTCTTCGACGAGCAGATGCACGGCGCTGTTGCGCGCTGCCTTGCAAGCATGGGTGACGTTAAGAACGTCATAGAGCGGGTGAAGTAAGCGAGCGAGGACCGTGCGTGTCGTCTCCGGCCAAGCCTTTGCTCCAACGCGGAAGCGGTCGTTGAGCAGAGCCAGAGCCTCACGCTCGGCTGGGGTGAGCGACCGCTTCCGCGGATAGGCTTGCAGATCGACCAGCCAGCGCCACTTATCATCTGGCGCTGTCGGAGTATGCGCGTTCCCATGACTTCTCATCCGAACACCTCCCCCGTCATTCCAGTTCGCCAAGTATGGATCGTCGCCATGCCGCGCGAGAACTTTGCGGCCAGGTCACGCCCGCTCAGGTGAATGTAGAGGAGAGTAGTCTGCGGATGGCGATGACCGGCGAAGCAGGCGATCTCGTGGATGTCCCAACCTGCGCGGGCCAGGTCGGTTAAGCACAGATGGCGCATCGTGTGTGTGGTCAAACGCGGGAGGCCCGCGCGCACGGCTAATCGCGCGACGACTTTCGACCAGGTCCAGATCGTGACCGGCTGCGCGTAGTTACGTCGCGACTCGGAGAGGAAGACGGGGCCGCGTGCACGGCTCAACGTGCTGCGATGGCGGAGGTAAGCGGCGTACAGCTCGCTACTTACCTCAGAATAAGGGACAACTCGCTCCTGCCGATTCTTGGTGGTCTCGGCCCGGACGCGTAAGAGACGATAGGAGGGATCAATATCGGCGGTCTCCAAAGCGCACAACTCCTCGCGCCGCAGCCCGGCATCGTAAGCCAAAGCGAGCATCATGCGGTTACGTAATGGCTCGCTGCGCGCCACTTCAAGCACGGCGCGCCATTCGTCATCGGTTGGAATCCACGGCAGCCGATGATAAGCAGGAATGAGGCTGCGCTCGCGCTGCCCGCCGAAGCCTTTACTCGTGGTGTAGCGTCCGCGTCCGACCGGGTTGATATCACGTAATCCTTCTTCGATGAGGTAATCGTAGTAAAGTCGCACGGCTGTCAATCGAAGTCGGAGCGTGGCGTTGGCAAGTCCCGCTTTGGAATCAATGCGGCGCACGGCAGCACCATGTCTGCTCGAGCGCCGCGTCAAGTCGCGGACGTAAGACGCCATCTGCTCGCGGGTAGCAGCCTTAACTTCGATACTGTCGCGAGCGCAGAAAGCGAGGTAATCTTCCAGGGCGCGGCCATAGGCGACAATAGTGTTGAGCGCAAGGCCCAAAGCTGCCTGAAGCGCCAGCCATGATCGTGCAGGTGGGAGGGCGGCTAGTAAGGGAAAGCGTTCCCAAGGGATATTGTTCATGCCTTAAGTCCTCCGAGTCAGTGGAGTAAATCGATCGGGACAGAAGTCTATCGTTGATATTCCACGTAACATAGAGGCGAAGGCGGCGGGTATCAGCATGGGTGCGCCGTTGTTCAAGTCGCGCGGATTGGTCGAAGCGCACGGTGTCGAGGTCTTTTCGTCAAACTATGCGCTCTACGGCGACATGTCGCGGCGGGTCATGGAGACGCTGTTGGAGTTTACGCCGGAGGTGGAAGTGTACTCGATTGACGAAGCGTTTTTGACGCTGCCGGTGAAGCAAACCGACGACCTCACCGCACTTGGTCAGAAGATGCGCGAAACCATCAAAAAGTGGACTGGGATTCCCACTTGCATTGGCATCGCCGAGACAAAGACGCTCGCCAAGGTTGCCGTGCGCCTCGCGAAAAAGTCCAGCAGGGCGAACGGCATGGTTAACCTCGCCGGGTCGCGTCATCTCGACATAGCGCTCGCGCGCGTGACCGTCGCGGATGTGTGGGGCATCGGGCGCAATCTCACACGACGACTCAAAAACATCGGCATCACGACCGCGCTCGAACTACGAAACGCCGATGTGCGTCTGATAAGGTCTCGGTTTGGTGTCGTCGTCGCGCGCATCGTGCATGAACTGCGTGGGGAATCGTGTCTGCCGTTGAGTTTGTGGCCGCCGCCGAAGCGGAGCCTGACGGTCTCGCGTTCTTTCGGCTCAGTCGTCGAGACGCTGGCGGAGGTGCGCGAGGCGATGGCTTTCTTCGTCACGCGGGCGGCGGAGAAATTGCGGCGCGCGGGTCTCGCAGCGCGCGTGCTCGTCGTCTTTCTGACGACAAATCGCTTTAGCGACGCGCCTCAATACTCTCCCACGCTGGCCGTCCAACTGCCCGTGCCGACCGCATACACGCCCGAACTGATTCGCTACGCGCACCAGAGCCTCGAATGCGTGTATCGTCCGGGCTATCAGTACAAGAAGGCGGGTGTGATGCTGCTCGAACTCGTGCCGGACTCTCCCGTCCAGAGCGGACTGTTCGACCGCCTCGAACGCGAACGTGCGCGCCGTCTGATGGATGCCATCGACGCCATCAACTTACGGATGGGAGCCGAGACGATCCGTTACGCCGCTTCCGGCATCCGGCGCGACCAGCCGCGCCGATGGCAGACGCGTTGTGATAGACGTTCGCCGCGTTATACGACCTCCTGGAAAGAATTGCTGACGCTCGCCGGATAGCTTTACATCAAAACAGTCGAACAAAGAGAGGGGGGGCATTCGCCGTCGATGTGCGGCGCGATTAGTCCTATCTGGGTGCGTGATAGCCGCGACGCGTCCGTAGGACGAGTTCCGGGCGGGCGAGCTTGACTTGGATGGTGCGGAATCGTCCATCGCGGGCGCGGTTGGCGGGGCGGTAACCGATGGTGTACTGATTGCGCAATTCTTCGCTGATGTCGGCGAAAGCCGTGCTGAGCGACTGTCCGCCGGGCGTCGGGAGGTATCTGCCGCCGGAGCGCTGTGCGTAGTTGCGGAGCGCGCCGACGCCCATCAGACGCGCGCGCGAAGAGTCTTGCGCGTTTGATAGATCGACGGTGTAGATCGTGACGTTGGCCGCGAGCGCCGCGGCGAAGGCTTTATCGGCTGAAGAGTTGCTGCGCGTGTCTGCCCCGTCGGAAAGAATCACGATGGCGCGGCGAGTTTCGGGGCGTTTTGAGAGATCGTCGGCGGCGTGCCGCACGGCATCGTTGAGCGCGGTCATGCCTCTGGCGCGAACGTCGAAAGCGAGATGCGGGAGATCACGACTCGAAGAAAAATCCTGCATCTGCTCGATCTCGGTGTCGAAACGATAGAGCGCGGTCACGTCGTTTTCGCGCAGCCCATCGAGAAATCGAATCGCCGCCGAACGCGCGAGCGACATGCGCCCCTCCATGCTGCCGGAAGAGTCGAGCAGAATGGCCGCCGCAAACGGCGTCTCTTCGGGGCTGAAGGTGCTGATGGTCTGTTCGAGTCCATCCTCGAAGACGCGGAAGTCGCGGCGCGTAAGCTTGTGGATGTACTTACCCGCATCGTCCTTCACCGTGACGTTGAGCACCACCAAGTCGGATTCGACGCGGACTACTTCGTCGTCATCCTGTTGAAACGGCGTCGGAGCGGCGGGCGCGACGAAGAGAACCGACACGAGCAACGAGAGAGAGAAGAGCGAAAAAGCCCGCGGCGCTCCGGAGTATTTGCGGAGACGACGGGGTTGAAATTTTCTCGCGTGAGTCATGGACGTGTAATCGTGCGGATGTGTCGGAGGAGTTCGATCACCTCATTCGAGCGTTCGATGACGGCGGCAGAGACGACGTGACGCGTCGTCTTCTCGACGCGCTTGTGTAAATCTTCAGATAGTTCGGCCAGACGTTTGAGCGCGGCGGCGAGATCGCGGGGCGTGTCTTCGAGTTCGGCGTCGTCGTTGGAGCCGCCCACGCCGCCGCGAATCTTGCGCGCGAGTTTCTCCATTCGTTCAAGCTTCTTGATGTCCTCGCGACTCAGGGCTTGGTAACGCGTGAAGGTATCGAGGAGTTGTGCGCCGAGGTCGGAGCCTTCTTTGGCGCGTTCGATGTTTTCACGATGGACGGCTTCGTCGTGCCGGATGGCGGCGCGCGAGATCATTTCGCGTTCCGGCGAATCGAGGTCGCGCGGCGCGCCGGGTCGTTGTGGTTGATTGTCGAGGCGGTCGGTGGTGATCGCCTGCGCCTGTGACAAAATGGCGACGCCGCAGAGCATCAAAAATATGACCGGTAGACGTTTGAGCATCAGCGTTATCGTATGTGAGCCCCGGCCAGCATCGGGCGCGAGCGCGTGGACACAGGGAAGACGTATCCGGCAAAAATATTGAAAGCTTCGAGCACGTTCGGTCGTGTGACGTCGAAAGGGCTTGGCATGGTTGTCCGGGGATAAACTTAAAGAACCTCCCAGACCAAAGAGATTGCAAAGCTTAACTCAAAGTTCCACGTGTGTTTGGGTCAACACATTGAAAGTTGTACGTGAACTCGGTCGACGCGCCGACTCCTGAAGTTCTACCTGAGGTTGGAACGTCAGGGAATTTTTTCAGGATTATCGGGCGTGTTGATGAACTCCTCGCCCTGCCGTTTTGGACGGGGAACAACGACGATTGTCGGTTGCCGGTCGGCGATGCGCTCCGGCGGTCGCTTCGCGCCGGGCGCCGTTCGATAAACGATATCGGCGGAGAGTGTCGCGCTGTGTAGCCGCAGGATGCGCGCGTTGCCCCACTCACGCGAGGGAACCGTGAGCGCGTAGCGGCCTTCTTCACCGGGAGCGAGCGCACTTGGCGTGAGCGCGACCCGACGCGCTTCGGTGCCGCCACCGCGACGCCGGATTAGTTCGATTTCAACGTCGAGACCTTCGAATTTACTCTCCGAGATATTGCGTACGGTGCCGCCGATAACGGCTTGGGAACCCTTCAGCATCGCCTCGTCTTCAAAAATCTGCGCCTGCGCGGTGATGTCGGATTTCCCAGTTTGTGGCGCCTCTTGATTATGGCGGGCATTCTGCGGCGAAGAAGCCTGACAACCGGCGAGCAACAACGCCGCCACACAAACAGCGAAGAAGCGCGTCGGAAGGCTCCTCTGTGGCATACCGGATTTTAAAAAATGTAACGTCGACAATGTGTTTTCATAAACCCGGACACTTTCGTGAGTGTCCGGGGCGATATCGGTATCCATCTCAACCAACTTATCCGATGGAAGAGTCTAAACTATGGCAAGAGAGAGATTTAACCCAAAGCAGAAACAGCCTCAAAAACGATTAGGGCTTTTCGCGCCCGGGGGGTGGCGCGCCCGTGATCTTCTCAATCAAGGCCATGAGAAACTCCTCTTCGGCGACGCCGTTGCTGCGGAGTGTGACCCACTCCGCGCCGACCGCGCCGTCCGTTCGCCCTTCGACACGGGCGTTGACCGAGACGTTGGCGTTGGTTCCGTCGACGGGCAAGACCTCGACGAAGATGGTGTAACGACCGCGCGTCCAGCCGCGCCCTTCGGTGACGGTGACTTCGGCGAGGCGGTTGAGTTCGGATTGGGCGACGACCGCACCCTTGATGAAGGTGTAGGGCTGGCTGACCAAAACTCCTTGTTCGGGCTTCGAGACCGCGTCGTCGAGAATCAACTTGCGCTCGGCCATCAACTCGACGACCGCTTGGACGACCGCGTCTTCACGCGCCGTCAGGCGATAGGGGTTGGCGAGCGGCGGCGGGACGAATGTCCGACCGCGTCCGAAGTCTACGCCGCGCCCCGCACCGGTATCCTGTTTGCCGCCGTTGACCGCAGGTGTCCGACTGTTGCCATTATCGCGGATGCGGTCGTTCTGTTGATCGACGCCCTTCTCCTGTGCGTGTGCGGTCGCGACCGAGAGAAATACAAGGAGCGCGAGTGTCAAGGTGGTCTTCATCTTTGTGTGCCTTTTGGCGACCTGCCCGTTGCCGACTGAAATGTTCGTGGGAGAGACGAATGCAGGATAAATCATCGCCCCGGCGATTTCAAGAATTTGAAAAATAAACACGACTCGTTTCGATGCTAACCGACGAGACAAAGGCGCGCAAATCGTTTGCCGGTTGAAAAAAAAGCGTCTGGTCACTGTCCCGGTGCGTCGGCATTGCGCGCATCGCGCCGTCGCTCCCATTCGCGGAGCGCTTGCACACCGCGCTCAAAGTCGGCTTCGTTGCTGTAGAAATTGTGCGCGCCGTCGTTGCTATCCGGATTGCGGACGTAGAAAAGATAATCGGTCGCGGAAGGGTTGAGCGCGGCGCGGAGCGCATCGGCTCCGGGCGCGGCGACGG
>JBGTHJ010000440.1:0-2879 GCA_041746175.1 Pyrinomonadaceae bacterium
CAACGCTCCCGGCGGACGCCTTGCCACGCTCGCCGGAACCGTCGCCGCGCCGGATGCGCGTGCGCGTCTCGCCTACGATCAGCAGACGGGACGCGCCGTTATGTTCGCGCATGGGTTGCCGCCCGTGCCCGCCGGAAAAGCTTACCAACTCTGGTTCATCGCCGGAGGCACGCCGCTGCCCGGCGGCGTCTTCACCACCGACGCGGAAGGTCGCGCCGTGCTCTACGATGTCGTGCCGCCCGAAGGCCGCATCGCTCCCATCTTCGCCGTCACACTCGAACCGAGCGCGGGCGTCAGCGCTCCGACCGGCGACCAGTATCTTCTCGGAAGAGAACAGGGATGAAGACGCCGATGTCAGCAGAATGACAAAACCTTTGACATCCAACCTCTTGACCGCCAACCGCTCCCGCCTCGTTCCGCTCTCGACGAAAAAATTGCTACACTGTGCGCTCCGCCGTGCGCGGGAAAATCATGTGGAGCGAGGAGGGTTGCGAAAGTGGCTGACGAGAATGACCCGAAACAAAAGTCGAACATCATCTCCGACCAGACCGGGCAGTTTGATACGCGCTTTATTTTGTGGCGCGCCTTTTGCGCCGAGCACGAAGTCCCGGTCGAAACTTTACCGAGCGATCTGACGGGCGAAGTGAAGGAAAAGTGGGACGAGATCAAAGAGCGCCACCTTCATAAACCGGCGGAGGGCAGATAGCCGCCAACGTCGTCGCACGTGCCCCCACGCGATGCTTGAGACGCCTCACCCGCTGCTATCGAACACGCTGCCGTCGAAAACGGTTTCGACCGTTGCTACCCGCGCCCGCCAAGTCGTCTCCGAACGCTTCGTAATAGCCCCTTTTTTTTCCGGCTACCGGATGAAGGTTTGAGCACCATGCCGATGAGCGCCAGAGCTGCCTCGCTTGCCGGAGTGTTAGACGCACTGACCGCCGAAGCCGCGCCCGAACTGACGCAACATCTCGCGGGCGGCGCGCTTCGCTGCTATGCGTGCGGCCACCGCTGTTTGATCGGCGAAGGCAAGCGCGGCATCTGCAAAGTGCGCTTCAACGATGGCGGACGCCTGCGCGTACCGGCGGGCTACGTCGCCGCGCTGGCCTGCGACCCGACCGAGAAGAAGCCCTTCTTCCACGTTCTTCCCGGTTCCGACACGCTGACCTTCGGGATGCTCGGCTGTGACCTCCACTGCGGCTATTGTCAAAACTGGCTGACCTCGCAGGCTCTGCGCGACGATGCGGCGGGGATCGAGCCACGAACCTTGACACCCGACCGGCTGGTCGCGTTGGCGCGGGCGCATGGCGCTTCGTTGGTCGGGTCGAGTTATAATGAGCCGTTGATTACGGCGGAGTGGGCGGTCGAGGTGTTCAAGCGCGCCAAGCCCGCCGGTTTCAAGACCGCGTTCATCTCGAACGGCAATGCGACGCCGGAGGTCTTGGATTATCTGCGCCCGTGGACGGATTGCTACAAGATCGATTTGAAGTCGATGAGTGATCGCAACTATCGACAGTTGGGCGGTGTCGTCGGCAACATTTTAGAGACGGCGCGGATGGTTCACGCGCGCGGATTCTGGGCGGAGATCGTGACGCTCGTCATTCCCGGCTTCAACGATGCGGAAGACGAGTTACGGCGCGCGGCGGATTTTATCGCCTCCGTTTCGCCCGACATCCCGTGGCACGTCACGGCCTTTCACAAAGACTACAACATGACCTCGAACGAGAACACGACCGCCGGGCAACTCGTCCGCGCGTGCGAGACGGGTCGCGCGGCGGGCTTACGTTATGTCTATGCGGGAAATCTGCCCGGTCGCGTCGGGCGTTGGGAGAACACGTTTTGTCATGCCTGCGATGCGCTGCTCATCGAACGTCACGGCTACGTCATAAGGCAGATGAGAATCCCCCCCGACGGACGCTGTCCATCGTGCGCGACCGCGATTCCGGGCGTCTGGCGTTGAACGCATGAAGGGGTAAGTCAAAGCGGAAGAGGGAAGACTGTCAACCCGACATTCTTCCCTCTTCCGCTTTCTCCCCTTGCCCGCTTGACCCGTCTCTTTTCCAACTCCTGTCTTCAATTCTCCTTGACCCTCTCTTTTTGCTTGGCCGGCGCGCGGGTGCGGAATTGGAATGTGTTGGAGTGGCCTTCTTTGAGTTTGTAGTCGGAGGGGACTTCAAAGAGTTGGCGCGCGGGTTCGGAGCGATTGATGTCGGTCAGGCGATAGACGGTTTCGCCGTGACGCGGGTCGCTGTGGCGCGTCATCACAACCGTCTGCAACTCGTTCGAGTACCAACGCTCGGAGACGATGTTGATCGGGAGTTCGTTGCCGATTTTGCCCGCCGGGATGGTGAAGGTGGTGCGCGTGCCGTCGGCTTCGATGCCATCGAACTTCTGTTTGCCGAGCGACTCTTTTTTCGATTCGCCGCCTTCGTGCGAGTAGAAGGAGAAATCTACTCCGTGCGTGCCCGCACCGTACGGTGGCGGCGGCGGAAGTGTGTACGAGAAATTCAACGCGCCCGCATCGGCTCCGACCTTTTCGCGCTTGCGCACGACGCGCGCTCCGGGTGTGGACGGTTGTGGTGGTGGCGGATGGGGCGCGGCGTGCGCCGGGTCGCCGTCGATGCGTCTCACGGTCAGTTTACGCGCGGTGCGACTGCGCGGGTCAAGGATGTAGTGGATGCCCGCGACGGGGTCGTTGATGAAGAAGGTTTGGGGCGGGTCGCCCGCCGCCGCAAACGGCCCGATGCCGCCGAGCGTCTGGTCGCGCCGCGTGCGTCCTTCGCCGTCGCGATAGACGCTGGCGGTGTTGCGGCGAACAATGCGGTTGCCGTCGCCGAGCACCTGCGTCATTTCGGTGACGGCCTGCGCCGAGTAGGGCGCGC
>JBGTHJ010000441.1:0-4656 GCA_041746175.1 Pyrinomonadaceae bacterium
GGCGGCTTCGTGTCGGCGGCGGTGGCGCGCGTCGCGGGCGTCTGTTGCGCCCCGGCAGAGACGTGAAGCAAGGCGTAAAAGATGCACACCATCAGCGTGCGGGGCGCGGTGTAGGTCATGGGTGGACCCTTCCTTCAAGGACTGAACGTCGCGGACGCGCGGCGGACGCGGCAAGCCCGCGAACAAACGCATCGATGCGGGCGTGTGAACGCTCGCCGAACGAGACCTTACGGTGCTGCCGGAAGCGTATCTTAATGTAGGGAAGTTGAAAGTTGAAACAGCCCCGCCGGGGGGTAGACGGACGCGGAGGCCGTGAGACGATTTGTGCAACGGCGCGCAAGCGTTGTCAGTAATTGCCGGAGACGGCGTTGCCGGATGTGATTGCAGAGAGGTGGACGGATCGCGAGTCGCGTCGTTTCTGACGTGCTTCATTTGTCAGTTGCCGCAGCGTCGTGTGGACTTCGAGCAAGATATCGGTCAACCCTTTTTTATCTTTCTCGACCGCGCCTTCGCCTTGCGCCAGCATCGCCGTGGCGACATCACAACTGATTTCGTTAGCAATAGACATAAGAGCGGGGAACTCCTTCGGGAAATCTACCGGGCGTGCATCTCAACCGATCAAGGAAGTCGCAGCTTAACTCGCCGACGTTAACAGGATGTTACAAAAGTTAAAAAGCCGGACGCCCGAAGTTCGCCCGCGACCAAAGCAAGCCGCACCACCCGATGCGCCGGGGATTCAGGTTTGCAAACGCCCGCCCCCTCTTCTTCGGGCGTCATTTTTTTCGGTGGAGCCTTGCGGTTTCGTCGTCTGCGGGGCGTTTGAAAGTGACCTTTGGCAATGCGCGGCTTTGCATGTAGAATTGAACACTCGCCGCGCGCCGTCGTCGCTTTTCTCCGGCGTTGAAAAGGTCGCGGCGGCATTCCCGCTTGCAAGGATTCGGACATGGCTTTTCTGCAAATCATTGATGCCAGTGGTCGCCAGTGGCAGAGTCGTTTGGCCGAACCGACGCTGTGCACCATCGGGCGCGCGCCCGACAACACCGTGATATTGAACGACCCGCGCGCCTCGCGTTATCACGCGCACGTCAAATTCCAGAACAACGCATTCGTCATCGTCGATGGGCGGACTGACGGAACGCGCAGCGCCAATCACGTCTTCGTCAACGGCGAGCAGCGTCACGAACACCCGCTACTCGACGGCGATCGCATCAACATCGGCGCGAGCGAAATACGCTTCGACCGTTCCGACGAAGCCAAGAGCACTTCCAACGTCAGTTACGACGACAAGCCGCTCGGTCACACGCAGCTTTACGTCTCCGCGAGCGATGTTATCAAGGCCGCGTTGCAGCCCAAACCGGACGCCGCCGCCCTCGCCACCCCGCCCAGCGAGGAACTCGAAGCCCTCCGGCGCAAGGCGAAGATTCTGGCGTTGCTCTACGAGATGAGCAAGACGCTCGGCTCGGTCTTCAACCTCGACGCCATCTTCGACAAAGCGACCGAGATTATCTTCAGCGCGACCCCGGCGGATCGCGTCGTCGCGCTGCTGACCGACGAGAGCGCGTCGAACACAGACAACACCGACGACGCGGAATTGAACGTCGTGGCGATGCGCTTTCGCGACGAACAACGCGCGGCGCAGTCCAAGCAGCAGACCATCGGACGCACCATTACGCGCAAAGTGATGCGCGAACGCGCGGCCTTGCTCTCGCAGGACGCCGCCGCCGACATGGAGTTCGCCAACGTCCATTCGATTGTTTCGCAGGGCGTGCGCTCGACGATCTGCGCGCCGCTCGTCGCTGAATCGGGCGTGCACGGCGCGCTCTACGCCGACCGTCTCGACGCCTTCACCTCCTTCTCGCGCGATGATCTCGAACTCGTCAGCGCGGTCGCCGCGCAGACCGCGGTCGCGGTTGAAAACGCGCGGGCGCACGAGCGCCTCGCCCGCGAAGAGGTGGCGCGCGCCAACTACGGACGGTTCTTACCCGAATACGTCGTCAAACAGATTCTTGAGAACCCCGATTCGTTCCAACTCGGCGGCGCGAACCAAACCATCACCGTCCTCTTCGCCGACATACGCGGTTTCACACGCCTCTCCGAGCACGCGCCGCCGGAAAAGGTCGTGCGGCTTCTGAACAGGTATTTTTCGGCGATGACCGAGATCATCTTCGAGCACGGCGGCACGCTCGACAAGTACATCGGCGACGAACTGATGGCGCTTTTCGGCGCGCCCACCGCGACGCCCGAAGACGCCTGCAACGCGGTGTCGGCGGCGATTGCGATGCAACGGCAGATGTCGCACGTCAACGACGACCTCCGCGCCGAAGGGTTGCCGACCATCAGCATCGGCATCGGACTCCACACGGGCGAGGCTACCGTCGGCTACATCGGCTCTGAGCGACGCTCGGAGTATACGGCCATCGGCGACACGGTGAATCTCGGGTCGCGTCTGCAATCGAACGCGAAGCCCGGTCAGGTGCTCATCAGCGGAGCGACCGCGACCGCCGCCGCCGGCACTCCCTGCCCGGTGCTGCCGCGCACCGCGATTACGGTCAAGAATCGCGAACAGGCCGTCCCCATCTTCGAGGTCGATTGGCAGCACATGAGTGACGGAGAAGTTCAGTTGCCCGTCGGCGACTGACAGATGTTCGGAAGCCGGCGGGGAGCGCGTCGCCGCGCGCGCGGTGCGAACCGAGAGTCGGGGGGATTTATGACAACACGTTCGTTCATGGCCAGGACGCGCTCGCTCGTCGGCTTCAAGGCGTTGCGCGACCTCGTCTCCGATTCAATGGCGATCGACATGGGATCGGCCAACACGATCATTTGGGTGCGCGGGCGCGGCATCATCATCGACGAACCGTCGGTGGTCGCGGTCAACAAGTCGACCGGCGCGGTCGTTGCCATCGGCAAACAGGCGCACGACATGCAGGGGCGCGAATCGCGTGATGTGACACTCGTCTCGCCGATGGTGGGCGGCGTCGTCGCCGACTTCGAGCGAACGCTCGCGATGCTCGATCATTTCGTCCGCGCCGCCCGCAGCGGCATCTCGCATTTCAGCCGTCGCGCGGTCATGAGCGTGCTCTCCGGCGTCACACAGGTCGAGCAACGCGCGCTCTTGACCGCCGCCGAACACGCGCACATCGGGCGCGTCTACATGGTCGAAGAAGGACTCGCGGCGGCCATCGGCGCGGGCGTCTCCATCGACGATAAAAACGCTTCGGCGGTGGTTGACATCGGCGGCGGCAGCACCAACATCGCCGTCGTCGCGCGGGGTTCAATCGTCTACGCGCAGGCCGAGCGCATCGGAAGTTTCGACATCGATGCGGCCATCAGCGACCGTCTCCGGCGGCATCATGGTTTGATCATCGGCGCGCCCACCGCCGAACGTCTCAAGATCGAACTCGCCTCGGCCATCGAGCCGGTCAACCCCGCGCGCAGCATGACCGTCAAAGGCCGCGACGTGCAGGGAGGCACCCCGCGCGCCGTCGAAGTGACGAGCGCGGAAATTTGCGTCGCCGCTGAAAGCGTCATCAGCCGTGTGTCGCGCGTGGTGCAACGCGCCCTCGGCGAACTCCAGCCCGAAGTCGCGGCTGACATCTACGACCGTGGGCTGATTCTGACCGGCGGCGGCGCGATGCTCGAAGGTTTGGTCGAGTACTTCGAGAAAGAGACGAATCTGACGGCGCGCGTCGCCGAAGACCCGCGCCATGCCAGCGTGCAGGGACTCTCGCAACTCATCGACGACCCGCTCCTCCTGCGCCGCGTCGCACGCACCGACCCCTTCCTTTTCCAGGACGCCAACGACGGAGCGTTTGAAACCTAAAAGCCGCGACCCTTGACAAGCGACGTGCGACGGGATAAGAGCAACCATCCGGTCATCGCCGACTCTTTCTTGTTTTATCCTGTCACCTATCATCCGCCACCCGTCATCGTTTTATGAACTTCACCGAAATCATCAGCCGGCAGATTCAGGTCGCGCGCGTCTACGGCATCCCCGTCCGGATCGATTACCGCTGGTTCGCCGTCGTCGCCCTGAGCGCGTACATGATCGCGTACAGCTTCCGGCAAGGTTCGTGGTACGTCGCGGGCGTCGAGTGGCCGACGGCGTGGGCGGTCGGCATCCTGACGACCGCCATCTTTTTTCTCTCCATCTTCGGGCACGAACTGGCGCACGCCGTCGTCGGTCGCGCCGAAGGAATCGACATCGAAGAGATCGTGCTGCATCCGTTCGGCGGACTCGCGCGGATGCGGCGCGAACCCGACAGCCCGCGCGCCGAGTTTCGCATCGCGGTCGCCGGGCCGGCGGCCAGTTTCATCTTTGCGCTGCTCGCGTTTGCCGGCCTCAGTCTCGCCGAAATGGGCGGCTACCGTTTGGCTTCCGCCGTCTTCTTCATCATCGGTTCGGGCAATCTTTTAATCGCGGTTTTCAACCTCTTTCCCGGCTACCCGCTCGACGGCGGGCGTGTCCTGCGCGCTCTGCTCTGGCACCGCACCGGGCGACTCGAAGAGGCGACGCGCACCGTCAGCCTCGGCGGACAACTCATCGCGTGGATTCTGATTGTGCTCGGCGTCTATGTCGCGGTCGCGTGGGGCGCGTACCTGATGGGCGTGTGGTCGGTGCTCGTCGGATTTTTCCTGCGCGGCGCGGCGGCGAGCGTC
>JBGTHJ010000442.1:0-2335 GCA_041746175.1 Pyrinomonadaceae bacterium
GCCGCCGCCGCTGCCGCCCCGCCCCCTGTCCCCTGCGCGCTCTGCCCGCCCGACACCGGCGCGTAGAGCAGGGCGACGGCCAGCACAATGATCGACGCTTGCCGCCGTAAGAGTTGCCAACGATTGCTTGAGTTCATCAAATTCTCCAGACTTTTAAGGTAGCTGCAAAAGAGTCGCTGTTTATACGCGGCGCGCACCGTCGCGGTTATCCGAAAACACGGACGCCGCCGCCCGCTTTTTCATCGACGCTCCTCCGCGCTCGCCGTTCGCTGCTGTCGCCGCTGATAGATGTACGAAACGACGAGCAGGATCGCGCCGAGCAGGATGAAGGAGATGATGCGATAAATTCGGTCGAGCGACGCCAAATCCCAGAAGAAGACTTTGAGGGTCGTGACGCCGAGCAGCGCGAGCGCCATCACGCGCAGGAGTTGGTTGCGGCGCGCAAGGCCGACGACCAGCATCGCCCCGCCGTAAATCGTCCAGATGACCGAGAGCGAGAGTTGTTGCGCCAGCCGCACGTCGCGCAGGTTCGTCGTCGAGCGGTCGAAGTAGCCGAGGGCTTCGACGCTCAGCGCCGCCACCGCCAGCAAGTTGGCGACGCCGTAGAGCGCGGGCACGGCGATGGCGCGCTCGGTCGGGTCGATCTTCTCGCTCCGCGCATAAACCCACGCGACGCACGCCAGCGCCCCGACCAGCAGCGCGAACACGATGAAGGTTTGATTGAACAGGAGGACGTGCCACGCCGCCGCGTAGTAACCGACATCGAGCGCGAACACTTTCAGAATCGTCACGCCGAGCAGGGCGAGCGCGGCCAGCCGCAGAGCGAGCATCCGGCGCAGTATGCCGACGATGAGCGCCGCCGCGCCGTAGAGCGTCCACAGAATCGAGAGCGCAAAGAGGTGCGTGTTTTGCAGGCGGGCGCGCATGGCGCCGGGGTCGTCCGCCAGCCCCGCCGCGCGCTCTTTCGCCTGCGCGAAATAGTCGCTGACATCGACGGTCAACAGCGTCAGCGCGAGCAGGTTGGCGGCGAGCACGAAAATCGTGATGAGGATGGAGCGTTCGTCGTCTTCGACTTCCGCGCCCGCGCGAGCATACAACCACGTCGCTCCGGCAAACGCCCCGATCAGCGCGGCGCACGACACGGCGCGGCGATTCAGCAACGGGATAAACACGCCGTCCGCGCGGTAGGCGAAATCAACCAGATCGTAACTGAACCAGTGCGCCAACGCCAACGCGAACACGCCGAGCGCGACCAGCCGGGGTGAGTCTTCGTCGCTGCGCAAACCGATCCACGTCAGCACGACCGCTTCGGTCGCCCAACCAATCGTCACCCACTGCTGATCGAGTTGAATCGCGACCGCCATCGTCAGAAACGTGAGGCCGCCGCCGACGAAGCTGTAGCGCAGGAGACGGTCGGCGCGGTGTTGCTGGTAGGTGAAGTAGAAGAGCAGGACGTAGAAGGCCGAGAGAATCAGCGCGAACGAGCCGAGCACCGCGTCGTATCCGGCGTCGTCGAGCAGACCGTAACTGACGCCGAAGTAGAAGGTCGCGTTGGCGAGCAGCAACGAGATGTCCGACCACCGCGCGCGACGCTGCTTGAGGACGTTGTGCAGAATCGCGAGCATCGAAAACATCAGGAAGAACAGCGTCAGGAAGAAGATCGTCGGCCACAACCTCGCCGTCCCGTATCGTCCGTACCAGACCGCCAACCAACCCACCTGCATCAACACCGTCGCGCCGAAAGCCAGATGGTTCAGACCGCGCCACTGCTTGAAATAAGCGAGCGCGAGCACGCCCGCGTCGAGCAGCGCGATGTAACCAAATAGCGCGACTTGATTGTCGCGTCCCGTCGAGAGCAGGAGCGGCGTCAGGAAACCGCCGATCAAACCGAGGACCGCAATCGACCGCGCGTTGTATCTCGACGACAGCAGCACGGCGGTCGTCGTCACCGCCGCCATCACGAGGAACGCCGGAACTTGCCCGACCAGTTGATAGAACGCGAATGCCGCGTAGCCCGACAGATACAGAATCAGAATCCCGCCGCCCGACAGCACATGGGCGTAGGCCGCCAGCCCGCGCGCGCGCAGACGCTCGCCCTCGAACAACAGCCCCAAGCCCAGCCCGACGCCCAACAGCACGCGCGCGGTCGGGCCGACCCACTCGTTATCGAAGGCGTACTTGAGAAAGAAGGCAACGCCGAAAGTGACGGCGATGATGCCGATCCAGTTGAACCAACTGCCGCCTATGCGCGTCTCCAAATCCGGTGCGCGCGGCGCGGACGGCGGCACAGGCGCGCTCGTCTCTGTGGCGCGCTCGTCTCTGTGGCGGGCGCGGC
>JBGTHJ010000443.1:0-5046 GCA_041746175.1 Pyrinomonadaceae bacterium
CCCGCGCGAGGCGGCGGGCGCGCGACGCGACGGCGTTCGTTGCGCCAACACCTCACCGCACGCGCTCGAACCGAGCGCGATGCTTGCTGACAACAGCCACTTCTCCAGTTGAAAAATCATTGAGCTACTTCGTCAAACTCAAACAGGATAGACAGCATCCGGCGACAAGATGAACAGGATGCGCGAAATTTTGAATGCGTAATGATGGCCGGTGAACTGATGATGCGAGCATTGCTTCCATCATTCATCGCGTCGAACCCGTCGTTCATCGTTTATGTTCCATCGCGTCGGGGCGGCATCTTTGTCCCGTCCGTCCGGTGAATCCACACAGTCAGGGTTGGGCGCGCGTGCGCGAGCGAAATTCGGCGTTGATACGCTCGACGATTTCAAACTCGCGTCTTGCTTCGTGGACGCGACCGGTGCGGCGCAACGCGAGGCCGAGTTGATAGTGCGCGTCGGCGCGGTCGGGGATGAGCGCGACGGCGGTCTGAAGCGTTGTCGTCGCTTCGTCGAAGCGTTCGGCGAGCATCAGCGCGCGACCCAAAGCCCAGTGCGCCTCGAAGTTTTTCGCGTCGAGCGCGACGGCGCGACCGAGCGCGTCGATGGCTTCGGCGGTCTTGCCCTGTTTGATCAGGAGCGCGCCGTAGCCCGTCAGCCCGATGGCCGACTGCGCATCGAGCCGCACGAGTTCCTGATATTCGACGAGCGCGGCATCGGGGTCGCCCGCGCCTTCGAGCGCGGTGCCGAGAAAGAAACGCGCTTCGGCGTGTCGCGGGTCGAGCCGCGCGGCGGCGCGCAGGCTTCGCACCGCGCCGTCGTAGTTTTGCAGAGTGTACTGGACGCGACCGAGATAAAACTGCGCGTCGAAACTCGCCGGGTTGAGCGCGACGGCTTGCGTCAGAGACTCTGCGGCTTCCGCGTCCGCCCCACCGCGCGACGCGAGAATGATGCCGAGCAGCGTGTGTGCCGCCGATGCTCCGGCGTCGAGACGGAGGGCGCGGCGGGCTTCGCGTTCGGCGTCGGGGACGCGCCCGGAATTGAACAGCGCGAGCGCGTAAAAATATGCGGCTTCGACCGAATCGGTTTCGCGCCGCGACATCTCGGCGAAGGTCTCGACCGCCTCGGGCCAGCGTTTGAGTTTCAGATAGGCGAGTCCTAAATCCTGCCGCGCCCCGACGAGCGAAGGGTCGAGCCTGAGCGTGTCGCGGAAGCTGTTGATGGCCGCGTTCAGGTCGCCCCGGTCAGAGGCGAGCAGCGCGTCGGCGTAGGTCACGCGCGGGTCGGCGGGGCGCGCGTCCTGCAAAAGATTGAGTTGCGCGATGGCGTTCGGCTGGTCGCCGAGCGCGCGATAGGCGGTCAGCAAATCGAAGCGGACTTCGGAGCGGCGCGGGTCGAGTTCGAGCGCGCGTCGGAGATGCGTGGCGGCCTCCGCGAGATTCTTCGGGTCGCCGCCGAGCAGCAGAAAACGTCCGAGTTGATAGTGCGCGGTAAAATTGGCGTCGCTCAGTTTGAGCGCGGCGCGTTCGGCGGCAATCGCTTCGGCAGGACGCCCCACCTTCCACAAGACGTAGCCGAGACCCGCCTGATAGTCGGCGTTCTTCGGATCGAGCGCGACGGCGCGGCGGAGGTCTTCGTGCGCCTCCGCATAACGACCGAGCCGCACCCGCGCGGAGGCGCGCTCGTTGAGTGCGCCCGCGTCGTTGGGGTTGGTTTTGAGCCGGGCGGTCGCTTCCGTCTCGTCGCGTCCGGCGAGGGCTTCCGGCGCGCTGAAGCGTTCGACGTGCGAACGCGCGCTCGACGTGGCGGACGGCGGCGACGTGGCAGGCGGCGGCGACTGCTGTGCGTTGACGCATAGCGCACAGACAAAACCGGCGGCGATGAGTTGTGTTGCGCGAGCGAGCATAAAATAGCGGTCGGCAGCCGGCAGCCGGCGAAAACAAAAGTCGAGCAAAACTTACCGCCGCTTGACGGCTTGACGTTGACGGCTCTTGTACAAAAACGACCGCGCGCACATGTCGCCCGGTCGTTCTGGGAGATGGCGCGGAGCGACCGCATCAATCAATCGCTCCGCGCCGTTTGAATTCGGGCGCGGCGCGTTCATCCTTGAAGAAGGAACGCGCCGCTGAAATTTACTACTAGAAGAGGAACTTCACGCGGTATTGAATGACGCGCGCGGGCAACGCCGAATCGAAGCGACCGAACCCGCCGTCGCGGAAGTTGTTGTTCGGCACATTATAAGTCGCCTGATTGAAGAGGTTGAAAAATTCGATGCCGATTTGCGACTTGACCCGCTCGGTCAGTCCGGTGTTCTTGAAGATCGAGAAGTCCGTGCGCACGAAGCCCGGCCCGTAGAACGTGTTGCGTCCGAGGCTGCCGAAACGGATTTGCGAACCGGCGGCGTTCACCACGCAGTTCGGCCCCGGACAGGGTGCGTTGTTGACACCGGCAAACGCCGCGGCGTTCAGGAATCGACCCGGGGCTAGATTGGCAAACGGGTCGCCGATCTGTGTGGCGCGGCGATTGCCGTTGTCGCCGTCAATCACCGAGAACGGGAAGCCGCTGCGCCCGCTGACGATGATGTTGAGTTGGAAGCCGCCGAGAATCTTGTCGGCGGTCGAGCTTGAGTTGGCGAACCGCTGCCCCTTGCCAAACGGCAGGTCGATGATCGCATTAGCGTTCAGCAGGTGGCGCACGTCGAGCGACGAGTTGCCGCGCTCGGCCTCAAGGTCGAACGGATTCTGCGGCCCGCCCTGACTGCCGCGTCCCTCGCCGATGCCTTGAAAGACGCCGGTCGAGTTGTCGATGTTATGGCTCCAGGTGTAGGAAAGTTGCCCCTGCACGTTGCTCGAGAGACGCTTGCGCAACTGTAACTGCATCGCGTCGTACTGCGCCGACGCGCCGTTCTCGTACGAACGACCGGAGAGGAAGCCTCCCGCGCGGTTACGCGCAATCGCCGTCCCGCCGCCGCCGATGTCGCGCGTGAAGAGCAGATTCCGCGAACGGTTGCCGACGTAGCCGACATCGATCGACCAGTTCGCCGCAAACTGCCACTCGTACGTCAGATTGAACTGGTGGACGTAGGCCGTCGTCTGCTCAGGATCGACGCGGAAGACGGTCAAGCCCTGCGCGTTGAGCAGCGTCGGGTCAGCCGTCGGCACGCTGGGCGGCCCCGTCTGGAGACTAAACACGCTGCGCGGCGTCGAACTGTCAAAAGCGTTGTTGAAGCTCACGCTGTTGGTGAACGGCGGATTGTTGACGAGCGGCGGACGGTCGACCGCGTCGAGCGAATAGAGCAGGCCGTAGCCGCCGCGAACGACCATCGTCTTATCCGCACCGAAGCCGTAAGCAAAACCGATGCGCGGCCCGAAGTTGTTCTTGTCAGTATCGACGAGGCTGTCGCCGCTACCGGAGGCGAGATCAATCACCCGCGTGTCGGGGTTGTAATTACCGAGACGGCCAGACGCTTCGGTCGCCGCCGGGAAAATGTCGTAACGCAGGCCGAGATTGAGCGTCAGCTTGTCGTTGACCTTCCAGTCGTCCTGCACGAACAACCCGTACTCCTGCGAGCGGAGATTGAATGCGCCGCCGGGGACGCTGCCGCGAAAAGCTTGCAGGGCGGGCGCGCCGACGAGGATGCTGGCGATGGCTAGTCCGGTCGCGCCGAACGACACGCCGTTGGCATCGACGAAGCACGCTGCCGCCGTGCCCGACCCCGCCGGGCAGTTCGGATTCGCGCCCGTCGCCGGGCCGTTGTCGGCGTAAGCAAGATTGCCCTTCAAACCGCCGGTGCGTCCGCCGTCAATCGTTTCGAGATAACGAAGCCGAACTTCGCCGCCGAACTTGGTGACATGATTGCCGTGCACGACCGTCAGCGTGTCGGCGAAGTAGGGGTTCTTGCTGTTGACGATGAACGGGCCGCCGTCGCCCGCGAACTCGACGAAGCCGTTGCCGAAGCCGCCCACCAGAATCGAGCCGGACTGCTCGAATGTTCCATCGTTGGCATTGGGCACGCCGATGTCAGCCGAGAAGCTCTCGCTGATGCCGCACTCACCGCCGACGGCGCAGTTGATGATACCGATGTCGATCTTGGTGTAGCCGAAACGGAACTCGTTGAGAACCGTCGGCGAGAAGGTGTGCGTGTCGGTGACGACGATCTGGCGCGTGTTGCCAACTTCGTTTCCGGCGCCGAACCCGGCAGGCACTTCCGGGAAGAACGAGCCGCGAACCGCGCTGAAATCCTGGTTCGAGAAGCGTCCCGAAATAGAATTATTGGTCGTTAGTCGATGATCGATTTTGATGTCGTAGTTGTCGATCACTTCGCGGACATCGCGCTGCGAGAAAAAGTTGTTGTCGTTCTGACTGGGGTTACGGATGTTTCGCGTCGGCAGCGGGAAGAGGTTGAAGAAGTTGCGGGCGACGGGACTGATGCGGTTCTGCGGGACGATGTTGCCGGGAAACGGCAACCCCGTGCGCGGGTCTAAAACCGGGGTGCTGTACTCGGAGAAGTTGCCCTGCCGGACGAGCGCCGACGGCACGGTCGAAGCGAGCGGCGTCGGGAGGTTGTTGCGACCGCCGAGATAGTCGAAGAAGAAGAAGGTGCGGTCGCGGATGATCGGCCCGCCGATGGTTCCGCCGAACTCGTGAATCTGCTGCACGGCCTTGCGCGGTGCGAACGGGTTGGCCGGTCCGCCCCCCAGCGCGATGTTGCGTTTCAAGATCGGGTGCACCGCGTTGAGCGCGGAGTTTTGGCCGTAGTAATAGAGCGACCCGTGAAAATCATTCGTGCCCGACTTGAAGGAGGTGTTGATGACCGCGCCGCCCGCGCGCCCGACTTCCGCCGGTGGCACGCTCGTCGTGACGCGAAATTCCGCGATGGCGTCGGGGTTGACGAAGACGCCGATGGTGCCGAACTGCGGTTCGTTGTTGTCCACGCCGTCGACCGAGAAGTTGTTGTTGGTCGGGCGCTGGCCGTTGGCCGAGATGACCGCGCCGCCCGAACGCGCGAAACGCGCCGCCTCGGTCGAGCCGCGAGCGTCGCCGCCGCCG
>JBGTHJ010000444.1:0-6681 GCA_041746175.1 Pyrinomonadaceae bacterium
TTCGCCTTGCGCTCCGGTCGCACCTTGCGGCCCCGCCGGACCTTGCGCTCCGGTCGCACCCGGTGCGCCGGTTTCGCCTTGTGCGCCGGTCGCACCCTGTGTACCCGCTGGGCCTTGCGCACCAGTCGCGCCTTGTGGTCCGGGGTCGCCTTGCGCGCCGGTTGCTCCCTGTGGCCCTGCCGGACCTTGCGGACCGGTTTCACCCTGTGGCCCTTGCGAGCCGGTTTCACCCTGTGGCCCTTGCTCGCCCGTTGCGCCGATGGTTACCTCGGCTTCGTCGTTCTTTGGCGTGCCGTTCCCGCGCGAGACTTTGAGCAGATAGGTGCCCGCCGTTGTGTTGACGGGCAGGTTAACGACGATCTGAGTCGGCGTGCTGCTCGCGACGAAGAGCGGCATCTCGGCGAGCGTCACAACCGGCAGCTCCGTCCCGAAGTTAAGGCCGGTGATGACGAGTTGGTTGGCGCCCGTGTTCACCTCGGCTTGTGTGATTTCAAGTTGGTTGGTCGAGGAAGAGTTCTGTGCCCGCGCGGTGATCGCCGTTAGACTAAGGGCGAGAGCGCATAGCAGCGCGGCCAAGCGAAAGCAATTGGCATTTCGATACATGTAGAGTCTACTCCTTTGCGTACATCCCGTAGCGCTACGTCGGCGCTACAGGTCGAAGGGGGGTTGTGGTTGATTTGAATTTGTTTCGAGGAGAACGACGGCGCCACTGGTCTTAAACCAGCATCCGCGAAAGACAGACCTTACTCTTTGCGCGCAAGCGAGACAGACGCCGCGTGCGCTCCGGCGGAGCGAGGAGTAGGTTGGCCTAAATTAAAGTGAAGTGAGTCAGCAGCGACTTCGGGAATCTTAGTCAAACCCACCGCGAAGCGACAGCCGGCGAAAAGTAAACGACGGCCATTTTTTTGTCAAGGCCAATCGCGGTACCGCCTCGCCGTCGCACACTTCGGGCGCGCGCGCGGGCTGTGGTATAGTGCATTTTTCGTCAAGCAGTTCAAATTTATTTGTCCGGCGCGTGCCGCGGCTAAAGTGCATGCGGGCTGTGCGGGGCGCCGACTGTGAGGAGCAAAGCGTTGAGTGTTCTCGTAGATAAAAACACACGTCTCGTTGTGCAGGGCATCACGGGCAAAGAAGGCACGTTTCACACCAAACAGATGGTCGAGTACGGGACCAACGTCGTCGGGGGCGTGACGCCGGGCAAGGGCGGCACGACGCACGAGAGCATCCCCGTCTTCAATACGGTCGCCGATGCCGTCAAGGAAGCGGGCGCGAACGCCTCGGTGATTTACGTGCCGCCGCCGTTCGCGGCGGACGCCATCATGGAAGCCGCCGATGCCGGAATCCCGCTCGTCGTCTGCATCACCGAGGGCATCCCGGTGCTCGACATGGTGAAGGTCAAAGAATACCTCGCCGACAAGTCGACGCGTCTCATCGGGCCGAACTGCCCCGGCGTCATCTCGCCCGGCAAGTGCAAAATCGGCATCAGGCCCGGACACATTCATAAAGAAGGACGCATCGGCGTCGTCTCGCGTTCGGGGACTCTGACCTACGAAGCGGTCGGACAGTTGACCGCGCTCGGACTCGGACAGTCAACCGCCATCGGCATCGGCGGCGACCCCATCGTCGGCACAACCCATCTCGACGCGCTCGCGCTCTTTCAAGACGACCCCGACACGGAAGCCATCGTGATGATCGGTGAGATCGGCGGCTCGGCGGAAGAAGACGCCGCCACCTTCGCCAAAAACAACGTGACGAAACCCATCGTCGCCTTTATCGCCGGACAGACCGCCCCACCGGGTCGCCGCATGGGTCATGCCGGAGCCATCATCGCGGGCGGCAAAGGAACCGCCGCCGAAAAGATGAAGGCGCTTATGGAAGCCGGAATCCGCGTCGTGCAGTCGCCCGCCGATATCGGGCAGGCTGTCAAAGATGCGCTCGGTTCGCCCGCGACCGCCTAGAACAGAAGGGTTAATGCCATGACCCCCGATGAAAGATTTTTACAGATAAATGAAGCCCTCCATCTTCTCGTTCAGCATGGACGCAATGTGGAGGAGCGGATGGATGTGCTGATGGAGGCGCAGACAAACTCCGACGCCAAGATCGCCGCGCTCACCGACGCTCAGATTCGCACCGAAGAGGCTCTTGTCCGGCAAGGGCGTAGCTTGGAAGAGTCGCAGGCGAACTTCGACGCCAAAATGGCCGCGCTCACCGACGCTCAGATTCGCACCGAAGAAGTTCTCGCCCGGCAAGGGCGTAGCTTGGAAGAGTCGCAGGCGAACTTCGACGCCAAGATCGCCGCGCTCACCGACGCTCAAATTCGCACCGAAGAAGCTCTCACCCGGCAAGAGCGTAGCTTGGAAGAGTCGCGAACAAGCTTCGACGCCAAGATCGCTGCGCTCACTGACGCTCAACTTCGCACCGAAGAAGCGCAGGCGAAGTCCGACGCCAAGATCGTTGCGCTCGCCGACGCTCAAATTCGCACTGAAGAAGCTCGCGCCCGGCAAGAGCGTAGCTTGGAAGAGTCACAGGCGAACTTCGACGCCAAGATCGCCGCGCTCACTGACGCTCAGATTCGCACCGAAGAGGCTCTTGTCCGGCAAGAGCGTAGCTTGGAAGAGTCGCGAACAAGCTTCGACGCCAAGATCGCCGCGCTCACCGACGCTCAACTTCGCACCGAAGAAGCGCAGGCTAAGTCCGACGCCAGAATCGCCGCGCTCGCCGACGCTCAAATTCGTACTGGAGAGTCTTTAATCTTGGTCTCCGTTGCGCAGAGCCGGACGGAAACCGCCCTCGCTGTTTTGACTGAGAAGGTAACCGAGTTGACCGCCGCACAAGCGCATACGGATCGACGTTTGGACGTGCTGATAGATATTGTCGGCGAAGGGCGCGACGACAGGGCGCAGGGATAAGATTCTTTGATGTGGTTGGTTTTGAGATTGGCGCGACGTAAGTTTTAGGGTTTGAAAACACTGAAAGTAATTTTGAGGAGAACATGACAGAACAGGCAGACAATCTAACATTCGGCATCATCAAGCCCGACGCGGTGCGCGGAGGGAAAACGGGCAGCATTCTTCAACGCATCACGGACGGCGGTTTTCGCGTGCGCGGGATGAAGTTGATGCACATGACGAAGGCCGAGGCTGAAGGCTTTTATGCGGTGCACGCGGAGCGACCTTTCTTCGGCGACTTGACGGCTTTTATGTCGAGCGCGCCGTGCGTCGTGGTCGCGCTTGAGAAGGACGGCGCGGTCAAAGCGTGGCGCGATTTGATGGGCGCGACCGACCCGGCGAAGGCCGACGCCGGCACGCTGCGCAAAGAGTTCGGCGGCTCGCTCGGTGAAAACGCCGTCCACGGTTCCGACTCGGAAGAGAACGCGGCTATCGAAATCGCGTACTTCTTCAGCCGTCTCGAACTTGTTTAGCAAATCGTAAATCGTCAGTTGTAATTGAAAAGCCTCGTCGCTCTTGGGGTTTAACAGTTGACGATTGACGATTCACATTTGACGAGGGTTTTTATGTCAATCATCGGCGACATCATCGAATCGACGAAGGCGATCATCAAGGGCATGAGCGTGACCCTCTCCTACATCCCGAAAGAGAAATGGACGGTGCAATACCCGGACGAACCCGTGACGGTGCAGCCGCGCTATCGCGGCCAGCATCTACTGCACGTTGACGAACTCGGACGCGAGAAGTGCGTCGCGTGTTATTTGTGCGCGGCGGCGTGCCCGTCCGACTGCATCTACATCGTCGCGGCGGACGACCCGCGCCCCGCTGCCGAGCGCACCGGAGTGGACGAACGCTTCGCGGAGGTTTACAACATCGACTACGGGCGATGCATCTTCTGCGGCTACTGCGTCGAAGCCTGCCCGAAGGACGCCATCACGCACGGCTACAATTTCGAGTTGTCGGTCTATAGCCGCGCCGACCTGCTGAAGACCAAAGACGACTTGCTGATTACCAAACAGAAGCAGTCGCCGAACTACCGCGTCGCGTTCTCCGACGAAGACGTTAATTCCGAATACAAAGAAGTCTAGCGCGGCAGTCGGGCAAAGAACCAAAAGGGGAAACGGTGAAGAGGTGAGAGGGAGAACAGGCCACGCGCCGTTCCTTTCTCCTTTTCTCCTTTTCCCCTTTTGGGTTAATTGATGCACCGCGCGTCTTTGATGCTTCCGATTACCTTCTTCTTCCTTCGATGAGGTGACGTTTATGTCCGCGACTGTGCCCAAGGGAATGACGCTGGAGGGGCTGCGCTCGGTTCCGGTGTTCGCTTCGCTCGACGACGCGGCGGTGACGGCTCTGCGCGACCTATTGATGGTGCGCGACGTGCCGCCGGGGACGACGCTTTTCCGCGCGGGCGACGCGGGCGATGCGATGTACCTTATCGAAGGCGGGCGCGTGCTCATCCACATCACCGACGCGGAAAAGGATGACGTGACGCTGGCCGAGTTGAGACAGGGCGACTTCTTCGGCGAAATGGCGATTCTCGACGGTCAACCGCGTTCGGCACATGCGACCGTGCTCGAAGACGCGCGGCTCGCCGTGCTCACGCGCGAACACTTTCTGGCGTTCGTCCGCCGCAACCCGGATGTCGCGTTGAACATGCTCGGAGCCATCACCGACCGTCTGCGTAACACCGACGAACTGCTGCGCCGCCGCGTCTCGCGCAACGTCAACATCGAAGACGCGGCGCGCATGACGATGGGCGACCGCATGGCCGACACGGTGGCGGAGTTCGGAGGCAGTTGGAAGTTTATCGCCGGGACGATTTTGTTCGTGGTGCTGTGGATGCTGATCAACTCGCTGGTGTTTCGCGACATGAGCATCGATCCGTTTCCGTATTCGCTCCTCGACGTAATCAACGGCATCGTCGCCGCGCTGCTCACGCCGTTTATTCTCATCTCGCAAAACAGGCAGGCCGACAAAGACCGCCTCCGGTCGGATTTGGATTATCAGGTGAATCTGAAAAACGAACTCGCGCTCTGGGAAGTCCTGCGCCGGCTCGACGTGCTTGAGAGCGAGCGTCTCCCGTTGTTGTTCCAGGAGCAAAACGAACGCCTCGAAGCGTTGACCAGAGGACGCGAGCCGTAAGAACGGCGCGCCGAAGGCGGAAGTCCGGCATTAGGCAGCGAGCATGAATCGTTGACGTGCGTGTGACACGCGGGGTTGGATGTGTTCTGATCGATTGATGCACGCCGACGGAGATTTTTAGACCTTCCCTCCCGCCCTCCGCTTTTCACCGTTTGCCCGCAAACGCCCGCGCGCTTACAATGTCTGTCATCAAGTTCGATTCAATTCAACAGGCGTACAGGCACGAAGCGGCTTCATGATTCAGGCGATTTTTTTCGACTTCAACGGCGTCATCATCGACGACGAGACGCTCCAACTGGAAGCTTACCGCGAGGTTTTGCAACCCGAAGACATCACGATTACCGACGAGGATTATCTCGACTCGCTCGGCATGGACGACGAGATGTTTACGCGCGCGTGTTTCGAGCGGGCGGGCGTCGAGTTGACGGAAGAGAAGTTGCTCGATGTGATCGAGCGCAAGACGACGCGACACGGCGAGATGATTAGCGGCGAGTTGCCGCTGTTTCCCGGCATCGAGACGTTCGTTAAGGCGCTGGCGCGGAAGTATCCGCTCGGCGTCGTGAGCATGGCGCGGCGCGCAGAGATTACCGGCGTGCTCCGGCGTGCGTCGCTGCGACAGTCGTTCGCCGTCATCGTCAGCGCGGAACAGGTTGATGCGTGCAAGCCTGACCCGGAGTGCTACAACCGCGCGCTCGAAAGGCTCAACGAGAAAAGAAGCGAGGCGCACGTTCTACCGTTCGTGCCGGGCGAATGTCTGGTCATCGAGGATTCACCGGCGGGCATACAGTCGGCGCGTGCCGCCGGAATGCGCACGCTCGGCGTCGCCAATACCGTCCCCGAAGCCGCCCTGCGTGCGGCGGGTGCGGAGGTTGTGACCCACCGTCTCGCCGACTGGACGCTTGATGCCGTACATCACGTCTTCGACCAGGGATAGGCGCAGCCGTCAGCAGTCGGCAGTCGGCAGATACTTGATCCGGCGACTTGGCCGGTGACCCGCGCCGCCCCCACTACCTATTCCGAACCGCGCGACGAAAACCTTCAACGCCGCCTCCGCCGCGCCAATCGCTGAGAGAGACAGCCGAAGAACCGGTCGCAATAAGGCGAGCCTACTTCTCTGGGTTGCCGGTGCATTTGGGGCCATAGAGCGCGGGCTGTTTGCCGCTGATGATGGGATAGTCGACGGCTTCGGCGTTGAGGGCGAGCCAGTCTTGATATTCTTCGGGTAGCGCGGTATCCGCGAAGATCGCTTCGACGGGGCATTCCGGCACGCACGCATCACAGTCGATGCACGTCTCCGGATTGATGTAGAGGCGGTCGGGCAGTTCGTGAAAAGCCTCGACGGGGCACACCGCCGCGCAATCCGAATACTTACAGTCAACACACAACTCAACGACAACGTACGTCATATCTGCTCCTTGTCCGTCCGAATCCAGCTTGGATAGAAAGTTTGATGGCTCTGTATCAACTTGCTTCTAATCCACCCGGCGCAGGATGTCAACGGGCGACCGCCGCGCTCCGGTTCAGCGTCGCGCGCAAAAATCGAAAGCAGAGGCGGTCGCTTAAAGACCGGCATCTGCTTTCGATTTTTGCG
>JBGTHJ010000445.1:0-13476 GCA_041746175.1 Pyrinomonadaceae bacterium
TCTTTATCCAACGTCAGTCAACGAACATGGGAGCGTTGAGCATGGCTGCAAGACTTAATGTTTTCCGCCTTGAAAGACGTGCTGAAAGCCTTCGCCTGAAAGGCGAGGGTTTTAACCCTCCCAGATGACGGACAATAAGTAGATGCGGTGTCCTTCTACTGAGAAAGGATACTGACAATGGCACGCGAAAGAAAAGGCTCAATAGTTGAGCGTGAGGGCAAACTTAATGCGAGGGTTCAATTTACTGACGAGAACGGCAAACGACGCGACCTCTGGCGCAAAGCCGATAATCGAACTCACGCACGAAAACTAATCCGAGAATTGCTAAAGCAGATTGAGAATACAAGCTTGAATTCAAGATTATAAACAGTCGTCATAAGGACTTGATGAAATTAAGAACGCCAGTTGTACCCCGTAAGCAGAGCATCATCACTAAGCGTCAACCTCGCCGCAAAAAATTTTGAGCATTACTTTGGTATAATTTTCTTTTTGGAGTTATTAACTGATGGGTAGTGCGACCGACCAAAGCCAGCACGTTTAGCTGAAAAGCTGCCACAAATCCGCAACGCTCTCCGACTATTTAGACGGATGGGTTTCGAGGATAAGATATTTCAAGGTACGCTATCGGCATACGAGCGGGGCGTGAGAGAGCCAGCTTTACCTGTTCTGTTGATGGACGCGAGAGTGGCGGGAATTTGTGTGGACGTGCTGATTGATGATGAGCTTGACTTGCCAGCGAAGCTACCGACAAAACCGAAACATAACCTTACGAGGCAAAGGCAAGCCCGATGATTCCTCAAACCTTCGATGAAGCACTTGAACGAGTAAAGCAGTTAGTTGCCGTCTTCAAGCGTAACGAAAAGCAATACCTCTCACCTGCGTACAAGGAAGCAGAGGCGCGGCAAGACTTCATTGATAAGTTTTGGGTCGCGTTAGGTTGGGACGTTTATCACGAAACACAGACTAACCCTTACGAGCAGGAAGTTAAGGTTGAGCGTGACGTTAGAACGAGCGCGGGACGTAAGCGCGCGGATTACACGTTTCTTGCTCTGAACTTCCGCGACGTGCTTTTCTACGTCGAAGCTAAGAAGCCGCAAGCTGATATTGACACGTCCGATTATTACTTTCAGACAATCCGCTACGGCTGGAACAGTCAGACGCCGCTTGCCGTGCTGATGGACTTTGAGCACTTGCGCGTTTTGGATTGCCGCTACAAGCCAGACATTCAAACCGCCATTCATCGGGCGGTCAAAAAGTTCCACTACCTGGATTATGCCGACGCGGAGAAGTTCAGGGAAATCTATTACCTGTTTTCGCGCGAAGCTGCGACCAGTGGCGCACTTGAAAAGTATGCTGCGACATTGCCGAAGCCATCAGGCAAAGCACATCAGCGAACTCTGTTCGGCGGCGGCTTCCAGAGCATAGATGATTCATTCTTACAGGAGTTGGACGGGTACAGAGAAGAACTCGCCCGCTCATTCAAGAACAAGAACCCGCACTTGAACAGCGAAGAACTAACGGAAGTCACACAGCGCACGCTTGACCGCTTAGTGTTCATGCGTTTCCTGGAGGACAAACTGATTGAGTCAGAACCGCTTGTCGAAAATCTAGGCAGTAAAGGAACGGTCTGGCAAGACTTCGTAGCTATGTCACACCGTCTTGATGCCATCTATAACGGCATTATCTTCAAGAAACACACACTACTGGACGCGCCAGATTTCCATGTTGACGAGCGCACCTTTGCGGGCATCCGAGAGAGCCTAGCGCACACAAACTCGCCTTACGATTTCAACGCGATTCCGATTCATATTCTTGGCAGCATCTATGAGCGATTCTTAGGCAAGGTCATAGTTGCCACTGACAAGCGGGCGAAGGTAGAGGAAAAGCCGGAAGTCCGCAAAGCTGGCGGCGTCTATTACACGCCGCAATACATCGTCACTTACATTGTCGAGAACACCGTCGGCAAACTCATTGAAGGCAAGACGCCGGAGCAGATTTCTAAGATGCGTTTTGCTGACATTGCTTGCGGTAGCGGTTCGTTCCTGCTCGGTGTCTATGACTTGCTGCTACGCCATCATACGGCTTATTACAATGACGCGAAGAACCGCGCCAGAGCGATAAAAGCAGGGTGCGTTGAGCATGAGGACGGCACATTACATCTTGGCTTGCGTCAGAAGAAAGACATATTGCTCAAGAACATTTACGGCGTAGATTTGGACGCACAAGCGGTAGAAGTCGCGCAGCTTTCGCTATTCCTCAAACTGCTAGAGGATGAGACGACATCAACAGCAAAGAGCCATCAACTTGAGTTCAGAGAAACAATGCTGCCGTCTCTTGATAAGAATGTAATTCACGGCAACGCGCTAATCGGTTGGGACATTGGCGGCGGGCTGTTCGGTGATGAAGAAGAGCGCAAGCTTTTCCCGATGGACTTCGAGCAAGCGTTTCCCGAAGTGATGCGGGTCGGCGGCTTTGATGCGATTGTCGGCAATCCACCTTATCGAATGTTACAACCTCATAACACTAGCAAGACGACAATCAATTACTTACGCAAAAATTATGTCGCGGCAGAATTTAAAATAGACCTGTTCCATCTATTTTTACAGCGCGGCGTTTCAAGGCTTAAAGCTGGTGGACGGCTTGGTTATATTGTTCCCACGACAATTCTAAATAATGTGTATGCTGAAAAGCTGCGGACATGGCTGATAAATCAAACATCTCTTGAGCTAATTGCCGTAGCGCGAGGAAGAGTTTTTGCTGATGCAGATGTTCACACTTCGGTTGTTACCTTTCAGCGTAAAACAAATAACTCAAACGTACCGAGTCACAAAGTTCTCACTACCGAAAGTCTTGATGAACTATTTGTCAACAATGTTCATTACTCAAACACCAATCAATCGTGGTTCGCAAACCTAGAGGGTAACGTTTGGAATATCCTAATTGACGAAAAGAACGCAGGATTAGTCTTTCGTCTATTACAAGGATTTACTCGTCTTGGGGAAGTTGGAGTTATCAACAGAGGCTTAATAACAGGAGACAAGCAAAAGTATTTTTCAGTTGAAAAACTGTCTGAGTCTTATGTTCCAATTATTGCGGGGAGCGACGTGGGACGCTTTTATACTAAACAACCAACGGTGAATGTTTTGTTTGAGCGTCCAAAAACTGCTGGCGGATGTTGGGATAGAGAAGTCCATTTCGCGCCGCACAAAATAGTAGTGAGACAAATTGGCGACGAGCCAACAGCTAGCATTGTTAGTGAGCCGATAGCTGTCACAGGCAACATTTTTACTATCAGAGCAGGTGAATTCAAGGAAGAGCTTTATCTGCTTGGATTGATTAACTCGAAGTTGATGGCTCTCTTTTGGAGGCTTATGTTCTCTGACTTCAAAACGTCTTTTCCACAAGTGACAATTTTTAGTCTCTCACAGTTGCCAATACGCGCCATTAACTTTTCTGACAAGACCGACCGCGCTCATCATGAACGCATGGTCAACCTCGTAGAGCAGATACTCGCCGCTAAGCGTCAACAGCAAGCAGCGCGTACAGACCGCGACCGCAACCATTATGAGAATAAATGCGCGGCTCTTGACCGACAGATAGATGCGCTCGTCTATGAACTGTACGGCTTGACGGATGAGGAAATAGCAATCGTAGAGGCTGACTAACATTTGTTAGTGCAAGGCTGGTAATGCAAACTTGCGTAAAGACTCGAATTGTTCGTTACCGATTGGCGTAGGATTTTGGGTCTGAGGCGTCTTGCCGAAGATGCGTCGTATCATTTCACCCGTGATAATGGGCGGGTTGTAGAGTTCAAGAAAACTCACCTCACATGCTAGGAACGTGCCCCACTTCCTTGCACGCTCTCTATAACCACTATCCCACAGTTTCATCCCTGCTTCTGTGTCTATCACTTTCTTTGCTATGTCGCGCGGGAAGCCGCCAGTCATATCAAAGGGCAGCGGGTTGTTACCACTAACCATGCAATCCGACGGTAACGGCAAGCCTTGTTTGCCGTACCAATCCGCCGCCTCTTGGTGTGAATTGAAACGTCGCGCTACACGAAGAATGGCGACAAGCCGCCAATGCGGAAAGCGGAAGCGGTTCAAAACAGCGTAAAAACGGGGCAGTAAGCGCGAATAAGCAGATGAATCAGTAGATTATGAGTTGAGATGATTTCTTAGGGCGGTAAGGTGTTGAGCCTATGAAGTTAAGTGCCAAGCGAAGACTCAAACATGCAGCTTGGGAAGCTGATGCGCTACCATTGCGCCACACCCGCCTATCTCAAAGACGCGCCGACTTTTCTAACTAGCACCGACCGCGTTGAGGTTTGTCAGCGCAAAGATTACTCAACCTTATTGATGCTGTCAAACCGTACTCGCGCGACGCAATCGATGTCCGCCTTGTGTGTTATATTGCTCGCGCTCGCAGACGGCGCGGGATCGTTCGGTTGAGAGACTAGAGGCATCCGTCTCGCTGTTGCGCGCCGTCAAATTCCATCGCCTTGCGTTATCAAACCAGCCGTCTAAACTTCCAACGATTTTCAACTACGACACCCCTGAGGAGGCCACATGATTTCCGAGCGATTCTCGCATTCGACTTATCTGGTTCGCAGAAAAATTTTGAAGCTGTTCGGCGGTGCGTTTCACATCTACGACCCAAGCGGTCAAGTAGTATTCTATTCCAAGATGAAGGCCTTCAAGTTGAAGGAAGACATCCGGCTCTACACCGGCGAAGACATGCAGACGGAAGTGCTGACGATCAAAGCGCGGAAGATTCTCGACATCTCCGCCGCTTATGATGTCGTCGATACGGCCACGCAGCAAAAAATCGGCGCGCTCAAGCGCAAGGGACTCAAGTCGCTTCTCGTCGATGAGTGGATAATCATGGACGCCAACGACCGCGAGATCGGCTTCATCAAGGAAGACAGCGTGCTGCTCGCGACCGTGCGCCGTTTCCTGACAAACTTGATTCCGCAAACTTATTTCGGCGAAATCGGCGGCACGCCCGTCTGCACCTTCAAACAAAACTTCAACCCGTTCGTCGTGAAAGTGACGCTCGATTTTTCGCCCGACATCAACCGCCTGCTCGACCGGCGGCTCGGCATCGCGGCGGCGGTTCTGCTCTGCGCCATCGAGGGCAAGCAAGCATAGCGATGACAAGCATAACGACGAAGCGGGAAAGCATCCCAACGTGCCGTGCTCGCGACGCTTCCCCCGCTTCCCTTTTCAATCTTGATGGGTTTGGTTCGATTGCGGAGTGAGGGCGACGAGGCGGTGTGCGCGGACGGGAGCCGGAATGCCGCGCAACTCGGCGTCGAAACTTTCGTCGATGCGAAACTTTTGAAAGACGGCGTGCGCGCCGTCTTTCAAATCGGCGAGCACGGCATCGGTGACGACGACATCATTGCCGCGCGATAAACCTTGTACGCGCGCGGCGGTGTTGACCGCACCGCCGAAGAAATCCTGCCGCTCGTTGAGCGTCACGCTCAGACACGCTCCGGCATGAACGCCCGCCTTGAGCACCAATCTGCCGCTCAAGTTTTTGCCGGGTGCGGATTCCAACTCGGACTGCGCTTCAAAGGCGGCGCACACGGCGTCCGCGCCCGAGGCGAACGAGGCCATCACGGCATCGCCGATGGTCTTGATAAGCGCGCCGCGATTGCGCTCAATGGCTTGGTCGAGAATCGCGAAGTGATCGCGCACCAGTCGATAAGCGCGCGGGTCGCCACGTTCAGCGTAGAGCGCGGTCGAACCGCGCAGGTCTGTGAATAGAATCGCCACCCGCCCGATTCGCAGAGACTCGTCCACCGACGGACTCTCGCCCGCGAAGAGTTCCCGGAACGCCGGAACGACGAGCAAATCAAGCCCACGCGTCGGCGCGTGCTCGGTCTCTTTGAGCACGACCGGGGCAGCGTCGGCGCTACGCTCACGCCGCGTGCGTTCGCTCGCCGAAAAGGTCACGCGCACGTCGCGGTCGAGATGAAGGTCGAACCCGACCTGACACTCGTTGCACATGATTTTGCCGTGCGCCTGCTTGAGCGATGAATACTCTTCGGGACTCTCGCCACAACACGGGCAATACACTTCCCAACGCAGTTCCACCAACCCGTCGCGGACGCCGTAAGCGAGCGCGCCCAACAACTCTCGCACGTCAACCCCGAGCCGCCCGGCCAACCACGCCGGCGCGAGCCGCGCGTCAGGCTCGCCGCCCGTCGAGAGATATTCGCGCAAGCGCGCCAGCGGTTTCTCTAACTCCTCGGGCGGCGCGGCTTCCGCCACATTCGCGCGAAGCCCCGCGCCCTCAGCCGATTCTTTTTGTTCTTGCCCGTCCATCTTTTTCTAAAACCTCGTCTCTGACCTCCGACTTCACGATTACCCTGCTTCGTCGGCGGCGACGTTATCGCGACCGTAACGCAGAACCTTCGCCATCCAGACGAGTTCCTTGAAGAACTTATCGAAGCGTTTGACGTATGCCTCGTCGAGCAGTTTGCCCGACTCGTCGAAGACTTTGCCGACGGCGGAAAAATTAACGTCCCAGAAGATCGTCACCAGACCGAGTTCGCGCATCACGGGCAGGAGATTTTCGATGACACGCGCGCCGCCGAACGGCCCCGCCGAGACGCCACAGATGCCGACGGCCTTGTGGATGTATTCCTTCAGGTTGCTGTCGAGCGCGTGCTTGAGCATCCCCGGATAACCGTGATTGTACTCCGGCGCGACGATGATGAGAGCGTCGGCGCGTGTGGCGATGTCGGAAAATCGCGCGTCCTTGATGCCCTCCCCCGCGTCGTCGGTCGAAAGGTCAAGCTCGCGCACATCGACCAGTTCGGTCTCGACGCCGGAGCGTTTGCCGATCTCCTCGATCACGAAGCGCGCGACGTGCTCGCTCTTGCGACCCTGTCGCGGCGTGCCGAGAATGACCGGGATAAAAAGCGGTTTGGAGTCTGTCATTGAAATGTCCTCAAGTGACGTAATCATGAATCAGGCCACGAAAATTCCCCGCCGGGAATCTTTCATGACGACGAAGTTCTTCGACCCTGCGAGTAAAAGATTTCAAAGACATTATAACGATTCTCCCGCCAAAGCTGATGGGAGATTTATAGCGAGTTGCAATAGCATGTAGCACCTAAAAGAGAGTCGCCCCCTGGGAGCGCGAGCCTCCGGCTCGCTTTGAGCGTGCTGGATCACGCTGGCCAGCCGAGACGCTGGCGCTCCCAGGGTTCACCCAATTGCAAAGCACAATAACTACCGACTCATCGGCTCAACGAGAAAAAACCTGAGCCTTCGGACTGTTCCTTCGTTGAATCAATGAGCCGATGCATCAAGTGCTTCTCAACTCGTCGAGCGCCGCGACGAGCCGCGCGATGTCGGTTTCGTCGTTGAGAAGTGGGTGGCGGCGCGGATGCCCTGCGGCTTGATGGTGACGGCGACGCCGCGTCGCGCCAGATGTTCGACGGTGCGTTGCGGGTCGTCCAGCGCGATGAGCGTCTCTGCCGAGCGCGCCGCTTCGTGTTGGAGCGGCGAGAGAACCTCGAAACCGGCTTCGATGAGACTGTTCGTCAGACGCCGGTTGAGTTCCAGCGCGCGGCGTTCGATGTCGGGTTGACCAATGCCGTGAATGTATTCGACCGCCGCGCCGAGCGCGAAGATGCCGGCGAAATGGGGGCAGCCGAGTTCGGCGCGCGCGGCGGCGTCGGGACGCACGCGATAGGTGTCGTTGCGCATCTCGAACGGGTCTTCAAGGTTGAGCCAGCCGACGGTGCGCCCGCGTGTGTGCGCGAGCAGTTCGCGGCTGAGATAGACGAAGCCCGCGCCGTAGCCCGCGAGCATCCACTTGTGCCCCGTCGAACAGAGCGCGTCGATGCGCATTCGTTTGACATCGATGGGCAGCACGCCCGCCGACTGACTCGCGTTGACGACGAACGTATGAGTTCCCTTGTGCCGGCCAATCTCTTCAAGGTCAGCGCGAAAGCCGTTCGAGTATTGAACGTGGCTGAAGCACAAGACGGCGGTTCGCTCGTTTGTCGCGTCGATGATGTCTTGCGTACGAATCTCGCCGTCGACCGCTTTCACCATCTTGACGCGCATCCCGCGATGCATCCATGGAATCGTCGAAACCGGAAACTCAAGTTCGCACGAGACGACTTCACCGCTCGCCTCCAGCGCATCGACAATCAGATTCATCCCCGCCGACGTGTTAATGGTGAACGCGATTTCGTCCGGCTCGGCGTTGATAAACGAGGCGACGCGCGCACGCGCACGCTCGCGCCCCTCAAGCCACTCGAACCAGCGCGCGTCGCCCTCGTCCATCGTCTGCCGGTAGAAGCGCGTCGCGGCCTCGGAGACGGGACGCGGAATCGCACCCGCGCCCGCGCAGTTCAGGTAAGCGATGTTTTCGGTGACCGGAAAATCCGCGCGCACGCGTTGCCAGTCGATCGCTCTGATCGTCTCCGTCACGTTCGCGTGTGGCCGGGGCGTGCCCGTCTCGCCTCCGACTTGACGCTCGCTGTTCATCAGACTATCTTCGCTCAAGTTTCGCTCTCCCATGCAACCGACGACGTAAGGGAACTTTTATAACATGTCAACGCCATTTGTCGCCCCGTCGCCCGCGTGGTCAATCCCCGACTACCTTGAGACGCGCGAGGGACGGCTGCACGTCAACGGCATTGATGTAGCTGCTTTGGCGCGCGAATACCTGACGCCGTTGTTCATCTTTTCCGAGCCGCGTATTCGCTCGAACATCCGACGCCTCGAACGCGCCGCGCACGCCGTCGAGCGACCCGTCAAATACTGTTACGCATCCAAAGCCAACTCGAACATGGCCGTGCTGCGCGCGGTGCGCGATGCCGGCATCGACATCGAAGTTAACAGCGGCGGCGAACTTTACAAAGCCCTCAAGGTGGGCTTTCGCCCCGACCAGATCATCTTCAACGGCACGAGCAAATCCGACGACGAACTCGACGAAGCCGTCGGCGCGGGCATCTACGCGACCAACGTCGATTCGATTTACGAGATCGACTTGATCGAAGCGGCGGCGCGGCGCACCGGCCAGCGCGCGCGCGTCGCGCTGCGACTTGTGCCGGAGATCGGCACGCGCTCGCACCTCGGACTCCAGACCGCGCTGCTCACGTCGAAATTCGGCATCTCGGCGACGGAAGTCATGGACGCCTTTCGTCGCGCCCTGCGGCATCCCGAACTCGTCCACGTCTGCGGCATACACATCCACGTCGGTTCGCAGACGCCCGATGTCGAACCGTTCGCCGCCGCTTTCAAGACGATGTGGGAACATCTCGCCACGCTCCAACGCGAAACCGGCCACACGCTCGAACACATCAACCTCGGCGGCGGCATCCCTGTTAACTACCTGCGCGACCGCTCGCAAGCCGATGAGCTTCCCGAACACGAACGCGACATGCTCGGCGCGTCGGTCGAACCCGAAGCGGTGCTCGCCGCCGCGCTGCGTGCCGCCCGCGAAGCGGCGCAGGTCGCCGGAGCCGAACACCTGCTCGACGGCCTGACGGTCGTCCTCGAACCCGGTCGCAGCGTCGTCGCCGACGCCGGGGTTCTCGTCACGACCGTTCGCAACATCAAGCGTCGCCCCGAAACCGGCGACGTGTGGCTGCTCACCGACGCGGGTTATAATCTCGCGCTGTCGATGAACAATTACAAGTGGTATTACCAACTCGTCTCCGCGACGCGCGCGGGCGCGCCGCACGACACCAGCTACAAAGTCGCCGGGCCGCTCTGCGATTCCGGCGATGTCTACTTCGACATCGAACGCGGTGGACGACTCCCGGACTATCGCATGTTGCCATCCGAAGTGCGCCCCGGCGAACTCCTCGCGCTGCTCAACACCGGCGCGTACACGCTCGCTCAAATGTTTCACTACAACGGTCGCACGCTACCCGCCGCCGTGATGGTGCGCGAAGATGGGCGCGCCGACCTGATTCGTCGCCGCGACACCTACGCCGACCTCCACGCACATGACATCTGGTAACCACGCATCTTTTTTCAAACTGCATCGGGAACGACGATTCTTGAGACACCGAGAGACACGGGAATTTTATGTCGAGCATAGCGCCTAACAACGTCACACTGATTCGCGGGCTGTCGCTTGTCGCGGCGGTTTCAATCGTCATCGGCAACGTCATCGGGACGGGCGTGTTTTTGAAGACGCGTGTGATGACGTGCAACGTCGGGACGCCGTGGATGGTCGTGCTGGTGTGGTTCGCGGCAGGGCTGTTGTCGCTGGCGGGCGCGCTGACATACGCGGAATTGGCCGCGATGATGCCGCGCGCGGGCGGCGAGTACGTCTTTATGCGCGAGGCGTACGGGGCGCGTTGGGGATTTCTCTACGGGTGGATGCAAATCTTTATCGCCAAGACCGGCTCGCAGGCGTCGGTCGCGGTCGCGCTCGCCATCTTCCTCAACATCCTGCTGGGCGGCGCGCTCAACCCGACATTTTTCACGCTGAAGTTCGCGGGGTTTCAAATTCCCTTCGGCTACTTGCAAGTCGTCGCGCTCTCGTCCATCGCGATCCTGACGCTGGTCAACTGCGCGGCGGTGGTCGTCAGCGGGTGGGTCGCGACTTTTCTGACGGGCGTCAAAATCGCGCTCGTGCTCGGCGTCGGACTCGGCGCGTTCTTCTTCGCGCAGGGCGCGGACTGGTCGCACTTCGCGCTCGCCAACGTCGGCGGGACGTGCGAGGAGGTGACTTCGGCGCGGTTCGGGGTGGCGGGATTCGGCGCGGCGATGCTCGGCGCGTTGTGGGGCTACGACGGCTGGAATAACCTGACGCTCGTCGCGGGCGAGGTCAAAAACCCGCAACGCAACATTCCGCTCGCGCTCATCGGCGGGATGCTCGTCATCGCGTCGCTCTACATCTTCGTCAACATCGCATACTTTTACGCGCTCACGCCGACGGAGATCGCGAGCGTCCCGCAGGCTTCGTCGGTGGCGACCGAAGTCGCGCGGACGTTTCTCGGCCCGCTCGCGGTCGGGCTGATCGCGGCGGCGTTGCTGGCGTCTTCCATCGGCACGCTCCACACCTCAATACTGACGGGGGCGCGCGTGCCTTACGCGATGTCGCGCGACCGTCTATTTTTTCAGAACCTCGCCAAACTTTCGCCGCGCACGCACGTCCCTATCGGCGCGCTCATCTTGCAGGGAGTGTGGGCGAGCGTGCTCGCGCTCTCCGGCTCGTTCGACACGCTGACCAACTACGTCATCTTCGGCTCGTGGATTTTCTACGGCTTCGTCACCGCCTCGGTTTTCATCTTCCGCCGGCGGATGCCCGACGCCGAAAGACCTTACCGCGCGTGGGGCTATCCCGTCGTGCCCGTGCTGTTTCTCCTCGTCACCGGGTGGCTGCTCATCAACACCCTGCTGACATCGCAACGCGAGGCGCTCATCGGACTCGGACTAATCGCGCTCGGACTCCCCGTCTATGCTTACTGGGCGCGACACAACCGCCTCAACCATCAAGGACGAAGCTTGAACGACGACGACGACCTGTAGGAAGCGATCAGGCGCGGCGGGCGTCTGAATCGGCGTGCGGCGCGCGGTATGCTCGATAGAGAATCAGCGTGAAGGGCATCAACCAGATGAGGTCGTTGGTGATGTTCGTCAGTCCCATGCGCCAGGGCCATTCGCCGCTCCACGCGAGTTGGAGAAAGCCGATGGGCCCGAAGATTTTTCCGAGGTACCCGACGAACACAATCGGCCAGTGGCGAAAGGGGTCGCCCGCCGCGATGATGTAGCCGACGCCATAGACGCCGACGATCATCCCGACGCACTGCCATATCTGAGGATAGTTCGGCGGCGGCATCGCGGCCAGACGAAAGTAGGCCAGCGGAAACAACACGACCCACGCGCCCCACACCAGATTGTAGATGCCCGCCACCCACAACACGACCGTCATCCAGCGCGGGTGTTTCGGTTCGATCTTCAATTCAGGAATCGCCGAGCGCGTGCCGCAACGCGCCTTCGAGTTCAGGATATTTGAACTGATAACCGGTCGCGCTGAGACGTTGCGGCTCGACGCGCGTGCTGGCGAGCAACAACGCATCGGCCATCTCGCCGAAGGCGAGCCGGGCGGCGAAGGCGGGCACGGGAAACACCGTCGGGCGTCCGAGCACGCCCCCCAGAGTTTTGGTGAACTCTGCGTTCGTCGCCGCGCGCGGCGCGACCGCATTGACCGCCCCGCGAACCTCTTCGTTTGTGAGCGCATGGATGATGGCGCCGACCACATCGTCGAGAGCAACCCAACTCATGTACTGCTCGCCGCTCCCGATTTTGCCGCCGACGCCGAGTTTGAACGGCGTCAACATCTTGGCGAGCGCGCCGCCTTCGGCGCTCAACACGACCCCGATGCGCAAGTTGACGACGCGAATCCCGGCGCGGCCTGCGGGCGCCGCCGCCGTCTCCCACTCGCGGCAAACCTCGCTCAGAAAGCCCTCGCCCGACGCGCTCTCTTCGGTCAATACCGCATCGCCCCGGTCGCCGTAGAATCCAATGGCCGACGCCGACACCAGCGTCTGCGGCGGCGACTCAAGCCCCGCCAGCGTCTCGGCCAGCAGTCGCGTCCCGTTGACGCGGCTGTCGCGGATGCGCGCCTTCTGTTCGTCAGACCACCTTCCGGCGGCGATGTTTTCGCCCGCGAGATGCACCGCCGCGTCGTGGCCTTCGAGTTCCCTGGCGTCAATCGTTTTCGCCGCCGGGTCCCAACGGACGGCGGCGGTGCCCGGCGCGCGAAACGACTGCGCGTCGCCGCGAACCAGACGCGTGATGCTGTGCCCGTCGGAAATCAGTGCGCGTACCAGATGCGTCCCGACCAATCCGGTCGAACCCGTGATGATGATTTTCATTCTCGTCGCTACCTTGTTTGCTGAACCGTCTGCGAGCGATTCTATCACGCCTCGCGCCGGTTCGGGGGCGCGTGGTGACCGGCGATTGAGTCTCAACCAACTTCTCTGAAATGATGGTTACAAGCCCCGTGCGGCCAGAGCCGCGCGCGCCACTTCACGATCGTCGAAGCGTATTTTCTCGGTGCCGATGATTTGATAATCCTCGTGCCCTTTTCCGGCGATCAGGACGATATCGCCGCTCTGCGCTTCGTCAATCGCGCGTCGGATGGCCGTGCGACGGTCGGCGATTGTCAGGTGCGGCGCATCGCGCATCCCCGCTTCCACGTCGGCGAGGATGGCTTCGGGTTCCTCGGTGCGCGGGTTGTCGGAAGTCAGAATCACGACATCGCTGAGACGCGCGGCAACTTCGCCCATCGGCGCGCGTTTTGTTTTGTCGCGGTCGCCGCCACAGCCGAAAACGGTGATGATGCGCCCGCGCGCCACGTCGCGCGTGGTGCGCAAGACGTTCAAGAGCGCGTCGTCGGTGTGTGCGTAATCGACGATGACGGCGAAGTCTCCGGCGTGCGCGACGCGCTCGAAACGTCCCGGCGCACCCTCGCCGTGCCCCGCCG
>JBGTHJ010000446.1:0-2364 GCA_041746175.1 Pyrinomonadaceae bacterium
CGCCGCGCGCATCAATCGCCCGCGCGAACTCTGCGGGGTCGCGCAGACGCTCGCCGTCGATGTCGAGCACGGTGTCGCCCGCGCGGATGCCGATGGCAGGCAGCGGGCTATCCGTCGTCAAACTTTTCAGCTTCACGCCGCGCCCCGCCGCGTACACGCCGAACGTCCACACGACGTTGACCATGCACGATGCGACGAGCACGAGCGCCAGCACACGCACCATGCGCCGCGAGCCGACGTTTTCGGCGACGAGATAGACGATGGTGAAAAGACTGGCCGCGCGCAGTTTGCCGATGGACAGGTCGGGTTCGTAGGAGAACAGCGCGGAGACGAACGTCAGGCAGAAGAGACCGAGCAGCGCGTAATCGACCGGCGTCCGCCGCCACACGAAACGTGGTCGCAACCCCAGACGCCCAACCCACAACGCAAGCCCGACGAGCCACGCAAACTGCGTCGCGGCGATCGAATGCGGCGCGGCGAGCGCGAGCAGCGCCAAACACCCGGCGAGCGCACGCTCAACCCACTGCGGGAAGGATGAAGGCTGAAGGATGCGGGGTGCAAGAGTAGGCGCCGGATGCCGGATGCCGGCGGGTGAAAACTTTGTCTGCAAACCGGCATCCGGCCTCTGCCCTGTAGCCTCTCCGTCTTGGTCAACCTTCATCCTTCGTCCTTCAACTTTTCTCAGTAAGCGTCGTCGCCGCGCAGCATGACGGGCAGCGTGCGCAGGATGATTTTGAGGTCGAGCAGGAGCGACCAATTTTCGATGTAGAAGAGATCGAGCCGCACCATCTCGTCGAACGAGAGACGGTTGCGCCCAGACACCTGCCACAGCCCCGTCAGCCCCGGCTTCATGTCGAGCCGCTTGCGGTGCCAGAGGTCGTAGGCTTCGACTTCGTACGGAATCGGCGGGCGCGGGCCGACGATGCTCATGTCGCCGCGCAAGACGTTGAGCAACTGCGGCAACTCGTCCAGACTCAGACGACGCAGCACGCGCCCGACGCGTGTGACGCGCGGGTCGGTGTGCAATTTGTAGACGGGGCGCGCCGCGTCGCCGAGGTTGGTGTCGGGCTGTCCGGCGATGTATTTGCGTTGATAGTCGCGGTGCTCGGCATCGTCCGCGCCCGCACGCATCGTGCGAAACTTGATGAAGAGAAAGATGCGACCGTCCATCCCGACGCGTTCTTGCCGGTAGAAGATAGCCCCGCGCGAGTCGAGCTTGATAAGCGCGGCGATGATTATCCAAACCGGCGCGAGGACGAACAACGCGGCGGCGGCGATGATGATGTCGGACGCGCGTTTGACGATGCGCGCCGCGCTCGTCAGCGGTTCGCGAAAGAGCGTAATCATCGGCAGCGCGCCGATCTGATCGATTTCGGTTTTGCGCGGCAGACAGTTGAAGAGGCTCGGCGCGATGCGAAACTCGACGCCGCGCCGACGGCGACCGACGCGCATCATCACGTCGAACAGCACGTCGCCGGAGACGCTCGGATCGGTGATGATGACTTCGTTCGCGCCGGTCGCGCGGATCGCTTCCGGCAGCCCTTCGATGTCGCAGATGACCGGCACGCCCTCGACCGTCTCCGGTACGCTCGCATCAATCACGCCGTTTTCCACGATGCCGATGACGCGATAACCGAGTTCGCGCCGTTCGCGCATCTCCTTGATGAACAGCGCGGCTTCGTGCCCGCGACCGACCACGAGCGTCGGGATCAGGTTTATCTCGCGCCGCCGCACGAACACCTGCGCGCCGCGCACCGCCAGACGCAGTATGCCGTACGCACCGAACGCGACGAAGAAGTCGAGCACGAAGACGCCGCGCGCGTACGAGAAAGCGCGAAACTCGAACCCGCCGCGATAGAGAAAAGCCGTCGCGATGATGAGCAGCGACCCGACCGCGACCGCGCGGAAGATGCGCCCCCCGTCGTCAACATAAGAGAACTCACCGCGCAAACGATAGAGGTCGTAATACGCGTGCGCGAACAGCCGAATCGGCACGATGAACACGAGCAGCGCGCCGTACGGCTCGAACGCCGCGCTCCACACGAAGCCTTCGCGCGTCACGTCGAGCAGAATCGCGCCGCCCTCGCGCACGTAGAACGCCGCCATGAAAACCGCGACCGCCAACACCGCGTCCGCCACGACGAGCGCGACCTTGACCGCCGGTATCACCCACTGCGGCACGCGCCCCGCCACGCGCACGGCGCTCGCCTCCACTCGCGGTTTATCCAGACCTTCAGCACGCATAATGAAATAGCGACGGATGATCGCTGACCGGTGACGGGTGCGAACTGGTTTTCATCTTGTCACCCGTCACCCCTCAAGTATCAGATCCGCGACCGCATTGCGCACGCCGGTCGCGCGGCG
>JBGTHJ010000447.1:0-2918 GCA_041746175.1 Pyrinomonadaceae bacterium
CGCCGCGCGCACCATGACGGCGGAGATATCGACGCCGATGTAAGATTTTTCCGATTGTGCCGGGGTTATCATTTGACGGCCCTCCAGACGGAGCCAACGATCCTTTCATGGATGCCGGTGGGGAACGCGGAAAATGTTAACAAAGGGTCGCGGGGCTGTCAAACAAGTGGTTCTCCGTGTAGAATGGCGCGCTGGAAGAGGATGACGGATGAGGACGGAAGAGATGGAGAAAAATTCATCCTTCATCGTCATTCGCATCCCGCGTTGTGCCTCTTTTTATGAATGTTCGCACCATTTTGCTGCCGACTGATTTCAGCGACTGCGCGAGCCACGCGCTGCCGGTGGTGTCGTCTCTGGCGCGACTGATGAAGGCGCGCGTGATTTGCCTCCACGTCATCGAGCCGGTCATGCCGACGGTCGGGTTCACGCCCGTCGCCGAACCGCTGCCGGTCGCCGACATCAGCGAGCAGTTGGAAGACTCTGCGGCGCGCGAGTTGCCGAAATTCGCCGTCTGCGAAGAGTTGGCCGGGCTGGAGGTCGAGGACGAGATCACGCACGGCGAGGCGTCGGCAGAGATCGTCCGCCTCGCGCGCGAGCGCAAAGTCGATTTGATCGTCATCTCGTCGCACGGTCGAACCGGGTTGGGGCGGATTCTCTTCGGCTCGACCGCCGAATCCGTCGTCCGCCACGCACACTGCCCCGTGCTCGTCGTCAAACCACCTTCGGAGGCGACCGCCGACGGCTGACGGGTAGACGGACTAAAACTTCTGCCTTTCTCTCGTCATCTGTCGCCCGTCAGCGGTCACGTTTGTTGCTTGCATGGACCTGCAATTTTTCAACGAACTCGTGGGACGTTTCGGACTCCCGGCCATCTTCTTCCTCACGATGCTTGAGGGCGACATCACGCTGCTGCTGGCAGGGGTGCTGGCGAACAATCAGGCGTTCGGCAACTACAGTTTTCCGATGGTGCTCGGCGTGGGGACGCTCGGCGGCGTGGTCAGCGACAACATCGCGTACCTGTTGGGACGCGGGGCGCGTTCGCGCGTGCGCGAGTATCGTTTCTACATGGCGGCGCGCCCGCGCATCGAACGTCTGACGACGACTTTCGGGCCGCTGTCGATGTTCATCTCGAAATACACGTACGGGCTACGATGGGCTTCGTGCATCTTTTACGGCGTCGCCAAGATGCCGTACACGCGTTTTCTGTTGCTGTCGTTTGCGAGCTGCTTTCTGTGGGTGCTGACGCTGTGCGGCGTCGGCTATTTTTTTCACAGCGCGATCTACAATCTGCTCGGCGACTTTCACCAACTCGGCATCTATCTCTTAATCATCGTCGTCGTCGGGGTCGTCGGCTTCTACGTCGCCGAACGCTTCTGGCTCTCGAAGAAGGTCGAGGAAGCCGACCCCGAAAAGATACAGAAATTCGAACAGGCCGCCGAAGACAAGCTTCTCGAAATCAAAGAAGAGATCCAGGAACACCTGCCCACGCCGCTGGCGCGCCGTAAGGATGCGCCCAAACCGAAGCCGGGCGAAACCGAAGGAGATTGAAGACCGCAACGGGAGACGAGTGACGGGTGACAAGTTCGTTTGTTCTTATCCCGGCATGCGTCACCTGTCACTCGTCACGTAAAAATATGATTATCGAATCAATTGCTCCGACGCGGGTCGATCTGGCGGGAGGGACGATCGACATCTGGCCGCTATATCTGTTTCATCCGGGCGCGATGACCGTCAACGTCGCCGTTTCGCTCTACGCGCGCTGCCGCATCGAAACGCGCGCGGACGACCGCATCATCCTCGAATCGCGCGACCGCCAACTGTCGTTCGAGACGAGCGTCGGCGAGGTCGAAAACCTCGTCCGCGAGGAGCGGCTCGAACTCATCTCGAAGCTCGTCCACTTCTTCAAACCCGAGACGGGGTTTCATCTCATCGCCGAATCGAGCGCCCCGGCGGGCGCGGGGTTGGGCGGGTCGAGCGCGCTCGCCATCGCGTGTATCGGGGCGTTGAATCGTCTCGTCGGCGATCGTTACCCGGAGCGCAAGTTCATCATCATCGCGGCCAACGTCGAGACGACGGTGATCCGCGTGCCCGCCGGTTTTCAGGATTACTACGCGGCGTTCTACGGCGGCGCGAACGCGATCAACTTTCGCGCGGACGGTATCACGCGCGAGTCGCTGAAGGTGGACGCCGCCACGCTCGAACGTCGTCTCGTGATCTGTTACACGGGCGAGCCGCGTCTGTCCGGCATCAACAACTGGGAGATGTTCAAGAGCCACATCGACGGCGACCGCGTGCTGTTCGGACTCTTCGACGCGATACGCGACTCCGCGCAAAGGATGCGCGCCGCGCTCGTCGCCGACGACTGGAGCGCCGTCAGCCGTGTGATGAGCGAAGCCTATCCCAACCGTAAACGTCTCGCGCCCAACATCACGACGCCGCACATGGAGATGCTCGTCGAAAAGGCGTCGGGCGCGGGCGCGGAAGCCGCGAAAGTTTGCGGCGCGGGGGGCGGCGGCTGCATCGCTTTTCTCTGCGCCGAAGGAACGAAGGATGCGGTCGAGCGTGCGCTCGCGGCGGAAGCGGGCGCGCAGGTGCTCCAATGGAAATTTGCGCGCGAAGGGCTGACGGTGCGCGAGGTCGAGAGTTAGCGGTTTCTGCAAACCAAGAACCAAAGCGCGCGAGATGTTGAAACATCTCGCGCGCTTTGGTTCTTGACGAAGTAACTTGCTGAACCGTTCGTTGAAGCGCGTCGTCATTCCTTGCCCGCGCGCCGTCTGGCTTCGGCGACGACGAGGCGGAGGCGCGCGATTTTCTCTTCGTGCGTTTCGCCGGGCGGTGGCGCGAGGTGCGGCGGCGGCGGGGGGATGCCGTGCCCCGAACCCGAAATGGTCGGGGTGGGGGCGACTCGCTTTTGCGGG
>JBGTHJ010000448.1:0-9722 GCA_041746175.1 Pyrinomonadaceae bacterium
GCGCCCTGCACGGAAAAGTGCGTCGTCTCGCCCGTCAAATCGCGGACGCGAAAATCTCCGGCGAGCGTGAAGCGTTCGAGCGTTTTGAGCACGACGGCGTGCGTCGCGGGTTCGGTATCGAATAGAAAACTCTGCGCATCGTCGCGGCGAACGACACGCGCAAACGCCAGCAGCCGCCCCTGCACGTTCGGGAACGCGGCGTTCATCCAAGCGCCTGCGGCGAGCGTCTTGACATCGTTGGTGACGAGGCCGTTGAGGAACTGCACGGCTTCTGCGCCGCTCACCTCGATGCGTCCGCGCGACGAAAGGTCGAACAGCCCCACACCGCCGTCGCGCACCGTCTCGTACTCCGCAGATGCGTCGCCGTAATCGGCGGGGACGCGCCAGCCGTCGCGCTCGGTCATCCGCGCGCCGAGTCGCGCGTGCGTTTCGGCGAGCGCAAGAGTTCGCGGCGTCTCCGTCGTCTGTTCAACCGCTTCGGTCATGCTTTGTTCAACCCACAATGTGCTTAGTCGAAAAATCCGGCGTAGGTCTTCGGCGTAAAGCCCGCCGTCGCGCGCTCGCCCGCCACCACGAGCACGGGACGTTTGATGAACGTGTATTCTTCGGTCATCAAATCGAGCATCTGATCGTTCGTCAACTCGCGTTCGTGCAATCCCATCGAGCGATACTTCCGCGCGCGTCGCGAGAAAAGTTCGCCCGCGCCGCCGACCAATTCCGCGAGTCGTGCGACCTCGGCGCGGCTCAACGGTTCGGCCTTCACGTCGCGATACGCCGACGGCGTGCGCCCGCGCTCTTGCAGATATGCGTCGGCCTTCTGGCAAGTCGTGCAGTAGGGCAACCAGTAAAGCTCTATCTTTTCGGGCATCGTCGCGCGCTCCGTCCGTTATTTTAACTTTTCGATTTCGGCGCGCAACGCGGCATAGTCTTTCATGTCGCCCGCCTTGAACGCAAGATTGCTGTAGCGAACGACGCCCGTTTTGTCGATGAGAAAAACGGTGCGCTTGTTGAAGCCGCTTGCTTCGTCGAAGCTGTCGTAGAGGCGCGCGACCGCGTGATCGTGGTCGGAGAGCAGCGGGAACTGTAGTTTATGAAACTTCGCCCACTCGTGATGCGAGAAGACGTAATCGCCGCTGATGCCGAGCACCGTCGCGTTCAGCTTCGAGAGTTCCGCGAACGTGTCGCGTAGGGTGCAAACTTCCTTCGTACAACCGCCCGACCAATCAGCCGGATAGAACGCGAGGATGACATTCTTGCCGCGCATCGCGGCGAGCGCCATACGTTCTTCGGGCTTGTAGAAGATGGCTTCCTGCGTCGCGTAGGGCAGCCGAAAATCGGGCGCAGCGTCGCCGACCTTCGGCGCGGTCGTCGTCGCCTCTGCGGTGGCAACTTTTGACGCGCTCGATGCGCTCGATGCGCTCGATGCGCTCGCCACCTGCTGCGCGGACGTTGCGCGCGTCGTCGCCAGCGCGCAAACGAGCAACAGGCACAACGCCGCGACCCTTCCCGCACGCGATTTCAACGCATCAATGCTATCAATTTTCATCAAAGAATTTTTCATCATAACTTTACCAACCTCTCAAACTGCGGGCGTCGCCCGAAAGCATTTTGCCGTTCGATCATCACGCATCATTCCGCCTTTATCGTGCCGGATTATCCCGTCTGTCCGGTGGAATAACCTTTTTTCACTTGACGACGGTAATCTCGCGCGAGGTCGTGTTGTAGCCGCCGTTATCGACGGGGTTGCCGCTCTTGTCGACGAGTTCGAGACGGACGGTGTGTTTGCCCGCCGTCCAGCCGGTGAGCCAGATGGGTTGCCACGTGTCGATGAACCTGGCCTCGCCGCCGTCCACCGAATAACGCACGCGATGTTCGCCGCCGTCGCCTTGTAGTTTCGTGTTCGAGAGCCAGAAATCGATCATGATGGCGTTGGCATCGTCGCCTTTGTACTCGCCCTTCGGACGGCTGTAGGTCAACAGCGGTCGCTTCGCGTCAACCGTCGCGCCGGGTTTGCCGGGGAGGTCTTTGCCCTCGCGCGTCGTCGCGGTGGCGGGCGAAGCGGTTGGTGAAGCGGTGTTCTTGTTGTCGGCCATTGTTTGCCCCGTGCCGGTCGTCGTCGGTTGGGAGGCGTCGCCGCCGCCTTTGACCTCGAACGTCACCAACTGGAACGAGCCGTCGTTTTTGTAGCTCTCGTGCCACGGGCGCGACGCGAAGACGCGCAGCGTGTGCTTGCCCGCCGCGACGTTGCGTAGCTCGAACGGCTCGCCGAGGTTGTAGTAAGCCTCGTAGGGTTCGTTGTCGAGGATAACGTGGATGTGATTGCCCATCCCCGTCTCGGGGTCTTTCGCGGGCTTGTAGCCCTTGAGGTCGCCCGCGAGTTCGAGACGCACGCTGACGGTCGAACCCGTGACGCTCGCGCCCTCGCGCGGTTCGACTATTTTGAGCGTCGGACTCGCTTCGTCCTGCTCGCCGCGCGCGCTCATCTGCTCTTTGATCTTCGCGGGGCGGTCGGTCGCGGCGAGCGACTGCGCGGCGTTCGTCGCGGCGGGCGGCGTCGCGGTGGTGGTCGAAGTCGTGTTCGAGTTCGCGTTGTCGGCGGCAGCGCAGCCCGCCATCGAGACGGCGAACAGCAAACCGACGAGGCAGGCCAGCAGCGACGGGCGAAGTGATAGCTTCATACGTTTCTCCAGATTTGTCCGGGTGAATGAGCGGGGGAAGTATAAATCCAACGGCGGAGCGAGCGCGAGTTGATAATCAGTCCGCCGCAAAGTGATTCACAAGACTGACAGGATGGGAGACGGGATGAAACAGGATTAAGCGAAACAAGACGAATGCCGGAAGACGATTGAATCAAGCAGCGTTGTTCTCATCGCACGTCCCCCGGCGTTCATCGTCAGTCGTTCAACCGCATCCTGTTTTGTCCCGCGTCCGTATCGTGTCGATCCTTGCGCATCCCCATCCCGGTCGCCCGCGTGGTGTCAGGCGGACGCCGGCGTGCCGGTCGCGGTTTTGCCGATGCGTTGTTCGACCGCTTGCCAGTCGATGTTTGAGAAGAAGGATTCGATGTACTTGGGTCGTTCAGCCGGTTTGTAGTCGAGCAGGAAAGCGTGCTCCCACACGTCCATCACGAGGACGGGCGTGAAGCCGGAGACGTTGCCCGTCTCGTGCAGCGTGATCCAGTGGTTCGAGAGCCGACCGTTGGCAGGGTTCTGATAGCACATCGCCCAACCGACGCCGCGCATCTTGCCGATGCTGACGAAATCAGCTTTCCAAATATCGTAGGTGCCGAAGCTCTGCTCGGCGGCGCTCATGAACGCAGACGTTTTGTCGGGGTCGCCGGTGCCGTCCTTCTTCATGTTGCCGAAATAGTATTCGTGCAAAACCATTCCGTTGTACTCGAATCCGAGGCGGCGCGTCAGTTCCGAGTACGCGGGCATCTCGTCCTGATCGATTTTGCCGTCTTCGAGAAACTTGCCGATGCGCTCGGTCAGGTTGTTCGTCTCTTTGACGTAGCCTTCGTAGAGTTTGAAGTGCATCTCCAAAGTTTGATCGGAGATGCCGTTCAGACCGCTCAGGTTAAACTGCTTCGCGGTGTATGAACCGTTGAGTCCCATGTCGATGTTCTCTCCCTTTAATGTTGTGGTGCGCGACGCGATTTTTCCGACTCATTCTATTCTACTCTCGTCCCGGCGCGCATGTGTCGCGAATGCGTGTAGAGGCTCAAGCTTTAGTGTTTCGGGTAAGCAGAAGAACGCGGGACGGAGCCGCCCGCAAAGGCTCGACTCCGTCCCGCGTCGCGCGGCGCTTCGACAGCGCGTCAGTTCTTGCCCAAAATCACATAGTCGCCGTGCGACGTGCCCATGAAGAACAGCATCGGCAGCGAGAGCCACGCGTTGGTGCGCGAGGCGAGAAAGGCTTTGCGCGCGAGTTCGGGCGGCGCGGGATTGCCCGAAACCGTCCCCGCGATGATCCGCTTTTGCGCGGGCCAGATGATGCCCCACACGTTCAAGAGCATGATCAACCCCATCGCACCGCCGACGCCGATGGAGAGCGTCTTGTTGCTCGCGTAGCCGTCGGCGCGTCCGCCCGCGCCCGTGCCGAGCAGTTGACCGTTCAACCACCAGACGATGAGCGCCGACATCACGAGCATCAGCAGGATGACGAACACCGCCAGCACGCGCCCGTCTTTCGAGAGTTTCGGCAGCAGTACGAAGTAGAGGGCAAACGTGAGGATCGGAATCAACATCCAGACGAGCAGCACGAGCCAGACGTTCGCGCCCGCGTTGCCGAGCGCGTTGGCGTTCTTCACGTCGGGCGAGAGGATATACATCGCGTAGTACATCAAACCGGCGAGCACCGTGATGAGCGCGCCCCACCGGAAATACCAGAGCGCGCGCGGCATCAGTTCGGGGATGACTATTTTTTTGGTCGGCGCGTCGAGCGACTTCATAAAGTCGACGTTGACGAGGTTGAAGAAATAGAGAATCCCGATCCACGTAATGCCCGCGACGAAGTGCGCCCAGCGCAGAATGATTCTGACGAGCGCTTCGCCGGTCGGCGCGTTGAGAACATCTTGAAACATCGCTAAGCTCGCCGGGAGATGAGCGGTTGACTCTGTAAACATACGTCCTCCGAAACTTGTCTGATATCTACATCCCGCCCGCTTTGCCAAAGCTCGCACGGGCGCGGACAGCGCGATGCCGGAAACGCGGTCGTCACACAAAACTCCGTCTGAAGAATTGAAAGAGTCGCGAACCTTCTGGTTTCCGGCATGAGGTCGAATAAAAGCTTTGGTTGCTGACGCGCGAGAGATTAGCACCAAGCGAGACGTGAAGCAATAACCTTAGTCGAACCGCAGACGCGCGCGGCGCGTGTGTGTGCGTGCGACGAGTTCAAGCGAAGCGCGCGGATTCAGGCGAGGTGTTCGAGGCGGTGGCGGGCTTTCGTGATTTGGCGTGCGATGCGTGCGGCCATCCCGGTCAACCCGTCGCGCCCGTGCGCGGCGTCTTCGCTGACCGAAAGCATCAGCCGGTGGAGACTTTCCTGCCGGATGCGCTTCAACCCGAACTCGACCGTGAGCAGTTCTTCTTTGAGACGGACGAGGCGTCCGGCCAACTCTGGCGGAGCGTCGCCCCCCGTCTCCTGTGCGGTCGCACAGTATGATTGCAGCTCTTCATCGCCGAGCAGGAGGTGCAGACTCTCGACATCGCCTTCGCGATAGGCGCGGCTGGCTTCGGCCATGATGGTGTGGCGGCGGCGGGCTTCGCCTTCGTCGGTCGCGTGATCCGGGTGAAACAAACGCGCCACCGACCAGAAAAGCTTCCGCATCGAGGTCTTGACCTGCGCGACGGGCGAGGCTTCCGTCGTCTCCGCGCCGGCGTCGGCTTCCGCGTCTCCGTCGTCCGCCACGCCCCCGCACAGCAGACGGTCTTCGGCCTTTTTGATCGCGCGCTCGACCTCGGCCAACTCCGCCAGGCGGCTGCCGACAACGTGCGCGTAACGCATCTTGAATTCGCGGAACTCTTCCTGCAATGCGACGAGTTCGCCGCGCCGCTCGTCGAGCAACGCGGCGAGACGCGCGACCTCCGATGCCAAATCGAGCGGCGGATTTCGCTTCGCGGATGGGTGCGGGGTGAGACTCTGCATAACGCTCCGGGGGAAAGGCGAAGAGGGGAGAAGGGCGAACAGGTGAAGCCCGAACTACGGACGCCGTTGCATTCCTTCTCCCCGCTTCCTCTGGTCGCCTTTTTCCCCTACGGCTGTGGCCTTTTGGCCTTTAGGCTTCGGCGGGTCGCGGCCCCGCGTCGAGTTTATCGACGCTCGCCTGTCTGATGACCTTGACCTTGAGGTCGTTCGCGACGTGCACCTGACACGAGAGGCGGACGTTTTCGGCGAGTCCGGCTTCCATCGCGAGCCGATTGCGTTCGAGGTCGCCGATTTCGCCGGGGTCGCCCGCCAGCACTTCGACGCGGCAGGTCGTGCATTTGGCGTTGCCGCCGCAGCGATGAAGGATGTCAATCCCGGCGTCTTCGAGCGCGAGCACGAGCTTGCGCCCCTCATCGGCATCAAAAGCCTGTGTTCCGTTCGCGGTTTCCGCTTCAATTCTCGCCATTGTTCGATGCTCCTGTGATGTGATTTGAATAAGATCGGGTGAAATGCTCGCGCTTCACAAAAAGACGGCGCGTGGGTCGGGCGCGTGCGCTTCCTCTCCGTGTTGGGAGAAAATCGCAAGCACGCGCCCGCGCCCCGCGCCGTTTCAGACGTGTTGCGGCACGAACCTGTCTACGCCGTGAACGACGACCCGCAGCCGCAGCCGCCCGTCGCGTTCGGATTGGTGAAGGTGAAACCCGAACCCATCATGTTATTCACATAGTCGATTTTGACGCCGTTCAAATACTGCGCGCTGAACATGTCGACGAACAGACGCACGCCGTGCGCGTCGAGGATGTGGTCGCCCTGCTTCGACTCTTCTTCGATGTTCAGGCTGTACTGAAAACCTGAGCAGCCGCCCGGCACCACGCGGACGCGCAGGCCGGATGTCTCCGGCAAACCTTCTTCGCCCGCGAGAAATTTCTTGATTTCGGTCGCCGCCGATTCCGTCACGTCGAGCGCCATGGTTGGTAGGGTTGTCGCTGCCATTGTTCTTTCTCCTATAAAAAAATCGTTGATTCCAAAAAGTTGATTAGCCGCCGGTGAACGAGCAGACCGTTGTCGATAGTCTAACGTCCATCGTCATCTTTTACCACACTTATCGAGCTTTGCCCAAAACGACGAGTTCGGGTTTCATCGCCTCGATCGAGACTTGGCGCGCGACTTCTTCGGCGACGTGCCGAAACGCTTTCGCCTGTGGCGAGTCGGGGTTGCTCACGACGACGGGCACACCTCGGTCGCCGCCCTCGCGCACGTCGAGTCCGAGCGGGACGGCGCCGAGAAACGGCACGCCGTATTGCTCCGCCAGTTTCTGCCCGCCGCCCTCGCCGAAAATATTGTAACGTACGCCCGTCTCCGGCGCGACGAAATAGCTCATGTTTTCGACCACGCCGAGCACGGGAACCGAGACCGTCTCGAACATCCTGAGCGCGCGTCGCACGTCCGAGACGGCGACCTCCTGCGGCGTCGTCACCAGCACCGCGCCCTGCACCGGGACGAGTTGCGCGAGGCTCAGTTGCACGTCGCCCGTCCCCGGCGGCATGTCAACGATCAAGTAATCCAGTTCGCCCCATTCGACATCCTGCAAGAATTGCTTCACCAGACCATGCAGAATCGGGCCCCGCACGATCATCGGTTCGTCGCCCGGCTTCAAGACCGCCATCGACATCAGCCGCACGCGGTAGGCTTCGAGCGGGACGAGTTTGTTGACGTTGACCATCGGGCGCAGATCACCGACGCCAAGCATCTGCGGGACGTTCGGCCCGTACACGTCAGCGTCCATCAAGCCGACGCGCGCGCCGTCCTGCGCCAGCGCAACCGCGATGTTGACCGCCACCGTCGATTTGCCGACGCCGCCCTTGCCCGACGATACCGCGACGATATTACGCACGCCCGGCACCGTGATTTTCTCGCCCAGCCCGCGACCCTTCGGGACTTCGGCATCCATCGTCACGCGCACCGCCGTCACGCCGGGCAGCGCGCCGACGAGTTCGCGCGCCTGCGTCTCCATCTGCTCTTTGACCGGGCACGCCGGAGTCGTCAGCACGATACGAAACGAAACTTCGCCGCCCTCGATCTTCAAGTCTCTGATGAAGCCGAGCGTCACGATGTCCTTGTGCAGGTCGGGGTCGCGAATCTCTCGCAACGCCCCGTACACCTGCGGCTCTGTAACTTGTGCCATCTTGGTTCCTTCGTCAATCGCGAAGCGTCAATCGTTAAGACAGGAAGCTCGCCTGCTGTGTTTGTCTATTTACGATTGGCGATTTACGACTCACTTTCTTTTTGGTTTAAGGACGCGATAGGAGCAGCGCGTGGCGCCGCCCGCGATGCGCGACTCGCGAAAAACTTCCGTGCCGAGCAAGTCTCTGTAAACGATTAGTTCCTGATCGCACAACTGCCGGTAGTCGCGCGCGACATCGGCCTGCGGGCAATTCCACTCGGTCAGCAGATACGAGCCGTCGTCCAACTTTTCCGCTTCGGCTTCATAACCCATCTCACCGAGCAACTCGGTCAGACGCCGGACGCGCGCGTCGAACGCCAGCCCTTCTAGTTGCGGTCGCAGGTCTTGAATCGTCTCGTTGGCGCAACCGCAGAACACCGCGTTCAAACCGCGCTCGCCCCACACCGCGCCGACCTGCCGGAGCACCGCCTTCGCAAAAACATCGTAACGCTTCGGGAAGAGTTCTTCGGCTTTGGTCGTCAGACGGAAGATGTGGAGCGGTCGCCCGCGCTCGCCGCGCTCCGGCGCGTGCTCGACGTAACGCTCGCGCTCAAGCACTTCCAGATGCTTCCGCACGCACTGCTTGGAGACTCCTAAAACCGACGCCAATTCGTCCGCGCGCATCCCGCCCCGCGCGCGTAACTGCTGCACGATGACTTCCCGCGAAGTTCCCAGAGAGTTTGTGATGCTGGCTGCCACGATGTTTTAGATGCTACGTTCCGGCGTCCAGTTTGTCAACCAGCGGGTTGCTTTAACCTCGCCGCAAAACGCCCAAATCTACGGGCTTTCTCCGTCAACGTCGCGCGTTCGCGCGCCCGGCGGTCGCTTTATTCAACCGTGCGGTTAGTTTGACCGCTCCGGATTCGGCCAATGACGGGCGCGTGCGGTAAGATGCCGGTGCGTCGGAGATCAATTTCGCAGAGGGAGAAACGACATGGACGCAGAGTTGAGCGGGCGCGTCGCGTTGGTGACGGGCGCGACATCGGGCATCGGTCGCGCGACGGCTTTGCGCTTCGCGGAGGCGGGCGCGCACGTTGCGCTCGTCGGGCGCGACCGCGCGGCGCTGGAAAAGGTCGCGTCGGAAATTGGCGGGCGCGGGACGGACGTGTTGACGATTAGCGCGGATGTCACGTCGGAGCAGGACGCCGCGCGCGGGGTGGCGGCGACGGTCGAAAAGTTTTCCGGCATCGACGTGCTGGTCAACGCGGCGGGGATTCTCGCGAACGGGACGATTGAAAGCACGACGCTCGCGGCATGGGACGAGATGTTGAACGTCAACCTGCGCGCCGTCTTTCACCTGATGCAACTCACCATGCCGCATCTCGCGGCGCGACGCGGCAACGTCGTCAACGTATCGAGCGTGACGGGGCTGCGCGCCTTTCCCGGCGTGCTCGCCTACTGTGTCTCGAAGGCGGGCGTCGATCAACTGACGCGCTGCGCCGCGCTCGAACTCGCGCCCCAGGGTATCCGGGTCAACGCCGTCAATCCCGGTGTCGTCCGCACGGAGGTTCATCGTCGCGCGGGGATGGGCGAAGATAAGTACGCCGCCTTTCTCGAACACTCGCAGACGACGCACCCGCTCGGTCGTGTCGGCGAGGCGCGCGAAGTCGCCGACCTCATACTATTTCTCGCCTCCGAACGCGCCGCGTGGATCACGGGCGCGACCTACTCAATCGACGGCGGACGCGCGCAGACGTGCGCCAGATAAGGTATTTATTGTCCCAGACACGCTAGTGCAAAACTATGCACCTTCGGTGCAAGACTTTCAGTTGCTACCCACTTCTACCGCATGATAGAAGTCGTGCCCAATGCGCGACAACAGGCATAGCGGGCACACGATTACACGACTGAC
>JBGTHJ010000449.1:0-2986 GCA_041746175.1 Pyrinomonadaceae bacterium
GAAGACGGGCGCGCGGGCGTCGATGTCGTGGCGGTCGGCGGCGACGACGCGCGCCGCGCCTCCGGCTTCCACGCGCAGCAGGTGATTTTCGCCGCGCCGCAATTCCTGTCGCGGTACTTGATACGCCCTTTTCGCGAGAGCGCGCCGCCGCACGTCGCGGAGTTCGAGTACGGGGCGTGGATGGTGGCAAACCTTTTTTTGAAGGACAGGCCGCGCCAAAGTTTCAGCAGCTTCCCGCTCGCGTGGGACAACGTGCTTTACGAAAGCCCTTCGCTCGGCTACGTCGTCGCCACACACCAGCGCGGCTTGGATCGCGGCCCGACCGTCTTCACCTACTACTATCCGCTCACCGACGCCGACCCGCGCGCCGCGCGCACGCGCCTGCTTTCGACCGACTGGCGCGGGTGGGCGGATGTCGTGCTGACCGACCTCGCGCGGGCGCACGCTGACATCCGCGCACTCGTCGAACGGATCGACGTGATGCGTTGGGGACACGCGATGATTCGCCCGCGCCCCGGCTTTATCTGGGACGGTGCGCGCCGCGCCGCGGCGCGTCCCTTCCGCGCGATTCATTTCGCGCACACAGACCTCAGCGGCATCGCGCTCTTTGAGGAAGCCTTCGACCACGGCATCCGCGCCGCCGAAGAAGTGCTCGCCGCGCGCCGCGTGCGTTTTGAAACTGTTAGTTGATGACGACAGGCCGCAGGCGATAGGCGGCGAGCAACGGTAGGCGGCGGGCAACGGGTGGCGACGCGACTCTTTATTGTGCTTTGCAGATGGGCGAATGCTGTGAGCGCAAGCGTCTCGCGGGCCGGCGTGCCCCCCATGCACGCTCGGTTGTTCGCGTTCTCCGAACGCTCAATGCGAGCCGGAGGCTCGCGCTCCCGGGTGATGCCTCTCTTTGAAGCGCGACATTCAATCGCAACTCGCGATAAGGGGGCTTTGACCGGCTTCCGTCTGTTGTCTGCGGGTTGCTCAGTCGAGCGTTTCCTCGCCGCACTGTCCGCAGCGGTAGGGTCTGCCGCGCAGCATATTCTCGGCGGGGTTGAGGTCGCTCAGTTTGCCGACGACGTGGAAGACCGCGCGCATCCGCAAAGGTTCGCGCGGGTTGGCGCGGCGGAGGCTGGCCGCGTGGCTGATCGAGATGTGGTCGGTGATGCGGCTGCACGTTTCGCAGTAGAAATCCTTGTGCTGGCCGCTCATGTTGAAGGCGCGGTTGACTAGCTGCCTTTCGACGAGATTCGTCAGACTATCCCAAAAACTCATGATGGTTGACCTTCTTCCGACGCTTACCGATTTGTCACCCAGTATAACATTTCGCCGAACCGGGACGCGGCGATGTGCCATGCGGAACTACGCCGCTGGAAAACCGCACCGCGTAATTCCTATAGCGGTTTGTAATTGGGTGAGTGCCGGGAGCGCCAGCGTCCCGCTGGCCAGCGTGCTCGGAGCACGTTCAATGGTTCGCGTTCTCCGAACGCTCAATGCGAGCGGGACGCTCGCGCTCCCGGGCGATGCCGCTCTTTTATGTGCTACATGCAATTGCAACTTGCTATAACATCGCATAAGTCTCAACACATCGAATCGAAAGGAACCGAAAGTTTGACGGATGACTTTATTATGTTGACAGCCGGGACAGAAGAGGCGTACGGCTATAGGCTGCCGGACAGTTCCAGCACATTCTCGCTCCCGACGCCCTTTAGCGATGAGTCGTAGTTTGGACGGGAAGTCGCTTGCTTCTCACAACGGCATCGCGCCACTCACGACGAACTCTGTCACTTCATCTATACAATGACGGAGCTACGGCTACGTCAAGTGTGGAGGACACGGTGAAAACACTCTACCTTTCGCTTCTTCTCACGCTGCTGCTCGTCTTTCCGTTGAGCGTTGCGCCCACTTTCAACCTTAACCTCGTCGCCGCACAACAACCCTCTCGTTTGAGCGCCTTGCAGCAACTACGTCAGGAACAAGAGCAGTCCACGCGCAAGCGTGAAAATTTCAAAGCGGGACGAGAGTTGTTGCGCCGGAAGGGTGTTCCGTTCGATCCCGACATACTCCTCGAACCCAACTGGCCGAGAACACTGGCGCCCGTCCTCAATCAGATGCCGGAGTTGTTGAAGGTGCGGCAACTGGGGAAATCGGTGCGCGGGGCGCTTTTGGCCGACACCCTTTATCTACCGGAGAAAGTGCAACTCACGGGAGATACCGTAATCCTTGTCAAACATCTTGTCTTTGAAGGACGTGAGGTTCTCATCAAGGGTAACTACAGTATCAGTGTGTTCCCCATTGAGAGCAGCGGAGTGCTCGGCACGACGGTGCAGGCTTTAGGCGCGGGGCGTCCTTTGCAGTATGCCGCCGCGAACTTCGATGGCATCGAGATGCCGCGCTCTTTTGCGGCCCCGCGTTTGATTCAAGGGGGGCGCATCACGGTCGATACCAGCGCGCTGAGTTGGGTGGAGAAGAAAGAACTGGCCGAGTCGGAAGAGACCGGACGGGTTGCTTATCACAAGTTGTCGCTGGCTGGAAACGCGCCCGGATGGAACGCTCTCCAACAGGTGATCGGTGTCGCCAAAGGACAGGCGGCGCAAGGCAGAACCGGAGACCCCGGAGCGCCCGGACCTGACGCCGACCTGTCGAACCCGGTAGCGCCGATGGGCAGAACCGGCACATGCGGCGGCAGTAACTCTGCCGGCGGTGAGGGGGTTTCGGGTCTGGCTGCCGTTTCATCAGGAGGCGCCGGGAAGATGGGTGGCACAGGCAATCGTGGAGACAATGCGCAGCCCATAAATTATATGATTCCCGACGGAGCCACCGATACATTCCATTTTATCGCTCACGGCGGTAGAGGCGGCACGGGCGGCACGGGCGGGCAGGGTGGTCCCGGCGGAAGAGGGCAGGATGGCGGCAGAGGGGGCGACGGCGCTGATTGTGACTGTCCGGAAGGCGGGGCGGGCAACGGCGGGCAGGGCGGCAACGGCGGCGACGG
>JBGTHJ010000450.1:0-4183 GCA_041746175.1 Pyrinomonadaceae bacterium
GCGGGCGCGCTCGCTTCGGCGCGTGTGATGGTGTAGAGGTCGGGCGTGTTGCCCGTGTTGCAGACGCGGAACAACCGCGTCACACGCTCGTTGGCGGAGACGGCGGCGGAGGGTTCGGTCTCGTCGGGCGTGACGACCAGCGCGGAGACGGTCAGGACCGTGACCGTGATGGTCGGCGAGACGGTCGCAAAGCCGGTGCCTTCGGCGTCTTCATAACTCGCTTCGGCGCGGTTGGAGATAACAGTGCCAGCCGTCGTCGAATCTTGCATGACGCCCGCCGCCCGCGTGCCCGTCAACGATGTGACGAGCAGCACGAGCGCGATGATGACCGTGATTCTCTGGTAGCGGGTGTTAGGCATGAACGTTCAGGAGGCGCTCCGGCCAGGGGCAAGTCGGGAAGCTGAAGGATGAGCGATCATCAGGGATGAATATGAACCGTCCATTTCAGTCAACTCTCAACTCGCCGATCAACTGTTTCGATGGATAAGAGACGGGGGCTTCAAGACGCCCCGTCTCTCATCCGTTGTCACCTGTCCCTGGTTCGTCCGGTGGGTTGCCGGCGGCTATTTGATCGTGCGCCGGAAGACGAACTGTCCTGACTGCTGCGGTGCGAGCGTCGCCACCGTGTCGGTCAGAAGCGTCGAGCCAATCGCGTCGCCGGTGATCGTGCCGCCGAGCGAGTCGGTGGCCGAACCGACGACCTGATCGGTCGTTGCGCCCCAGTTGTTCGGCGCGGCGTTGCCGTCTTCGGTGATGACGATTGACGAAGCCGTCAACGTCGCGTTGTTCGAGCCGCCCGTTGACGACACGTTCTGATAGCTGATGGTGTACTGGATGACCGCGCCCGGCACCGCATCGGTCGCGCCGCCGACACCCGTTCCGTTGATGACCGTGACCGACTTCGTCAACCGGAGGAAACCGGTGTAGAGGCGGTCGATGGTCTCGTTGAAATTGGTGTTGGTGTTGCCCGATCTCGCGCGGATCACGGTGGCGAAGCCCGTCAGCACGGTTTGTCCGGCGGGCGCGGTGACCCGGACGATGATGTTGGCATCCTGCCCGAAGTTGAGCGGGAGCGCGACGCTGCCGCCGCCCGAAACGGTCGTGAACGGGCCGCCCGCGCCGTTGATGCTGATCTCGACGGTGTAGCCCGCCGGAACGGTCGGCGCGGTCAGCGTGAAGATATCGTTGGCGTTGCCGGTGTTGCGCACGGTGTTGGAGAAATCAATCGTGCCCCCGGCGGTTGTGACGCCGCCCGGCGCGACGCCCGCGATGCCGGTCGAAACGCTGCGGTTCGAGTAGTCGTCGTTGCTGTCGGTCGGGCCGACGGCGGCGGGCTGACCGAGCGGCCCGATGAGCACGTTGCCGATTTGCTGCAAGAGCGTGATCAACTGGAAGCCCTGTCCCGCGACAGCCGTGCCGCCGATGATCGGCTCGTTGAAGTTGGCGTTGCCGTCGCCGTTGTTGGTCAGGCCATCGCCCGACTGGTCGGTGACGGTCGCGCCGACGGTGTTCGTGCCGAACCCGTCGATGATTTCATAGATCGGCGTCGTCGCGTTGGTCGTAGTGATGGTCGCGATGAAATTGAACGTGCCGCTGCACGTCGCGGCTCCGAGCGTCGCGCCGACGTTGATCGCCACACGCGTGACCGTACCCGCAGGCGTGTTCGCCCACGTCGCGGCGAGCGGCGCGGTCGCGAGCGACGAGTTCGTGTAGAGGGTCGTTCCGGCGGGGAACGAGTTGGCCGCCGACAACGCCGTGCCGACGGGGACGGGCACTACGATATAGACGCCCGTGAACGCGCCGAGCGTGACGGCGGTGGCCGGACGGTTGCCGTCGTTGCAGAGTTGGACGGTGTAGGTGATGTCGGAGCCGAGCGCGACGGGACCCGCGGGCGCGGTCAGCACGGCGCGGAGTTGCACGTCGTTCTGGACGGTCGCGTCGATGTCGCCGCGCGCTTCCGATTCGCCGTTGACCGGCGCGGACGCGCCCGATGAAGTGCGCACTTCATTGGCGGAACTGTTCGCGGTCTGGTTGTCGAAGGTCGGACCGCCGCCCGCCGCATCGCCGAGTCGGACGTTGATCGTCGAGCCGGCGGCGGCTCCCGCGTTGACGCTCACGCGGACGATGACCGTAATACTGGCGTTGCGCGCGAGGGCCGCCGAAATGACATCGGCGGCGTTACCGAGAATGTCGGTGTCGCCCGCGCCGAGGCCGTTGTTGGTCACATCGATAACCGCCGCCGTCACCGTCGCCGGGCCGGAGAGTTGAATCGACGCGCCCGATGCGAGGAAGCGTACCTGTGTCGCAAAGTTGCTTGTGTTCGTCACGGTGAACGGGAAGTCAACGCTCGTCTGTCCGGGGACGACGCTCGGATTCGTTCCGGCATCGGGCGTAATCGCCAGACCGGAGACGTTCGAGACCGTGACCGTTACGGTGTTTGAGACGGTTGAAAAATTGCCGCCGCCGCCGTCGGTGTAGGTGGCCGAAGCCTGGTTGGAAATCACCGTGCCGCCGTCGGTCGTTTGCGCCAGCGCGGGTGCAAACGAAATGCACACGATTGCCAGCAGCGCAAAGACGCGCGACAGCGCACTGTGGGAGTAGCAGGTTTTATATCTGGTAGTCATCATCAGTCCTCATAGTCGGTGACGGCGGGAAGGGTGGTCGCCGTGGGGAAGTGTGGTGAGGCGCGCTCGGTATAAACCCGGAGACGAGTTTCGGCGCGCGGCTTTTATTTGACGCGCACTTTGTAGGAAGCCGAGAGTTGGCCGCCGGCGGCCAGCGCATCCGACCACTCGTAGCGAACTTCTGTGTACATCGAAACGGGCGCGGGCACGTCTTTGGTCGAGCCGTCGGCCTGTTTCTCTTCGATGACGGGCTGCGTCGAGAAGGTCTTGCCACCGTCGATGCTGTAGGTCACGGTCGAACCGTTTTCGGCGACCGCGCTGCCCGCGACGAAGGCCGTCCCCGTCGGAACATGGCCGACCGTTTTGTACGAGCGCGCCGCCGCCGTGCCTTCGTTCAACGACGTGATGTTCCAATTCAGCACCTCGCCCGGTTTGACGGCTTCGACTTTATCGAGCGCCACCTGCGCGCCCTCGCGTTCGACCGTCCCCGCCAGCAGGACTTTTACTTCCGGACGACCCTGCTCGGCTCGCGCCAGTTGCTTCTGCGCGAAACCGAAGGCCGCGCCGCTCGCCACCAGCAGGAACAACGCCAGCGGCAGGACGCCCAATTTTTTTCTCAACTTGGTCATAATCGTCTCCTTAAATTTTCTTGCCCGAGGGCGAGATGTTTGACTGAGGAATGGCGGGACATGTGCGCGCGTAGTGGTCACATCCCTGTTTGGGAGGTACTTCTTCGGACAACCGCCGTGCGCGCATTGAGCGCGCACGCCACGGCGTACATAAAATCTTTGACCGCGACGGGGCGCGGCAGCACAGCGACGAATTGCGCGTGCGTCGCCGCGCGCATGATTTCGGTGGGTCGTTTGTGCATCGCGATGAGCGAGGTGTGCGGGGCAATTTCACGCAATGCGTCCATCGCCCCCGTCCGACCGAACCCGGCCATGTCGAGGCTGAGCGCGATGAGGTCGAAGCGCCCGTCGGCGGCGGCACGCAGTACGTCCATCGTGTGACGACACATCTCGGCGTCGTGCCCGGCGGCGCGCAACGCGGCCACCAGACTTTCAGCCATCGCTTTGTCGTCGTCGCAAATCATCACACTCGCCATCGGCTCTCCTCTTCCCGCCTTGAACTTAACCGACCCCGAACACACGGCCAGCCCTGCACGCCTAATCAAGCGCCGTGCCCCGTCTTCGCGCGCACCTCTCCGCAGACTTAAACGTCGGCTAGAGAACCACTTGGAAAACATGAAGGAGAATTAACCGGCGTGACCGGGCGGACGCGGTGTGACAAAGACGACTGACGTTTTGTCAGCCGCCTGACAAAACGTCAGTCGAAGAGGGGAGACGCCGAAAGGCTCAGGCGGGTCGCGGTTTTTCTTCGTATTCGCGCAGTTTGCGGTAGAGCGTGCGGGCGGAGATGCCGAGGACGACGGCGGCGCGTTCGCGGTTGCCGCCCATCTCGGCCAGCACCTGAAGGATGTGCCGGCGTTCGAGTTCTTCGAGCGTGCCGGGCGCGTGCGATGCGTCGGGCGCGGACGCGGCGGTCGAATGCGCGCCCCC
>JBGTHJ010000451.1:0-17238 GCA_041746175.1 Pyrinomonadaceae bacterium
GGTGGTCGTGCCCGGCACGCGCGCGGTCGAGAGCGAGCGCGGGCGCGCGTGGGGGCTGTCGCTCTACGCGCCGGTCATCGTCAAGTATCGCGACGAGAAGACCGACGCCGCGACCCAACTGGAGGACTACCTGCGTTGAACGACTTCGAGCCGGCGCGCCGCCTGCGCGGAATCCAAAAAAGCCTGATTCGACAACTCTTCGACCGCGCGCTTCCCGGCAGCATCAATCTCGGACTCGGCGAGCCTGACCTCCCGACGCCCGACTGCATCCGCCACACCGCCGCACGCATCGTCACGGAGGAACAGAACGGCTACACCACGCACGCCGGACTGCCCGCGTTGCGCGAACTCGTCGCGTCTGACAACGCCGGACTCGGCGCGACGCCGGAAAGCGTCGTCATCACCGCCGGTTCGCAGGAGGCTCTCTACCTCGCGCTGTTGACGCTCGTTGACGAGGGCGACGAGGTGCTGTTGCCCGACCCCGGCTTCGTCGCCTACCCGACCATCGTGCGTATGGCGGGCGGGCGTCCGGTCTATTATCGAATGCCCGCCGCGCGCGAGTTTGCCTTCGACATCGAAGACTTCCGACGCCACCTTACCCCGCGTACGAGAGTCGTCGTTTGTATCAGCCCGTCGAACCCGACCGGGCGCACGCTCTCGCCGGACGACCTCGCGGCGATGACCGACGCGCTGCGCGACACGCGCGCCTTCGTCGTCAGCGACGAAATCTATCGAGAAATTTATTACGCGGCAGAGCGTCCGGCGTCAATCGCGGACTTTTACGCGCGCACGCTTGTCATCAACGGCTTGTCGAAGTCGATGAGCATGACGGGCTGGCGCGTCGGCTGGCTATGCGGCGGCGGCGAGACGGCAGCGGTCGTCAACAGTTCGCTCGTGCTGCACGGCTACGTCACGACCTGCGCATCGACCGTCTCACAGAAAGCCGCGCTCGCCGCGTGGACGCCCGAAGCCGAACAAGCGCGCGGAGATTTCCGTCGCATCTTTCGCCAACGCCGCGACTTTCTGCTTGAGACGCTCGCGCGCGAACTCGACTTGCGAGCCGCGACCCCCGACGGCGCGTTCTACGCGATGATTGACACGCGCGCCTACGGCGACTCTTTGAGCGTCGCCGAAATGCTGCTCGCGCACGGCGTCATCACCGTCCCCGGCGCGGCCTTCGGCAAAGAGGGCGAGGGTTTTCTGCGCGTCTCCTTCTGCGCCGATCTCAAAGTCATCGCCGAGGGCGTGCGACGCATCGGCGAAGGACTATCGTGCGTTGCAAATGGGTGAATGCTGGGAGCGCCAGCGTCCCGCTGGCCAGCGTGCCCCAAGCACGCTCAATGCGAGCCGGAGGCTCGCGCTACCGGGCGGCGCCTCTCTTTTAGGTGCGCCCTTCTATTGCAACTCGCTATCACAGCTGCGACACGTGACCGGGAAAACATGTGACGAGTGACGGGTGGCGGGCGACAAAAACATTATCTTTAACTTTTTGTCACCCGCCACCCGTCGCGATTTTTACCTGTCACCCGGTATGCTTGGAGAATTGATGAGCAAGAAGTACAGGGTTGGAATTTTGGGCGCGACGGGGGCGGTCGGACAGCGTTTTCTTCAACTGCTGGAGGGGCATCCGCAGTTTGAAGTGACCGCGCTGGCGGCTTCCGATCGCTCGCAGGGGCGCGCCTACGAGGAAGCGTGCGCGTGGCGTCTGGCGGGCGAGATGCCGGCGGCGGCGAGGTCGTTGATCGTCGCGCCGCCCGCACCGCCGCTCGATTGCGACCTCGTTTTTTCGAGCTTGCCGGGCGGCATGGCGCGCGACACGGAAGAGGCATTTGCACGCGCGGGCTTTCCGGTCATCAGCAACTCGTCGGCGTTTCGGATGGATGCGGACGTGCCGCTGCTGATTCCCGAAATCAATCACAAACACGTCGCACTGCTCGACGCGCAACGCGCGCGGCGCGGGTTCGACAAGGGTTTCATCGTGACTAATCCGAACTGCTCGACGATCATGATTGCGCTCGCGCTCGCGCCGCTCCACGCGCGTTTCGGCGTCGAAGCGGTCGTCGCGACGACGTTGCAGGCGCTCTCCGGCGCGGGCTATCCCGGCGTCGCCTCGCTGGACATTATCGACAACGTGATTCCGCACATCGACGGCGAAGAAGAGAAGATCGAGACCGAGACGCGGAAGATTCTGGGACGGTTCGACGACGGCGGGATCGTGGATGCGCCCTTCAAAGTGAGCGCGCAGTGTCATCGCGTCAACGTCTCTGACGGGCACATGGCGGCGGTACGCGTCAGGCTCGCGCGTCCGGCTGGAAAGGATGAGGTGTGCGAGGCGTTCGCGTCGTTCGGTTCGCTGCCGCAGGAGTTGCAACTTCGTTCTGCGCCGTCGCGACCCGTCATCGTGCGCGATGAGCGCGACCGCCCGCAGCCCCGCTTCGACCGCGCCGCCGGAGACGGTATGAGCGTCACGGTGGGACGCATCGCGCCCGACACGGTGCTCGATTATCGCTTCGTCACGCTCAGCCACAACACGATTCGCGGCGCGGCAGGCGCGGCCATTCTCAATGCCGAGCTTTTAATCGCCACCGGAAAACTCTGAGCCGATTCCCGCGCCGACGCTTCAACGACACCGATGCCAAACAACCTCGCGATGCCTCAGCGGAGCGCTTCCGGGTTCACCTGACGCATCTCCTGTTCGAGCTTTCCGAGCCGGTCGCGGCTCTTCGTTGTGGCGAACGCTCGCGCGAAGACTTCGACGGCTTTACGTCCGCGCGCGAAGCGCTCGGCGAACCATCCGAGTTTGGAAGTCCTTTGTTGGAGAGCCGCTTCGCTCACGAGTTTCGCGGCGGATTCGTGTTTGACCGCGATTAAATTCGCTTCAAATGACACGACGTGCGTTAGCCCGTCGCTCTGACGCGCCTTGAACTCTTTGACGCTCGCGGGAAGTTCGATCTCCAGCCGTCGCGCGATCTCGTCGATCTCGTCGATTGAAAAGTATCTGACCAACATCGCTTCCAAATCTTCACGTTGAAACTTCCGGCTGCGGCCAAGCAGCCGCCGCAGGTTGATGCCAAACACGATGCCGACAAGACAGCCGATCAGCGTCAGAATCACCATCCCGTGCGCGGCTACGTCGAGCGTCGCCGCGAGCAGACCGGTCGCCTTCGGCGTCGTCTGAGTTATCGACGGCCAGAACAGCCCGGCGAAACGAACGAACAGCGCCTCTTGCGCCAGTTGGTAGAAGCTCTTCGTGTTTCGCAAAATCACGGGCAAGAGGTTTTGAAAGGTGAGCACAATCGACAGCACCGGGGTAACGAGCAGGAGAGTCACGCCGACATCGCGCAGCCAGCGTCGCCAGTGGCGGTTGGTGATTCTGCCGCGCCAGAGAAAAAACGCCTGCGATCCGAGAACCACGACCGGCAGCACGATGAACACCAGAAACCACTTGAGGAGAATTTCGTTCCTGTCGTTGATGAAGATCGGATTCCGCCAGTTGATGCCGACCAGCAGCGCGAGCACGGCGAGCACGGCGAGACCGATCTGGATGGCGAGCCACGAACCCGGCGCGCGCCTCAGCAGAATCACGACGGAATGAAAGGCGCGCAGCGGCAAGTCAACTCCGAGTTGATAGAGCAGTTTGCCGCGCACTCTGGCGGCGTTGGGGCCGAGGATGTCGAGGATGCAGTTGCGCAGCACGAGCATCGAGACGGAGATGATTTCAAACAGCACCAACATCGGCATGTCGCGCAACAGGTCTTCCGTGCCGACGCGGTACTCGTTCTTGAAGAACCGCCCCATCCTGGTGTCGGCGGGTGTCTTCGGCGACGCGCCGCCGGTGTCCTTCAAACTCTCCATCACGGAATTGGTCTTGCCCGCCGCCGCGACGACGGCGACAAACGGGTCGAGGCTTCCCTGCGCCGGGGTGAAGGAGAACTTCGGGTCGAGCACGGTGCTCGTCACCTGTTTTTGGAACGGCCAGCGCCGCCTTGCCGCGAGCACGGGCATGTTGAACTGATTCCACTGCGTCTGTTCTTCGAGCGCGTCGGTGATGACGTTGGGCACCTCCTCCCAGAGGATTTCCAATTGCGCCGCTTCTATCAACAGCCGTAGCCGCTCGTCGAAAACCTCTTTCACAAACGCCCCACGATGCATTTCCTCGTCCGCCGAAAGCATCTGCCCGACCCATTCGCGGAGGATGCGATGCGTTTCGGCTCCGGCGTGCGGAAACATTTTTTCGGGCGACATCGCCGGAATCCAGTCGAAGCATTGTCCGTCGTCCGGCGTCAGGCAAAAGTAGGCGCGCACCCTTGCGCGCCCGCGCCCGCTCAGCGCGGCTTCGATTTTTTCGGGGACGAGCAGCGTCTCGATGAGTTGGCAACAGCCGTCGAGCCGTCCCCACAGAATGTCGTTTGAACGCCAGGAGCGTTTGAAGAAGCTGCCGAAATGATAGAGCGCGTCACCCGAAACCTTGTCGGCGAGGCTCTTGCTGCTGAAACCCTTCTCGGCATCGGCGGGGCTGATGCGAATCGTCTCGACGATGTCTTTCTCATTGAGGTCTCCGATCAGCTCGATGGGCAACAGGACTTCATCGAGCGCACGAAAGTTGTAGTAGGCTTGATGAACAACGTCGGCCAGACGCAAGTCGGGATTCGCACGGCAGCCCTCACGAAACGCTTCAGGGCTGACCGGCAGGGGTTTCGGCCAGCCCTGTGACGCACGTACGACGAGGCCGGGATGGGTCGTCAAAAACTGCGAGAGGAGTTCGGCTTCGTAGGAGTCGAGGATATCCAGCAGGTTGTGATTCGACGATACCGTCTTGAGGTTATTCGTGACGAAGTTTTGCGTGATGTAGGCGACCGACTTCTTTAACTGGTTGCTGAGCGCGTTGAGGCACTGTGGATCGACGGGCGCTCTCTTCTTCAGGCTCGTCCGGTATGCGTCACGCAACTTCGCGGCGATCTTTATTTCCTCGCCGGTCGCCGGAATCACGATATCGGTATTGAGCAACATGTTGAGCGCCGCGCCCGCTTCCCACCAAATTGTGTCCGACACTTCTTCGGGCATCGCGCTCCCGCTGCGCACCGACTCCCATTTTTTGTGTAACTCGAAGTCCGCGCCGTCGATGAGATTTTCCATGCGTGCCTGCAAGATTTCGAGAATCTCGATCTGGCGGTTCAGCGCCGCCCATAATCCTTTGTACTTCTTTTCAAGTTGGAGCATCTTCTCCGTCCCCTTCGCGGGTAGGAGGTCTTCGCCGTAGAGCAGCGAGTTGATGACATAAACCACATGATAGAGACGGCGGAGGCGATAACTAACGTCGAAGTCTTCAAACAGGGCTCTGGATTTGCCGAGATGTTTGTCGAACTGAGTGTGCAACTCGGCAGCGACGCGCCGCTCTTCAGGACTGAAGTGCACCTCAGCGCCGTCTTTACGCAACACGCCCCGCACGACCCGCTCGCTGAGCGACATCAGGCGCGATTGTTCGTATAAGCTGCTGTCGGCGGAGGCTTCGCCGTTTGTCGCGCGGTCGGAGCGTGCCGCGCTCCGCTGATTTTTCAGCGCCGAGACCAAACGCCGATACTGTTTGAGTTTAGTGTTGTGCGTGGCGAGCAGTTTGAGGTCGTCGGAGATGCTTTCGTAACCGGGGATGCCGATGAGCGAGGCGAGCACGGCCTGAAGGATGTTTGGTTTGGTCGCGCGGGCGGGCTGTGTCCAGCGTTCGGGATCGGGTTCGACGTAGAAGAGTTTACGGTCAACCTCGCGCGTCGAGGTGCGGTTGAAGATTTCCCGCAGCGTGTAGGTGAAGGGTTTGTTGTCGATCACGCCGCCGTCGAGAAAGCACGCATCTTTACCGAGCGCGCCCCACAACTGGAGTTTGCGGTCTTCGTCTGCGTTATCGGTCGAGACGTGTACGGGCGCGAAGAAGGCCGGAAAACAAGAGGTGATGCGCGCGAGTTTGGCGAGCGCGCCAAAGGTCGCGGCAGGGTTGTTGTTCGGGTCGTGATAGCTCGGATAGGGGCTGAACTGTTCCTTGCGCCCCGCACGGTGTTTGAGCACAAAGATCGAGCGATGGTCTTTGACATCGATGGGATGCCCGGCGTCGTCGAACTGCGTGTAGATGTTGCCGTCAACGTCCGTGCCGGTCACAAAGAGATCGAGTTCTTTGACATTGGAATTGAAATTAAGTTCGACATCATCCTGCGGAGTGTAATCCTCCATGCCGCGAAAGGCGTCTTCGAGACGAGGCTGGTAATAGCCTTCGCTGTTGAGGATGGACTGGCTCGGATCGCTGCCGTCGGGCGAGCGCAGGAGCCGTCGGATGTCGCCGTCGCGCCGCCACAGATTCGCGGTCGAAGCGAAGTCCTTATCGTTGCACAGGGCGTAGGCGAGCAGAATGCCGTTGATGCCCCCGGCGGAAGTGCCGCTGACGATGTCAACCACAAGGTCGGTGTCGCGCAACGCCTTGAGCAACTTGTAAACGCCGTTGCCACGCACCGCGCGGAAAAATTCGCGCGCCACGCCGTTGATGTAAATCGCGAGCGAGACGCCGCCGTACATCACCAGCCCGACGCGAACCTCATTCCGCCGCTCGAACGATTCAGGATGCTGACTGTTTCCGTTTTGCAAACTCATGGAGGGGTTCTCCCATCGCGGCTGCGCGGATTCGAGGATTGAGACGTGGCGCAACCGGGGAAATCGGGATCACGTCGTCCACTTCCCGCAAGTTGCTCGTAGTTATTGATGAGACCGCGTTTTGTGAGCGCCGGTTGAGGCTAAACGATTGACGTTACCTTGCGCCGGTGGCGGTTCGACTTGAGAAGGGCGTGCGTCAGATGAAAACGCGCGTTGCGCCGGACGACCTTGAGCATCCGGCTTATAACTCACGACCCTGATATTGTCAATTCAATTTTTTGAAGGGCAGCGACCGTCGGGGCAACCGATCTGTCGTCCGCCCGACGCGCCGCTTTTTTTTTGACGCCTGGTTACCCGACCAGAAACAAAGGGCCGCCCGCGGCAAGCCGTCGCGGAAAGAGAAACGCCCGCCGCAAAGTTTGCGACGGGCGTGTTTTTGGTCTGGCGTGTGCGCTCAGTATTTGGGCACGCTCGGATCAACTTCGTTCGACCACGCGGTGATGCCGCCCGTGAGATTGACGAGACGGCCTTTGAAGCCCGCGCGCGTTAAAGCTTCGATGGCTTTGGCGCTGCGCCCGCCCATCTTGCAATGGACGACCGTTTCGCGGTCGGGGTCGATTTCGTCGGCGCGTCCGGTGACCTGTCCGAGCGGAATCAGCTTCGAGTCGGGGATGCGCGCGATGTCGTACTCGTTCGGCTCGCGCACGTCGATGATTTGAATGTCGTCGCCCGCGTCGAGCCGCGCTTTGAGTTCGGTGGCACTAATCTCTTCCATCTGTATCTGTTCCTCCATGTGGGTCGCGGGCGCGGCGGCGGTCGGCGGTCGCAGCCCGCAAAATTCTTCGTAGTCGATCAGTTCGGTGACGGTCGGGTTCTCGCCGCACACGGGGCACTCCGGGTCTTTGCGCAATTTCAATTCACGGAAGCGCAGCTTCCACGCATCGAACAGCAACAGACGATTGATGAGCGGTTCGCCGCCACCGAGAATCAACTTGATGGTTTCGTTGGCCTGAATCGCGCCGACGATGCCGGGCAAGACGCCGAGCACGCCGCCCTCCGCGCACGATGGGACGAGTCCCGGCGGCGGCGGTTCGGGATACAGACAACGATAACACGCACCCCGTTCAGCCCAGAACACGCTCGCCTGTCCCTCGAATCTGAAAATCGAGCCGTAGACGTTCGGCTTGCCCGCGAGCACGCACGCATCGTTGACGAGATAGCGCGTCGGGAAATTGTCCGTGCCGTCAACGATGATGTCGAAGTCGCGGAAGAGTTCGAGCGCGTTGTCGCTCGTCAGGCGCGTCTCGTGAGTTTCAAACTTGACGTTCGGGTTGATGTCGCTCAGACGGTCGCGCGCCGACTCGATTTTCGGTCGCCCGACATCCTTCGTGCCGTGGACGATCTGCCGCTGCAAGTTCGACGCATCAACCACGTCGAAATCGACGAGGCCGAGCGTGCCGACGCCCGCCGCCGCCAGATACATTCCGAGCGGCGCGCCCAACCCCCCCGTCCCGATCATCAGCACGCGCGCGGCTTTCAGCTTGCGCTGCCCCTCCATGCCGACCTCCGGCATGATGAGATGTCGGCTGTAACGCGCGATTTCGTCGTTCGACAACGAAGGTAATTCGGCGACATCAGACTGCGCCGCGCCCATCGCTTGCTCCGCCGCCACGCCGCCCGCAATCGCCGGAATGATGCTCACCGTGTCGCCCTCTTTGACGGGCGTGTCGAGCCGTTCGGCGTGCCGGATGTCGTCGTCGTTGACATAGACGTTGACGAAATTGCGCAGGGCGTTCTGCTCGCTGTAGAGATGCTTGCGCAAATCCGCGTGCTCGCCCATCAAGTGGTCTAGCGCCTCACCGACCGTTTGCGCCTCGACTTCGATTTCTGACTTTCCGCCCGCGAATTGCCTGAGCGCGGTCGGGATTAAAATTGTCACTGGCATGTTCAAAACTCCTTACTGCATTCTCTTTGAATCTAAACTACTCGCTTCACGACCATCTTTCAAAGTTTCGTCCGGCGCACGCGCGGCAACGCCCGAAGTCATCGTGCGGACACATGGTCGAGCCGCGCTGTCCAATCGCAATGGCCGACGCGACCGTACTCGTCAAACATTTGGGCGACCGGGGGCGCGAGATTCACCCCGGATTGTTCGGTCTCCGGCGTCGACTCAATCGCTTGCGCACGCATCGTTTGGGCGGCGAAAACGACGAACGCGAGCGCCAGCGTCGCGCACACCGCCCGCAGCACATAGTCTTTTTTCATGATGGTCTCTCCCGCATCAACAACTGCTCATCGTTGAACCGCGAGCGGTCGGGCTCCATCTCCCACGAACGGAGTTCGCTCGCTTTGCCCTCGCGCACCGACACGATGATGTACGACCACGTCGGCCAGGCGTGCTCAAGATCAAACGACGACGGCGCCGCCGGATGGTCTGGATGCGAGTGGTAGTTTCCGATCACGTCGAGCTTTTGCTGCCGCGCGTAACGCTCGCCCCGCAGGTACTCGTCCGGCGTAATCAACGAACGATTGTGACGCGCCGACTCTTCGCGCGCGTTCGAGACGGGCAGCACTTCGACGACGACCTTGCGCCCGTCTGCCTCGATACGCCCGATGAGCAGCCCGCAACATTCGTGCGGATATTCCTGCTCGCCGTGCCGCGCAATCTCTCCGGTGTGCCGCTCGCTCGCTTCGATCATCCGCCCTCCGCTCCCCAAAACTCTTCGCTCAAATACCGAGCGCCGCCGTCGCACAACACCGTCACGACGACCGACCCCGACGGCAATGCCCGCGCCAAGCGCAACGCGGCGAGCACGTTCGCGCCCGCGCTGACGCCGACGAACAAGCCTTCTTCGCGTGCCAGCCGTCGTGCCATCGCCTGCGCGTCTTCGGTCGCCACCTCAACCGTTTCGTCGGCCAACGTCGGGTCGTAAATTTCGGGGACGAGCGCGCTCTGGTAATGCTTCATCCCTTCTAGTCCGTGAAGCGGCGAATCGGGTTGCATCGCGACCGCGCGCAGTTGCGGATTCAACTCGCGCAAACGTCGCACGACTCCCGTGAACGTCCCCGACGTGCCCATCCCGGCGAGAAAATGCGTGATGCGCCCCCCGGTTTGCCGCCAGATTTCCGGCGCGGTCGTTTCGTAGTGCGCGCGCCAGTTGGCCGGGTTGCCGTACTGGTCGGGATAAAAATATTTGCCGGGCGCGCTCGCGGCCAATCGCCGCGCGTGGAGCTGCGCGCCGTCTGCGCCCTGCATGGGGTCGGTTTCGATCAACTCCGCGCCGTGGATGTGCAGGATGCGCTTGCGTTCGTAGTTGGCGTTCTTCGGCAGGCAGAGCGCGACGCGATAGCCGCGCGCCGCGCCAATCATCGCGTAGGCGATGCCGGTGTTGCCGCTCGTCGCGTCGAGAATAATTTTATCGCGCGTCAACTTTCCGCGACGCTCGCCGTCGAGAATCATCGCCAGCGCGGGACGGTCTTTGACCGACCCGCCCGGATTCAAGTGCTCGGCCTTCGCATAAAATTTGACGCCCGCCGGAAGCTCTCGACCGACGTTCGGCAGTTTGAGCAACGGCGTCCCGCCGATGTTCGACAGCAGGTCGCCGCGTCGCGTGAGTTGTTCCGTTTCTTCCAGAAGCATCGTCTTAATTGTCGGTGATTGACTATCGCCCGCCGTCGGACTTAACCCAACGCCTGCTCGATATCGTCGATAATGTCGGACGAGTCTTCGATGCCGACGGAGATACGGACGATGCCGTCGGAGATGCCCAACCGCGCGCGACGCGCCGGGCTGAAGTCGCGGTGCGAGGCGGTTGCCGGATGAAGCACGCTCGTAAAAACGTCGCCGAGACTGGTCGAACGCACGCACAGGCGCAACGCATCCATGAAGCGAAAGGCCGCGTTGCGCGTCGCATCGCGGAGTTCGATGGTCAAGAGCGCGCCTCCGTGTGGCGCGCGGAGCATTCGCCGTGCAGAGTCGTGCGCCGCGTCTGAGGCGTCAAGCCCCGGATAGTAAATGCGCCCGACGCGCGCGTCTTGCGCGAGCCGTTCAGCCACGCGGCGCGCGTTGGCGCATTGGCGTTCCATGCGGACGACGAGCGTTTTCAACCCGCGAAGAATTTCGTGCGCCTCCCACACGCCGAGGATGCCGCCGGCGAGTTTCATCACCGAGACGAGCGCGTCCGCGTCCGTCCCATCGCGCACGATGACGATGCCGCCCGTCACGTCGCCGTGACCGCCGAGATATTTCGTCGCGCTATGGACGACGATATCCGCGCCGTGTCGCAGCGGACGGCTGAGATACGGCGTCGCAAAAGTGTTGTCGATGACGAGCCGCGCGCCGACCTCGTGCGCCGTCTCCGCACAGGCTTCGATGTCGCAGACCTTGAGCAGCGGGTTTGAGATCGTTTCGGCCAACAGCACGCGCGGGCGAAGGTCGCGCGCCTTTTCGCGCAGCGCTCCGACATCGGCAAAGTCGACGGAGACGGTTCGCACGCCGAACGCGCCAAACACGGTATGCAGAAGATTCTCGGTCGGACCGTAGATGTCGTGCGAGGCGAGGACGGTCGCGCCGGGCGTGAGGTCGCAGACGAGCAGCGCGGCATGAAGCGCCGCCATGCCCGACGCAAAAGCGCACGCCGCCGCGCCGGATTCGAGCGTCCGCACGGCTTCTTCGAGCGCGTGGCTGGTCGGATTGCCGAAGCGCGTGTAGATGTAGCCCGGCTGGTCACCGCCAAATACCGCATCTATTTCCGACATCGAATCGTAAGTGAAAGTTGATGTCGTGTAGATGGGCGTCGTGACGGGCACGCCCGACGGCGCGGGTAATCTTTCGCCCGCGTGGACAACCTGCGTGCCGATGTCGAAGTCGCTTTCCGCCAAGACCGTTTGTCCTTCCGGCTTTCTTCGTCCGTTCTTGAAAAGTTATGACGACGTAACAACCTCACGCCAAGACGCCAAGACAAAAACGGAAGGCGCGAAGATTTGTCCTCCGGTGTTTAATCTTTGCGCCGCGCGTGAAAATTCCCTTCGAGTCATAAATAAACAGGCTTCACTTTTTCTCGCTCAGGGTTCGTTTTGAGAAGTACCAATCGGTCACGTCGTAGTCCGACTGCATCCGCTGCTCGGCGTCCTGGGTGGTCTGGGGCGGCGGGACGATGACCTGTTCGCCGGGCTTCCAGTTGGCGGGGGTCGCGCAGGCGTTCGTGTCGGCGGTCTGCAACGCCTCGACGACGCGGATAATCTCGTCGATGTTGCGACCGAGCGACATCGGGTAATAAATCACCGCGCGGACTTTGCTCTTGTCGTCGATGACGAAGACGGCGCGGACGGTCGCCGTCTCGGATGCGCCGGGATGAATCAGCCCGTACTTTTGCGCGACCTTCGTGTCGAGGTCGGCGATGACCGGGAAATCGATCTTGACGCCGAAGTGCTGCTCCATATTTCTAATCCAGGCGATGTGCGCCGTCACCGAATCGACCGAGAGGCCGACGAGTTGCGCGTTGCGCGCTTTGAACTCGTCGGAGCGGCGCGCGAACTCGACAAACTCGGTCGAGCAGACGGGCGTGAAATCAGCCGGGTGCGAAAACAAAACAACCCACTGGCCTTTCAAATCGGAAAGCTTTAACTGCCCGTGCGTCGTTTTGGCTTCAAAATCGGGGGCATCGTCGTTGATGCGCGGCATCGTCGGGGCGGCGTCTTGCGCGGGTTGTGTGGCGCTCATAAATAATCTCCTTTGCGGCGGTCTGTTTTCTGAGTTTTATCGAGCCTGATTCATCAATCATTTCCCGGATAAACGAAGCTCGCGCGCGAAATGCGCTCCACCAAAATCGCGTCGATTATCCGCATCATGTGTTTCCGCAAGCTTACACCAGTTCGACTTCAAACAACTATTCAAACGCGAACCCGACCACTCCGAGACTGTCCCGGAGCATCCCAAAGACGCACGCCAACCATCCTTGCACGATATAGTGCAAACGGCATTCTCTCTCGCGCACATCGTCTACGAAGCGACCGTTGCGCCGCGCGCCAGGCGCTTGCAAAGTCGCAAGAAAGCGCGTAATTAAAGGGCTTCCCAACCTCGTTGAGGCTTTAACGGATAGTGGCACGGTCGTTGCAATTCCATGTATCGACGGTCGCCTTGAGCGCACTGTGACACTGTTCGGCGAAGCTCGGCACGTCTAAATGGAGATTGAAAGATTATGAACACCAGTACCAAACAGGCGCAACGCGCCGCGAGTTTCCTAATTCTTATCGCACTTGTTGTAGGCAGCGTGCTACCGGCTTACGGCGCGACGCAACGTCGCCGCACACCACGCCGCCGCGCGCCGGTCGCACGCAAAACAACTCCGCCCGTCCGGTATTACACGGTGGCGACGGACACGGTGATTCGGGTTCGCATGAACGAGCAACTTACTTCGCGCAACGCCCGCGTCGGCGACAGATTTTCGACGACCGTCGAAGAGCCGGTCTACGCGAACGGCGGGACGGAAGTGATTCCGACGGGGAGCAAAGTTTGGGGACGCGTCTCGTCCGTCAAACGCGCGGGGCGTCGTAATCCGGGCACCATCACGGTGGTCTTCAACTCGGTCGAGCTGCCCAACGGCAGGAGCTATCCGCTCAACGGCTCGTTGAGCACATTGCAAAACGACGACGTGAGCGCCGACAACGAAGGTTCGGTCAAGGGTCGCGACAACGACAAGCGCAACGCGGTCTTTATCGGCGGCGGCGCGGCGACCGGAGCCATCATCGGAGCGATTGCGGGTGGCGGCAAGGGCGCGGGACTTGGAGCGCTTATCGGCGGCGCGCTCGGCACCGGCGCGAGGGTTTACGAGAAGGAAGCGGAAGCCGACGTGAAATCCGGCACCGAATTCGGTGTCATCCTCAACCGCTCGGTCTCGCTTCCGGCCAGTCGGTAGAATTTATAAAGGATCGACAACCAAGCGGTTGTCGGTGCGGAGGAAGCCCGCTTGCGAAGGGGAGAGCGCGGGCGGGCTTCCAACAAAAAAGTTACGACGAGTTCGGTCGCCCCTGTCATTACGTAAGCGAGCGACCGTACGAAAGAGACCCGTTGCGAAGGGGAGAGCGCAGCGGGTCTCTTTAATTTTTGGCGTTCGGATGTTGCCGGTCTGCAACCATGCTGGAGGCTGATGTCGGGCTGAGTGCTGATGATTGACGCCGCCCCGTCTACTCTCGCCGGTAGACGATGCGACCAGCGACGATGGTCGCGACCGCCGCGCCGTGCATCGTGCGTCCGTCGAAGGGCGTGTTGCGGCTTTTAGATTTTGATTCGGCGACCTTGAAAGTCCAGCGCAATTCGGGATCGATGATGGTGATATCGCCCCACGCGCCCGCGCGGAGCGTGCCGCGCCCGTCGAGGTTGAAGATGCGCGCGGGGTTCACCGAGCAGAGTTCGACCAGCCGTTCCAGCCCGACGACGCCCCCCTGCACCAGTTGGTCGAGCGCTAGCCCGACCGCCGTCTCCAGCCCCGTGATGCCGAACGGCGCTTGATCGTATTCGAGGGCTTTTTCGTCAGCGTGATGCGGCGCGTGGTCGGTGGCGACAGCATCAATCGTCCCGTCGCGGAGGGCTTCGATGACGGCTTCGACGTGCTCGCGGCTGCGGAGCGGCGGGTTCATTTTCGTATTCGTGTCGTAATCTTCGACCGCCTCATCGGACAGCGTCCAGTGGTGCGGCGTGACCTCGCAGGTCACCCGCAGGCCACGCTCTTTCGCACGCCGGACGGCTTCGAGTGCGCCCACCGTCGAAACGTGCGCGAGGTGGACGCGCGCGTCGGTCAAACCGGCCAGCGCGCAATCGCGCATCGCGTCCGACTCTTCAGAGAGAGCGGGCATTCCGCGCAAACCGAGCCGCAGAGACCAACTCCCTTCGTGCATCACACCGCCCGCCGACAGCGAGCGGTCTTCGCAGTGATCGACCACGCACAAATCGAAGCCGCGCGCATACTCCAACGCGCGGCGCATCATCCCGGTCGAAGGCACTGGGCGGCCATCGTCAGAGACGGCGACGATTCCGGCGCGCTTCATCTCGCCCATCTCGGCCAACTCCGCGCCCTGCGAACCTTTGGTAATCGCGCCAATCGGAAAGACGTTGGCGAGCGCGGCTTGCTGCGCCTGTTCGATGATGAAACTCGTGACCGCCGGATTGTCGTTGACCGGGTCGGTGTTCGGCATCGCGCAGACGCTCGTCCAACCGCCCGCGACGGCGGCAGCCGCGCCCGTCGCGATCGTCTCTTTGTACTCCTGACCGGGTTCGCGCAAGTGTGTGTGCAAGTCGATAAAGCCGGGAGCGACGACCAATCCGGTCGCGTCAAAAACCTCCGCGCCCTCCGGCACGTCGTCGCCGCGTGCGAGCACCCCTGCGACGCGCCCGTCTTCGATCAGCAAATTCTTCCCGCCGTTGATTCCCTGCGTCGGGTCGATCACGTATCCGTTAGCGATTAGCAGTCTCATGTTTCAGCAGTCAGCGTCTGGCCGTCAATTTTTACAAGCTATCGATTCATTAACGCAGTTGCCCAACCTGTCAGCGAGACAACTCGGCTTTGATTTGTTCCGGCGCGGTCGCGTTTAGGGTTGGGCTAACCGGAGGAGCGCCGCCCGCAAGCAGGTACAGCACCGCCATGCGGACGGCGAGTCCGTTCGACACCTGCTCAAGAATCAGCGAGCGCGAACCGTCGGCCACGTCGGAAGCGATTTCGATGCCGCGATTCATCGGCCCCGGATGCATCACGATGGCATCGGGCGCGGCTCCCGCGAGCCGTCTGAGATTCAAACCGTAGTGGACGGCATATTCGCGCAGGCTCGGAAAGAACGCCGCGTCCTGACGCTCGCGCTGGATACGCAGCACCATCACCACGTCAGCGCCCTCAAGCGCGGCTTCGATGCGCGGCTCGATAGAGAGTTCATTACGCGCCTCGACCAAACTTTCCAAATCCGGTGGAACGAGCGTGCCCGGCCCGGCGAGCGCGACGTGCGCGCCGAGTTTGGTCAACAGGTGCGCGTTCGAGCGCGCCACGCGCGAATGGAGGATGTCGCCGATGATGGCGACCTTCAAACCCTCGATGCGCCCCTTGCGCTGGCGGATGGTGAGCGCGTCGAGCAGAGCCTGCGTCGGGTGTTCGTGCGCGCCGTCTCCGGCGTTGACGATGGCCGCGCTGCAAATGCGCGCGAGCGCGTGCGGTGCGCCCGCCGACGGATGCCGCAGCACGATCAGATCGGGCGACATCGCTTCCAGATTCCGCGCCGTGTCGAGCAGCGTCTCGCCCTTCGTCACGCTCGACGTTGACGCGCTGATGTTGACGACATCGGCTGAGAGACGCTTGCCCGCGATCTCGAACGAGGTACGTGTGCGCGTCGAAGCCTCGAAGAAAAGATTTATCACCGTGCGCCCGCGCAGCGCCGGGACTTTTTTGATTTCGCGCTGCGAGATGTCGCGCAGCGACTCCGCCACGTCCAACAAGTGCGTGATCTCACCCACCGAGAGTTCACGTATCCCCAACAAATGTTTGCGCACGAAATTCATCATCTAGCTGTGAACTCATCGAACAGCGTATTAAAAAAAGCGGCCATTGTTGGCCGCCCTCAAGCGCTCTCTTCCGCCGGTCGCTCGACGATGGCGACTCCCTCTTCCCCGTCGAAGTCGTCGAGCATCACCTTGATGATCTCGCTCTTTTTCGTCGGCACGAACTTCCCGACGAAGTCCGCCTGAATCGGAAGTTCGCGATGCTCCTTGCCGCGATCAACGAGCACGACGAGTTGGACGCGGCGCGGTCTGCCGAAATCGATCAACTGGTCGAGCGCGGCGCGAATCGTGCGCCCGGTGTAGAGCACGTCGTCGATGAGCAGCACGTTGCGACCTTCGACATCGGCGGGCAACTCCGTGCGATTGATAATCGGGTTCGCGCCGACGGTCGAAAGGTCGTCGCGATACAGCGTGATGTCGAGAATCCCGACCGGCGGGCGCTCGCCTTCGAGGTCGGCGATTTTGTCGGCGATTCGATTCGCGAGCGGCACGCCCCGCCGCTGAATGCCGACCAGATAGAGATGCCCCGCGCCGTGATTGTCTTCGACAATCTCCGACGCCAGACGCGCCAGCGCACGATTGATACGCGGCCCGTCCATGATGCGCGCTTTCTCGATGAAATTCATTGGCGCGGATACTAACACACACGCGAACGCCGACGGAAGAACCAACTCGACGGCATCATCGAAACATTGTTGCGCGGCGGCAAACTCCGGCGGTTTTGGTCGTGCGCCGGGGACGAACCAACATCATGCCGGGGTGCGGACGCCGACGGCTCTCCGGCGTTCTTTGACATGTTTTCCGCCGCTCTGTTAGGCTCGTCAACGATTTCGATTTTATCCCCGTCGGCGACATGTGAGGCGAGAGCGGCTGGCGTCGTTCGTGCCTGCGCCCGCGTCCGTTTTGTTGACCGGTCGATTCTCGATGCTCTATCGCTCGCTCTTGCGCCCCCTTTTATTTCGACTGCCGCCGGAGACGGCTCACGAGACGGCGCTTCACGCGCTCTCGGTCGGGCTGGGCGCGGCGGCGCTCAGGCGCGCGGCGGAGCGACGTTTCGCGCGTTC
>JBGTHJ010000452.1:0-6778 GCA_041746175.1 Pyrinomonadaceae bacterium
GAAACGACCCCCACCAGACCAGCATCTCCGGCAGCGTGATCGACTGCCGGAGGTTCGCCAACTGCCACGGAAACGGCGCGAACAGCAGATAGATGACGCCGAGCGGAATCGCGGTCAGCGCGCCCCCGGTCGTCGAGACGTCGACCTCTTTGCCGAATCCCGACTGCGCCCCCGCGAGGTCTGAACGGCTCAGTTGCACTTTTTCAAGATCGCCGTAAAGTTCAAACTGCCCGCCCGCCGTGCGCAACACGCCGAGATAGGTGAGCGCCAGTCCCATCCCGATGATGATGACGAACTGCCGCGCGAAACTTTGCGACGTGATCTGCCGCATCCCGATCGCGAACGATCCGACCACCGCCGCCAGCGCCATGTAGAAGATATAAAACCGCAACGTCAACAAACCAGACAGCGCGCACACCAGCACGACGAAATACTTGCCGCTCAAACGCTCGCCCAACTTCAGCGTCGCCAGCATCGCCACCGCCAGCAAAAACACAATCGGCCCGTCCTTGAGACCCTGCGACGACCACAACACCAGCGACGGATAGAAGGCGACGAAGAAGGCCGTCAGCCGCGCGACCCGCAGATTCTGGAAGATGTGGCGCGCGCAAAGAAAGACGACCGGGGCGGTCGCCGCGCCGACGACCGCGTTGAAGAACTGGACGGCGAGCATGTTGCGCCCGACCAGACCGTAGATGCCCGCGACGATGTAAACCATCCCCCAGTTCTTTGTCAGAAACGGGCCGATCAGAGTTTTGTAGGTGGCGAGATGGATGTCGCCTTGCCATACTTTGAGCAGAAGATAGCCGATCTCGTCGTAAGTGATGGCGTCGCCGCCGAAGAACTCCTGCAACCGGAAAAGATGGATCATCGTGCCGACGCACATCCGGACGATGAGCGCGGCGGCGAACAGTTGAAGGAAAAATTCGCGATGATCTTTGACCTGCGACATCACAAGTCCGGCAATCAACGCCAGCGCGGCGCACAACACGACCGCCCCGCCACCCGCATCGGGGACGATAAACGCGATGGTGATCGAAACGACGAGCGCGACGAGTGTGAGCAGGGCATTCATAAATCTACAATAACGGTGTCAGGGGCAAAAAGATCGGAACGCAACGCGCGCCGGCCCAACCGTCGACAACATCACAAACTCACCTTGGGTTTGATTTACTGCTGAGCGCTACCTAGAGATCATCCGGCAGGTCAGGCCGCGTTTTATTCTCAATCAAAAAGCGGTCTTCATCGTTGAGTTGCTTGATCGGTTTGGCGGGGACACCCGCGATTAAATGGTTCTCTTCGGTCAACTTTCCGGTAATCACGGCCCCGATCCCGACAATGCAGCGCGATGGTATCACGCCCCCCGGCGCGACGCGAATCTCCGAGCCGATGTAGCTCAGCGAGCCGATGACGATCGGGCGCGTCCGTTGGCGGTTGTGCGTCCAGAGGGACGAATTGCGCCCGCCGAGAATCGTGCGGCGTCCGATTTCGACGCGGTCGGTGAAGTCGATTTTGTGCCCCGTCGTGATGACGCTGCCCTCGCCCAACAGGAACCTCGGATCGACCGGATTGACGACAACGGGGTCGGGAATCGAGTTGATCTCGTTGAGCCGGATGATTTCAGCGTAGCGACCGATGCACACCTCGTCGCCGCCGCGCACGATGTTGAGGTGACCGATGCGCGCGTGGTCGCCGATCTCCAAACGCTTGACGCCGACGAATAAATTCAAATGGCCGATGCTCACGTCGTCGGCGATTGAGCACTCGCCCGCGTCGATGATGCTGAAGCCCAGACGCACACGCTTGCCGATGCGGTAGCCGAAACACAGCCGGTACATCGGGCGTTTGAGAAACCCCGGCAGCAATGCCACCAGCGCGAGCGATACCAAGCGAATTTTGCTGCTGCTAAACATGCGTCAAATACAAATAGGGAGAAAAGGGGAAAAGGTCATGCGGGAAGAAGGAAGACGATTGACCGGCGGCGCTGCCGGAAGTTGAATGACGCGCTTTTCCCCCTTTAACTCATCTCCTCATTTCCCCGTTTCCCCTCTCCCCCGAGTTTTGACGACCGCCTCGAAAACTTGCAAAACGCGCGGAGCTTGGACGGCGGCGCTGTAGGTCGTCTCGACAGTGGCGCGCCCCGCTTCTCCGAGACGCGCGCGGAGTTCGGCGGAGCGCAGCACGCGCGTGAGCTTCTCGACCCACTCGTCTTCGGTCGCGGCGAGCAGCCCGTTTTCGCCGTCGCGGATGATATCAGAGTTGACTCCGACCGGAGAACAGACCGTCGGAATCGCCAGCCCCATATACTGCAAAGCTTTCATCCCGCACTTGCCGCGACTCCACGGGTCGTCGGGCAAAGGCATCACGCCGATGTCGATGGGGCGCAGGTCGGCGACTTCGGTCTCCGAACGCCACGCCACGACTTCCACCTCGACGCCCTCCATCTCGAAATCCGGCGCGCCGATGACGCGCAAGCGAAACCGCTCTTGCTTCGCCAGTCGACGCAACGCCCCGCCGAGCGTGCGCAGGTGTTGCGCGGTGCTGTAGCTGCCCGTCCAACCGATGACGGGCGGGTCGTTTGGCGGCTTGGGTCGCACGACCGTATATTTCGACGTATCGACCGTCGTCGGAATCACGGTCACGCGGTCGTTGACCGCCCGCGCATAATCGGCGAGATATTCGTTGCCCGCCATGACGTGCGCGGCGAGCCGGCAGATGACGCGCGTCTTGCCCGGAAATTTCAGATAGCTCAGATAACCGTTCGACGGGCTGACGTAGGGCACGAAGACCGCGTCGTCGAAGTCGAAGATGAAGGGGACGCCCGTCCCGCGTATCCAACGCTCGAACAAGGGCGGGCCGAGCAGCGCCGTCTCGCGCAGGATGTACACGGCGTCGAAGTCGCGCACCGCCTGCAAGCCGCGCCAGCGACGCCGCAGCGCGCGCCCGACCAGTTTGACCTTCCGGGCGGTGTCGCCCGCGTGGTAGAGCACCGCGTTGAGTTCCGCGTCCTCAAACGGCTGGTAAGTAATCTCGACGCCGTGCTCGCGCAGCAGCGGCTCCCACTGTTCGATGCGATAACGCTGGCTCGGATTGCGGTCGTAGATGCTCGGAACAAGTGCAAGCAGACGCATAAATATCACACAGCAAGCGGGCAAACGTCCTCCCGTCTCCGGCGAGTATTTGCGCACGACGCGGCGGGTCAAACTTTAACCCACACTCTCTGTTAAGGCCGCCGGTCGGTTAACCAACCGCATCGCGTCGCCTGGCGACGGCGGCGATGTTGGGGGCGAGATAGCCGATGGATGAGCCTCTGAGGATTCGTTCGATGTGGGATAGATAGTAGCAACCGGAGCGGACGAGCTTGCGCTTCCAGTCCATAAAAAAGGGCGTCGGATACTGGTAGTAATGCCCGACGTACTCGTGCCAGTTTGGAGTCTGAACGGGCGGCTCTAGTTTTATTTTGAGCATCTCGAAGCCGCCCTTCTCAAGCATCCGCGTGAGCGTCTTATCGCTGTAGTGAACGACGTGCTCGTACGAATCCCAAAGTCCTTGCTTCGGGTGTCGTCCGGCCATGCCAAGCATCTTTTGCTTGAATATGCTCCACCTGACGTTCGGCACTTTGACGTAGAGAACGCCGTCGGGTTTGAGAAAGCGGGCGGCCTCGCGGAGAAAGGCGAGCGGCTCGGTGATGTGCTCGAAAACATCCGAGAACGCCACCACGTCGAACGTGCCCTCTTCGGAGGCGGGCATCTCGTTCAGAAACGAGTTGTAGACCCGGTAGCCGTGCTTTTTCGCGAGGTTGGAGAGCGACGGCGACGGATCAACCCCGACCGCCTCCCACCCGCGTGACACCGCGAGCCGCAGCAGCATCCCCATGTTGCACCCGACATCGAGAATCCGTCCGCGCTGTTTGTATTGTTCGATAAACTTGATCTCTTCCAAATAATTCGGGTCGCGGTGGTGCGCCGCGCTCCCCTCGAAAATCAGGCGCGATTCTTTGTAGTAAACATTTTCATCGCCCCAGTAAACCTCTTCGGGACTAAAGATGCGCGGGCTTGTATAAACCAGCGTGCACTCGACGCATTGCGAAACGCCTATCGCGCCATACTCGGTGTATAAAAGCCGTCTCTCCTCCGAGCTGCACAGCGGACAGGGAACCGCGACCACCTCGTCTCTCGTGTACTCTGTCTTCTGAGTTCCGCCGCGTTCGTAGCCCTGGGCTTCTCCGATTAACTGCATTTCAAACCTCCGCAAAAAAAGTTGTATCTATCGCTCGAACTCCGCCGCTCGAACCGGAGCGAATCGGCATTAGTTGGACGAAGCATTGTATCACAGCGTCCACATGCGAGATGACTGCTCGCGCGGCAATCCATCGAGTTCGAGCGCGTCGATTTCACCGCGCGCCGGGCGGCGAAGCTATCGTCGCGCTGGCGATTCCAGCACGCGACTCCGTCCGAGTGTGATCGGGACGAGCGGCGTCCGCCCGTCGGTGTTGCCGCTGTAGACGTTGTTGGCGGAGGTCTTTCCGGTCTCCTGAATAACGCCGGTCGCCGCCGGTGAATTCGGATCGACGGCGACGATGTTATCGACGATTCTGGAGTCGGTCGTATCGTTGAGTTGGAAAGAGATGTTGCCGCCCGACCCGGTCGAAATCACCGTGTTCTTGAAGACGTTGTTGCGCGTCGTGTTATCGAAGCGGATGCCGGAATGAGAGACACGACGCACCGTGTTATGGCTGACCTCAACGTCCTGCGTGTTTCCCGCAACGTAAATTCCGGTCGCGACGTAGCCACTCTCAGCCGGCGTCAGATTGCCGCCGATGACCGTGTTGCGCGTGACGACGACGGGGCCGAAGTTGCGCGTTCCGGCTCCGTTTTGGACAAGGATGCCGTTGCCGTGAATAAAGCCGGAGCCGCGCGAGTCGATGAGATTGTTGCTGATCGTGATGTTTTGAATGATGTCGATCGGCTCGTTGGGTTCGAGGTCGATGGGCGTCATGCCAATCGAATTTTTGCGCCCCGAATCTTTGAAGACGTTGCGGTCGATCAAAACATTCCGGCCATTGACGACCGCCGCCGCCTGCGATGCGACCCCCGTAAACAAGTTGTCCGTGATCTTGACGCCGTCGGCAAAATGTCCGCGTCGGGCATTGCCGCCCGCCGCGATGCCGATGACGCCCGTTTGGTTGAACCAAACCTTGCTGACCTCGCAGCCGTGACAATTACCGAGCGAGACGGTCTGACGGACGCCGCCATCGACCCCCGGATTCGCGCCACGAATTTGCAAATTTGAGACGCGAAGTCCCGCCGTAACACCGCTGTGGATGGGGTCGGAGCGGATATCGTCGTAGGCATGAAAGACGATCCAGCCAACCCTCGGCGGCTCGACGATGATGGTTTCGTCCCACCCCGCGCCGACAATCGTCACATTCGGATGAAGCAGAAACGCTCCTTCGGATAGCAAGGCCGTCTCCAACCTGAAGACGCCGCGTGTGAACCGCACCGTATGCCCTGAATTGATGACGACTTGGGTGGAGATAACGCCTCCGTCCTCAACGACGATTTCTCCGGGCAGGCTCCCCAAATCTTTATCCGCCGCGTTGATTTTCGCTCCGAGGTCAGCGCCCGGAAATCTGTTGGCGATGCGGATGTTGCTCCGGCTGCGGGCTTGTCGCGCGACCCGCCGCGTCGTCGTTTGCGTCGCGCCTCCCACAGACCCGACTCCCGCCAGACCGACTAAAAGAACGAGGCAAACAAAGTAACGCGAAACAAAAAACTTCAGGAACGAACGTCGCATCCGGGTTGACCTTTCTCTGCTTTCGACTGACGCCACTGTGACGAAACGTGACGACGAACGCGCGACTGCGCAGACGCGCGGGTTGTTTATGGAGAGAGCGATGTTCGTATGATGAGCTACGCTCGAAATTGTTTGCCGCAAAAACTTTACACACCCTTTACACACCATCGCGCGCGAAGATTATCCGGCGTGTTCGCGCGGCGGAAGAGCAGCTTCAGCCGCCGCGCGCGGCTGCTTTGCGCGGCGGCTGAGGATGCGTTCATAGAGTCGCCGGTATCGCGCACCGCCGACGCTCGCAAGGTCGAAACGCTGCGCGGCGCAGGCACGACAGCGGGCTTCGAGTCCGCCTTCGAGACGCAGCGCCGCGACCCCGCGCAACGCCGCGCGGTACGCCTCCGCGTTCAACTCGCGCACGATGATGCCGACGCGGTCGCCCTCGACCACCGCATCCACATCGCCGACGCCCGCGTTGCAGATGACCGGCAACCCGCTCGCCAGATACTCGGCGAGTTTAGTCGGCGACGACGACAGTTTCGAGTAGCACGGCTTGATGAAGGAAAGCGCGATGTCAGCCGCTTTGAGATAGCGCGGAATCTCGACGGGCGAGACTCGCCGGATGAGAAAATCCTTGTCGTCAACGCCCCGCGCGCGAAGCAGCGTCGAAATCATTTCGGGCGGACTCTGCGTCAGGATGAGCGAGAAAGTAGACGCATCGGCGTCGTGCGCGACGGCGAACAGGTCGGCCATCTCTTCTGTCAGATACCACCCGCCGAGCGCGCCGACGTAAACCACGACGCGCCGATTTTGCAACCCCAACTCCGCGCGCAAAGTCTCGCGCGACACGTCGTCAGCCTCGCGAAAACGCTGCATGTCAACGCAACACGGGATGACCTCGACGACCGTCTCACGCCCGCCCGCCCCGTTCGTGGACGCGGGCGCGGTCGCGACGCCGGGAAAGAGGATGTCGCGCGCCTTTTCGGTC
>JBGTHJ010000453.1:0-3189 GCA_041746175.1 Pyrinomonadaceae bacterium
CTGCGCTGGAACGGGCCGTGGCGGTACAAGCTTTCAGAGCTGTACTACACGCCGGAGGTCACAGCGGCACTGACTGAACTCGATGCCGCCGCTCAACACCGTGCCGCATGAGTGTACCAATGTCATAAGGACTGATTTAGCTAGTCGTCCCTGAAAAAGTCAGGCCGGTTACCTGCTCGCGGCGGCTTTGAAGAGGTGCCAGAGCTTGCGCAGGTTGAAGCCGCACCCCTTCAGCAACGCATTGATGCGGTCGCCCGCTCGCCCGAGCAAGTGTTTACGTCCCAGCCCGTGCCCTTGCTTGACTTGCTTGAGATGACCGCTCACCGGCCCGAGAGCCGACCGCCGCCGCAGGAGCGCTCTCAAAGTCCGCGTCAGTCGCTTCCGCCCCGAGACATATAGCAAGTTGCAATTGCATGTAGCACATGAAAGAGCGGCGGCGCCTGGGAGCGCGAGCGTTCGGAGAACGCGAACCATTGAACGTGCTCCGAGCACGCTGGCCAGCGGGACGCTCGCGCTCCCGGCACTCACCCAATTGCAAACCGCTATAAACTGAGACATCTGCCGGATGATGGGTGGCTCCTTTGAAGCCACGGTCAACATGAGCCGCTTTAGCTGGTCGCGTCGCTGACGGTCGGATGCCGTCGCGTGCCGGTTTTCTGGCGCACTTATCGAGAGAGCGGGTTGATAGATCGCTGGGCGGGTGTGGGAATTAGTTCGTTCCTAGTCTTGACCGTCGAGTTTTGAAACTTAAACTCTTCGCCAGCTTGCGGCAGGGGCGCCGAATAATAAAGGCGGGAGACCAGAGGGAGCGATGTTTCCCTCTGAACAAGGGCGGGGTCAATAGCTCGCCCGCGAAGTCGAGGCGTGCGGAGCGTTAGTGCCGCCGCCGAGGAAATTTATTCTCTAATCTCAAATGTGAGTGTCGCCCATTTGGATTCGTAGCTGATGTCGCCGCCGGTCATCGGCGTCATGTGGATCATCTTTACATACCACTTACCCGCCCGATCTACTTTGAAGCGTGCGATGCCGTTGGCGTCGGTGCGGGCGCTAATCTCGCGCGACATGCGACCCCGTGTCTCGCGCCCCGCGAGCACAAATTGATTGAAGATCGGGCGCCCTTCCAGAGTGCAGAGCAGTTCGAGCGTCTGCCCGGCGCGCAGGTTATAGGGGTTTTGCTGTGGGATGATTTCGACCGCATAGCCGAGCGGCATTCGGTAGGCATCTGACCGCGCGCCTCCGACCTGAAAAACAGCCCGCACATGTTTTGAATAGAGTTCGCGAACATCGCTGTTCAACTCGCCATCCTTGCGGCGCGCGGCGAGGGTGTCCGGGATGCCGTCGTGCGCGAGATAGTCGTTGAAGTCTTTGGCGTTGAGATCAATCGCGCGGGGCTTGGTCGAAACGCCGACGACATACGTACCCGCCCCGCCTGTTCGCAAATCAAGTACGGAGGTTGAACCTTCATCGCGCCACATGGCCGCTTCAGGATGCGATACCTGGCCGCCGTGCGCGACCAAACGCACGTCGCGCATCCGGTCGCGCGTGACGGTGCCTTCGCTCGCACGGAAACCGCCGTTGAGCAGTCGCACGGTGGCTTGCGAGTTCGGTCGAAGAAAGTAAGTGTCAAACTTCAGAAATAAATCATGCGCATTTGCAGATGCGACCAGGCAACCGATAAGCAGGGATAGCCCAATGATTTTTCGATTCATCGCTTCAAGCCTCTTTTCAAAATTGATCTGGCGTTGCGAACAACCGTGAGCGCGGGAGGCGGATTATGGCACAGACATTCAGGCGCGGGTAGCGGCGACGGCTTCCGGATGTCTGATCCCCAATCGAGCGCGTGACGCAGCTCGCTGTCTGTTCACAGACGCCCGTTGTTTGAAAACAGACAGCGGCATGGTTTCAGCCTTTGTTAGCTCTCCAACAACCGCGATTATTAAGCGCATTTCGGATTCCGGAATGGGTGATGACTATGGAATAGGGATTGCCGTAACGACTGCATTCAGCCGACCCGATAGAGACATGAACACGACCAACCGGCACGACTTCGAGATGATGAGAGAGACCCGCGCGGTGGGTCTCTTCTTCAGGTGTCCGGTCGGAGGATTCGCCTCGCTGATTCCCGGCGCGTGTCCGAAATGTGGCGAGCGGCTGACAAGCATCGATGCCGCGCAGGTTTCGACCGGCCAGCACACGGCAACGCAAATGATGGACGCCGCTGCGATTTTAGAGAGCAGACGGACGGTGCGTCTCGACGGACGACAGGGGGGGAATTCAAATCGAGCGGTGAGCAGTGCGGCATAACGGAGGTTCGATGTTGAGATATCGGTTGAGGGGCAGAACTGTTCGTGCTTTGGTGGGTGTGATGCTCATGGGGTTGACGCTGTGTGTCGGTGCGTTTGCGCACGGCGGCGAGGATCATGCCGAGGATAAAGCCCCGATCGTCTCGGTCGGAGCCGGGACCGTGACGCGCGTGGGGCGTGTCGGCGATTTTGAAGTGACGATCAAACACGCACCCGTCGAGCCGGACAGGGAAGTGTCGGCGCGTCTGTTTGTGACGCGCTACGAGTCAAACGAGCCGGTTGACGGGGCGCGCGTCTCGGTCGTGATTGGCGACGGCGGGAGACTGCCGGAGGTCACGGCGCAGGTGTCGACCACCGCCGGGATTTATGAAGCGCGGCTCCCTCCTTTGCCGAAGGGACGGTACGACATCGGGGCGCGTCTCGACGTGGGGGGAACGAGCGGGACGGCGCGGTTCGCCCCCCTCGAAGTTGCTCCGGCTCTGCCGACGGCGGTCGAAAGCGGCTCGACCCGGGCGCGCACGGCGCTCATTGCGTTGGCGGCGCTGTCCGCTCTTGGCGCGGCTGGCGCGGTCGTTTATCGTCTCGTCCAAAACGCGCGTCGCAACCGGGTCAAAGGTGAGCCGATTGCCGCGTAAGGTTCTCGATTACACGCGCGGGAATAAACGACGATCATTCAGTGCGTCGTTGTGTGAAGGCGTGTTTGTCGTCGCGTCGGCTGTGCGCCGACGAATGCGAATGTTGTTTTCAAGTCTCACGGTAGCCCTGATTTTATCGGCCACGTTCGGCGCGCGTGCCCAACCGAACGCTCCGCCGCAGACCCCGCCGCAAACCCCGCCACAGGCCCCGCCTCCGGTCACGACCCCAGCACCCGGCAACACGCCGACGG
>JBGTHJ010000454.1:0-16848 GCA_041746175.1 Pyrinomonadaceae bacterium
GCGGGAGACGGTGCGGCGGACGCCGCCGGACTCGCCGACGTAGTGGCGGCGGCGGGCGTGGCGTTGCCGGCGGCGACCGGTCTGAGAGAGTTCAGGCTCGCCGGGTCGTTGAGCATACTCATCGCCAGATTGTTGACGACCTTGGATTCGCTCATCGCGGTCGTCACGAGCGCGGCGTTGAGCAGCGTCTGCCGTTGGTTGATGAGCGCCTGTTTGATCTGGTCGCGGACGCCGGGGCTGTCGAGATTCAAATTTTGACTCTCCAACTGTCTGCCCGTCAGTTTGAAGACGTACCATTGGCCGTTGCTCGAACGCTCCGGCGGCGTGATGTCGCCGACCTGCATCGAGCCGAACAGTCTGGAAATCAATTCTGACGGGAAGCCGTTCTGCCGGAGTTGTTCTTCGGTGGCCGAACCGATTTCGCCGCCGCGCAGATAGCTCTGCGCGTCTTCGCTGCCCGCGCGGGCGACGGTCGCGAAATCTGCGCCGCTCTTCAACTGCGCGTAGATACGGTCGATTTTGGCCTTGGCTTCGGCTTCGCTCTTGGCGTCGTCCTGAAACCCGTTGTCGCGCGGGTCAACCGCGATGGCGGAGAGCGCGACGCCGCGCGAGCTGACGAAGCTCTCCTTATTCTTGTCGTAAAAATCAGAGACCTCGCGGTCGCTGATGCTGATCTGGCCGACGATCTTCTCCTGCAACTTTCGCACAGCGACCTGCTTGCGCACCTCTTCACGCAGCGACTGCTCGTTCTGGCTGTTGTCGCTGAGCGCCTTCTGCCACTCTTCCTCGGTGAAGTTTCCGGCGCGCTTCTGCTGGTTGATCGTCTGGGTAATCTCTTCGTCGTTCGGCATCAGCTTCTCATTTTCAGCGCGCTGAAGCAGCACCTCTTGCTGAATCAAGCCGTCGAGCACTTGCAGGCGAGCGGCGGCCAATTCGAGCGGCGACAACTGCGACTGCTGCCCCTTAGCCTGCTGGCTGATGATGCGCTCGACTTCGTTGAGCATGATTTTTTTGCCGTTGACGGTCGCGGCGACGGTCGAATCGGCGACTCCCCCGCCTGCTGTGGTGGTGCTGCCCGAACTGTTGCGGTCGCACGCGACCAAACCGAACGCGGCGAAAATGACGAGGGCGAGAATGGCGATTTGTTTGGCGGCTCTGTGCACTGTGGCTTTCTGCTCCTTCAACTAGCTAAAAGATACTGGGGTAAGTCGTGCGCGGACGGATAAAGCGCGTGCGTGCTTGACGTTGGGTAAAACTGTTTGCTATAAACTTCGGTTTCAAAGAGGCATCGCCGCCGTCAACTATGACGCAAGTGTGTGGACAGCAATCATCGGCGTGCGCTTTTTTATTACTCGGAGGTTATCAAAGTAATCATGGCTAAACGATGCGAAGTCTGCGGCAAAGGGCCGCAATTCGGTAACAATGTCTCGCACGCGAACAATCGCACGCGCCGCCGCTTCGACCCCAATCTGCAATCCGTTCGCGTTCAACTGCCGCAGGGCGGCGCGGCGCGAAAAAGGGTTTGCACCACTTGTATCAAAGGCGGCAAAATCGCCAAAGCGGCCTAAATCCGGTCTCTGCCAACGGAGCGAGGGCGCGGGTGAGTTCCTGTCTTCCCGTGTTCTCGCCCTCCGTCCAATCCCGCCCTTGCGCGTTCATTCCACGACGCATCCGCCTCGCTTCTCAAATCATCGCGATAACATCGATTTCCACGCGCGCATCGCGCGGCAAACGCGCCGCCTGCACGGTTGAGCGCGCGGGCGGCGCGGTGTCGAAATAACGCGCGTACACTTCGTTCATCGCCTTGAAGTCGTCCATGTCGGCGAGGTAAACGGTCGTCTTGACGACATGTTCGAGGTCGGTTCCGGCGGCTTTCAAAACAGCCGAAAGATTACGGAGAACCTGTTCTGTCTGCGCGACAATCCCTCCGGGAACGAACTCGCCCGTTTCCGGGTCGAGCGGAATCTGCCCGGATGTGAACACGAACCCGCTGGTTTTAACCGCCTGCGAATAAGGGCCGATGGCACGCGGCGCCGCTTTGGTATCGATGATCTCCTTCACTGTCAGCACAATCCTTTTTTCGAGACTCTGAGCAAACCACGCATTCTAACAGAAACAATTGTCGCGCGGCAACGCGGGGCACGCCGCTCGACCGTCTGCTGTGTTCGTGGCGGAACAGCGTTGATCCCGGCGTCCGGTTGTAGTGGATGGGGCGAGGCGGCCTCCGCGACGCTTCGAGGTTTAGCTGTCGACCCCGAGTTCATCCGCCCGCCAGGGTTAATGACGCAGCATCAGGCGACGCCCTGGATGCGTTCGACATCGAGCACGCCGGGGACATTGCGAATCGAGCGGATGACTTTATCGAGGTGTTTCACATCGAAGACTTCGACTGTCACTTCGATGCGTCCCTGATTATCAGGGGCGACGCTGGCGCGTGCGTCGCGGATGGGCGTCTTCATATCGGAGATGGCGCCCGTGATGCCGGCGATCATGCCGGTACGGTTTTCCGTCACAGCGAGAAGTTTGACCGCGTAAGCGGATTCATCGGCGCGTCCCGCCCATTCGACCGCGACGATGCGCTCCGGGTTAACCATCAACTGCTTGACGTTTTTGCACTGGTGGTCGTGGACGGCGACGCCTTTGCCGCGCGTAATGTAGCCGACGATCTCTTCGCCGCGTACGGGGCTGCAACAACGCGCGCGCATGACGAACAGGTCGTCCACCCCGCGCACCACAATCGAATCATCGCCAAGCCGGATCAGACGTTTGACGGCCTGCATCCCGGTGCGGATTTTCGACTCTTTTTTCTGGTCGAGTTCGGCGAATTTTTCGGGGCCGAGATATTTCGCGATGGCGTTGCGCGGCACAACCTTGCCGTAGCCGATGGCGGCCATCAGGTCTTCAATCCTGCCGTAGCCGTAATCCTGCGCGACGCGTTTTAAATCGCCGCTTGTGTCGTTCAACAGTTTCTTGAAGGAGAGCTGGAAGCGGACGGCCTCTTTCTCGAACAGCTTGCGCCCGATGTTGATTGACTCGGCGCGTTGCTGTTCGGCGACCCAGTGGCGAACGCGGTTGCGCGCGCGCGAAGTAACGACGAAGTTCAGCCAGTCGCGCGAAGGATGCGCGGTGGGCGAGGTGATGATTTCGATCACGTCGCCGTTCTGAATCGGCGTGCGCATCGGCACCATTCGCCCGTTGATGCGCGCCCCCGCGCACGTCTGGCCGATTTCGGTGTGAATCGTGAAGGCGAAATCGACGGGCGTCGCGCCGCGCGGCAATTGGATGACTTTGCCCATCGGCGTGAAAGCATAAACGTCTTTCGGATAGAGATCGAGCTTGAGCGACTCTAAAAAGTCGCGCGAGTCCTTGACCTCCTGCGACCATTCGACGAGCGAGCGCAGCCACTGGAACGCCTCGTCGTCGTCGCGCGCCCCGCGTTTCCCTTCCTTGTATTTCCAGTGCGCGGCGACCCCCTCTTCAGCAACCCGGTGCATCTCCTCGGTGCGAATCTGCACCTCGAAGGGTTGCGCTTCGTTGCCGATGATCGAGGTATGCAACGACTGGTAGAGATTGTCGCGCGGGGTGGCGATCCAATCTTTGATGCGTCCCGGAATCGGTCGCCAGTGATGGTGGACGACGCCGAGCGCGGCGTAGCAGTAACGCACCTCGTCGGGCGTGACGATGCGCGCGGCGACGAGATCGTAAACTTGATCGAGTCCGATTTTTTGCCGCTTCAGTTTTTTCCAGATCGAATAGAGACGCTTGACGCGACCTTCAACGCGGACGATGGGAACTTCCGCCTCGCGCATCTTTTCTTCGATGCGCGTGGTGGTCGCGCGCAGAAAAGCCTCGTGCTCAGCGCGACGTTTTTCGAGTTGCGAAGCGAGTTCGCGATACTCGTCGGGGTGGAGGTGCTTGAAAGCGAGGTCTTCGAGTTCACCGCGCAAACGTCCCATGCCGAGACGGTGCGCGATAGGAGCAAAGATGTCGAGCGTTTCCTGCGCGATGCGTCGTCGTTTTTCCGGCTTGAGGTGTTGCAGCGTCCGCATGTTGTGCAGGCGGTCGGCGATCTTGACGAGCACCACGCGCACGTCGTCCACCATCGCCAGAAGCATTTTGCGGACGTTCTCGGCCTGTTGAACCTCGTGCGACTGGTTGCTGATTTGCGCAATTTTGGTCAACCCTTCGACGAGGTGGGCGATCTCTTCGCCAAAGGATTCGCGTATCTCTTCGGGCGCGACCAGAGTGTCTTCGACGACATCGTGGAGCAGCCCGGTCGCCACCGAAACTTCGTCGAGACGCATCTCGGCGAGGATGTTCGCCACTTCCAGCGGGTGCACTAGGTATGGCTCGCCTGACGCGCGCACCTGTCCTTTGTGATGAAGCGCGGAGAAAAGATATGCGCGCCGCAAAAGGTCGAGATCGGCCTGCGGATGGTTATTTCTGACCTTTTCGACAACCTCTTCGATGCGAATCATAACGCCAACATCTCGGCTCTCAACTCTCAACCGGGAGCAATCGGGTCAACTGATTTTTAGATGAACAAACGGAGGGTTCATTTCGCCGAGCGCCAGGAAAATTGTCGAACACGGGCGTCGCCGACAGCCGATTATAAGAACAGGTGATGCCCGATTTGCAAGTCGGGCATCACCTGAAGGGGGACATCAAACAGAGGGGCGCGGCGCGAACTAACCGGCCTTGGGCTTGGGCGATTTTTTGGCTTCCTCGGCCTTCTTGCGTTCGGCGGCTTCCGCGCTCAACTTGGTGTGAATCGCCAGCGCCTCGTCGGCCTTTTTCTGGAAGTCGGCCTTCTGCTCGGCGTTGTTGTCCATCTCGGCCAGTTTCGCCATTTCGCGGAGCAAGTTGGTTTTGTACGACCACGCCGAAGGGTTGTTGGCGTTGAGACTGATGGCCTTTTCGACCAGTTCCAACCCCTTCATCGAGCAGCCGCGCGCCTTGTCGAACTCGGATTGCTCTTTGGGTTTGACGAATTGGATGATCGGCCTGCCGTCCTTTTGCACCGTCTTTTTGTTGGACGCCTGCTCGGTGATGTCGAACGAGCAGTTCCACTGTTTGCTGGCGAGCACGGTGAACGCATCGGAACGCTTTTCGGGCGGCGCGGTATCCAGGCTCGCACGCCGCAGCAGCCACGCCTGTTCCTCGTCGTCGCGTTTGATCTGTCGGTAGAGATAGGCGACGGCGTTGAAGGCATCATCGTTGTCGGGCTGTGCCGCGAGAACCTGCTTGTAGGAGTCGATAGCCTTCTGCGCGATGGCGAGGTTTTCCGGCGTCACGATGCCCGGACGATATTGCGAATGAATCGACCGCGCGATAAAGAGTGGGGCGTTCTCCTGCGACGGGTCGAGTTCGAGCGACTTCTGGAAGTGTTCCTCGGCCTCTTTGAACCGCCCCCCACGATAAGCCCCCGCGCCCTCGTTCAACTCATTCTTGGCGCGAATCCTGTTGACAACCCCGCAACCGGAAGCGGTCGCCATAACGAAGGCCAGAAGCGCCAGTAAGATTCTGGCTGGAGAGCGTTTCATTGATTGATGACTCCCGAAAAAGATTTGAACGAACGACTAGCTTGCCTGAAGACTGTCGCGCCCGTCAGCGACTTTGGCAGCCGTTGACGGGCGCAGGCGTGTAACTGTTTAAGGCTCCAGCAGCTCTGTTTGTAACCCGACGGGATTCGCCCCCGCTCCCTTGATCGAGTCAATGACTTTGACGACATCGCCGTACTTGAACGACTGCGGGGCTTTGACGAAGACCGACTTTTCGATGCGGTCGTCGGCGGGAAGTTCCGGACGGTTCTCAAAACCGGGCTTGAATTCGTTGTTCTGCTTGCGCTGCTGAAACTCCGCCGCCAACCGCGAGGCGACCGGCCCCATATCGTTGATCGAACCTTCGGCGACGGGCGACCCGCCGCGCGTCAGTTTGACTTTCAAATCCTTGGCGACTTCGACGATCAGCGTGCGCGGGCTTTGCTTGGCTTCCTGTTGAAGTTCCTCGCTTTTCTCCGGCACGAGCGTTTTGAAGCGGCTCGGCTTGAGCGGCGTAATCACCATGAAGATAATCATCAGCACCAGCAGCACGTCGATCAGCGGCGTGACGTTGATGTTGGGCTGTGATCCCCCGCTAGACATTCCCATAATCTAAAGTCCTCCATCCGGCGGCGAACGCCTCGTCCACTCACGAAACCGTGCCGAGAGCCGACCGCGCCTTAACTCTCTTAACTCTATAGCGACTAAGATGCGGCGACCGGGGCATTGACCGGTGCGGCGGTGGCGTCCGCCCCCTTCTTCTTATCCGCGACGAGGCCGATTTGGTCGATGCCGGATTCGCGAATTGTGTTGATTACATCGACCACCGTGCCGTAGCTGGCGTTCACGTCGCTACGAATGTAGACGATGCGTTCTTCCGGCAACTTGTCGGCCATCTTGGCGTCGATTCTGGCCTTCAGGTCGAGCTTTTCAATCGGGTCTTTTTGGATGTACAACTTGCCGTCCTGCGTAATCGCGATGACCACCGCCGACTCTTTTATAATCTGCGGGTCTTCGTCAGGATTCTTCATGTCACGTGGAAGTGCGACCGAGACGCCCTGTTGCAGGAACGGCGTGACCACCATGAAGATAATCAGCAGCACCAACATGACATCGACCATCGGCGTCACGTTGATGTCTGAGTTAAAGCTTTTGTTTCCGCCGACTGCCATTCCCATGATTACTTCTCCTCGCTAGTCGAACCGACGGCGCCAGCGGCACGGGCGGAGAATGGCTCGCCGCCAAACGGGCGGGCGATATCTCCGGCTGCTGCTGTGCGGCGCGCCGTGCGGCTCGCATCCTCCGGTTAGGGTTTCAATTGCCGCGTACGGTTCTTCAAAAAGTAGTCGATCAGTTCGGAAGCCGAGTTGTCCATCTCGACGACGAACCCGTCAACCTTGCCCGTGAAGTAGTTGAACAACCAGACGGCGGGCACCGCCACGGCCAGGCTCAAGGCGGTGGTGAACAACGCCTCGGCGATGCCGCCGGCGACCGCGCCGATACCGGCGGACTCGGCTGACTTCATCCCCTGAAACGCCGCGATGATGCCGAACACGGTGCCGAACAGTCCGACGAACGGAGCGGTTGAACCGATGGTCGCCAGACCCGACAGGCCGCGCCGGAACTCGGCGGTCTTGATGGCGATGGCGCGTTGCAGTGCGCGCTTCGAGGCTTCGACCTCGTCACCCGAAATCTCGGTCGACTCGCCGTGCGCGCGAAACTCTTGCAACCCGGCGTTGACCACCATCGCGAGATGCGACTTCTTGTGCTTATCGCTGATGTTGATGGCTTCTTCGATGCGGTCGTTCTTGAGGGCTTGCGCGACGCGCGGAGCAAACTCACGCGACTGCTTCTTGGCCGCCGTGTAGGTTAGGAAACGCTCGACCATGATCGCGATGGAATACATCGACATCAACAGCAGGATGATGATCACGGCGATGGCGATAGGCCCGAGATTTTTGATCATCTGGGCGATACTGAATTCGTCGGCGATGGCTCCGCTACCGGCCCCTTCCGTCGCCTCTTGCAAAAACATGAGAAAGCCGAGGGCCTTCACGCCGAGAAAGCTCGTTAGAATAGTCACGGTTAAACCCTCCAAAGGTTTACAGATTCACAAATAGCGAGAACGCTAAGGAGAGGATACCGCGAGGCGCAATCGTCGCTCGACCGCGCCGATGCCCCGCAAAAATCCTCCGCGCTCCGTTAGTTAAGCACAAAGTTGTAGGTGATGACGCCGGACACTTTCACCGGCTGCCCCGACAGCAGCGTCGGCGAAAACCGCGCCTGCCGCGCCGCCCCGACCGCCGCCTGTTGAAGCAAAGGATGACCACCTACGGCGGAAGCGGAAACCACCCGCCCCGATTCATCGACGAGAATCTGGACGGTGACCGTGCCAGACGCGCGCGCGGCTCTGGCAATCGCCGGATACGCAGGTTGCGGCTTGCTGATGGCCTTGCCGTTCAAGACGCCGCCGGAGACGGGCGCGGTGCGCTTCGGAGCCGGAGTCGGCGTCGGCTTGGGTGGCGGAGGCGGTTCGTCCTCTTCGACCCTCACGGCGGGCTGGGTTCCGGTGCCGCCGGGAACGCCCACGCTCGTGCCAACCGCGACGGGTTGCGCGCCACCGACGGGGTCGAAATCTCGATTGCTGACGACGACGGGGACGTTGCGCGCAACCTCACGGGTCGTCTCTTTAGCAACCTCTTTCGACGTAACGACCGGCGCCACCACCGAGATTTCGGTTCGGGTGGTCACCTGTCGCTCGGAAGCATCCGCTGGTTTCGGCTCGTTCTTGGGTTCTTCGGCTTTGGGCGGTTCGGGCGCCATCGGCACCGGCGCGACCAACGTCACCAGTTCAAGATTCTGATTCGCCAGACGGGCATCGTAAAAGTAGATGCTCGCGACCGCCGCCGCCGTCAACAACACGGCGTAGACGACCAGCGTCCCGATAAAAAACGAGCCTTTGCGCGCAACGTCGTCCTTGTGCGATCCCGACTCGACTAAACTATCGAACATGTTGTCTATCCTCCCTCTTCCGGCGCCAGGTGGATCAGGGGTGTGAATGTGCCAACCTTTGAAAGTTCTCGAAAGAACCGTCGTGATTTCAGAACGTCTTCTCAAACGCCGCTTGACGATTTAGTTTTCCTAAAAATATTGGGGGGCAGTCGGATGGCGGTCGAATCGGCGTTGAGCGTACGCCGTCTTCAGGTTGAACCTTGCCGTCCACTGCGCAGGGGTGTCGATCTGACCTGCCAGCCGCTACAAAAAAGCAAGCAACCGCGCCCAAACGTCCGCCTCACACCTTGGGAAAGACGGGCGCGTTTGTAAAATTATTCAATTGGCCAGCAACGCGCTCAGTCTATGTCTCAACACTTTGGAAGTCAAGCGTAAAATATTTCTCGCGCGCTTGGGCGGGCGGACTAGCGAGCAGCCGACGCCTTCGGTTTCGGCGCGCTGTAAGACGAGCGTCCGCGCGCCGCGCCACTCTCTTTGGTCGAGCGGGTTTGCGCTCTCGAAGATTCGAGGCGCTGCTGCATCCAGACCATGAGCGGGTTGGAGATGGCGATGGTCGAATACGTGCCGGTGATGATGCCGATAAACAGTGCGAGCGAGAAACCACGCAGGACTTCGCCGCCGAACAGCACTAGTGCGAGCACGGAGAGAAACACGAGCCCGCCGGTGATGATCGTGCGCGAAAGCGTCTGGTTGATGGCGTCGTTGGTGATATTGTAGAGGGATTCGCGACGATGGAGGCGCAGGTTTTCGCGTACGCGGTCGAAGGTGACGATGGTGTCGTTGACCGAAAAGCCGACCAGCGTCAGCAACGCCGCGACCACCGTCAGACTCATCTCCCACTGGAAAATCGAGAAGAAGCCGAGCGTCACCAGCACGTCGTGAAAGACGGTGATGACCGCCGCCGCGCCGTACGTCCACTCGAAGCGGAAGGCGATGAAGAGCAAGATGCCGACGAGCGCGAGCAGCGTGACCGCAATCGCCTGATTACGTAACTGCTCGCTCGCCACCGCACCGACGGCGTCGGTCTGGACGATTCTCCATACCTCGGTTTCGGCGCCGAAGGTCGTGAGAGCCTCGGCCACCCGGGTACGTCCGATGTCGACTTGCGCCTGAGTTTGCGCGTCTTCGGCTGAACCTTGACGAGCGAGTTTGATGAGAAACTGGCTCGGTTTGTCGAGCACGGGCTGGATGATGGCATCGCTGACACCGGCTTGGCCGAGCGCGGCGCGAACATCTTCCGCCGACGGACGGACGCCCGTAAATTCCGCCGTCACGACCGTCCCGCCGCGAAAGTCAACGCCGAGATTAAAAGGCTCGGTGCCGCCCGGCGCCGCGTAGCGCACGATGGTCGAGGTCAAACCGGCCAGCAACAAAATGACCGAACCCAGGAGCAGCACGCGGCGTTTGCCGAGCCAGTCGATGTTTGCATTGTCGAAAATTCTAATCATGATGAATATCTATCTAGTAGATCGTCAACCATCAATCGAAAAGAGAGGGCTGCTTAAATCCTCGTCTTTTCTCTTGACGATTGATGAGTCTAAATGCTGAGCGTTTCGGCGCGGCGTCCTTTGCGATGGAGGAGCCAGATAAAAATCGTGCGCGAAACGTAGACCGCCGAGAACAGGTTTGCCAGCAAGCCGAGCACGAGCGTGACGGCGAACCCGCGAATCGGGCCGGTGCCGAAAACGAAGAGAAACAGCGACGAGACGATGGTCGTCACGTGGGTGTCGATGATGGTCACGAAGGCGCGCGAGAACCCTTGATCGACCGACGACGCGACGGTCTTGCCCGTGCGCAACTCTTCGCGGATCCGCTCGAAGATGAGCACGTTGGAATCGACCGCCATGCCGATGGTCAAAATCAGTCCGGCGATGCCGGGCAGCGTCAGCGTGGCGTCGAACATGACGAGCGCGGCAATCGTCAAAATCATGTTCAAGACCAGCGCGATGACGGCGTTGATGCCCGCGCCGCGATAGTAGAAGACCATGAAGACGACGACGAAGATGAGACCCGCGACCGAGGCGGTGACGCCCGCGCGGATCGAGTCGGCGCCGAGGCTCGGCCCGACCGTCCGCTCCTCTTGATAAACCAGCTTCGCGGGCAGCGCCCCCGAACGCAGCGTCAGCGCGAGGTCGTCGGCTGACTGTTTCGTAAAGCTGCCGCTGATTTCGCCCGAATCGCTAATCTGCGATTTGATGTAGGCGATTGACTTGATCTCGTCGTTGAGCAGCACGCCCATGTACTGGTTGACGTTGGCCGCCGTCCAGCGTCCGAACTTCTCGGCGCCGCCCGGTTTGAGGTTGAAAGCGATCTGGTAGTCATTCCCCGACCCGCTGCGCGAAACGGCTTGCGCGCTACGCAACTCGCTGCCGTCAACCACCGCCGGCGACTCGATGACCGCCCAGCGTTTCGGTTGCGGTGTTTGGTCGGCGGTCTGTCCGCTCGCCGTCGTCGGCTCGTCGCGTTCGGCGTAGGGCACGATGCGGCGGTTGGACGGGACGGCGCCGCCGCCGAGCGATTGCCGCGCCTCGGCTTCGGTCGTGTAGGTTTGCGCCGGAGATGGACTTGGCGGGCTGATGACATGCACCAGTTCGAGCCGCGACTCGCTGCCGAGCAGTTTCTTGACGCGCTCCGGGTCTTGGATGCCGGGCATCTGAAGCAGAATCTGATTCGACCCCTGCGCGCCGTGCTTCTGCAAGGTCGGTTCGGCGACGCCGACCGCGTTGATGCGACTCTCGATGATGCGGTACGCCTGATCGACCGCCTGATCGCTGAGCGCCCGCTTGGCGGCGGTCGTCAATTCCCAGGTAATCCGGTTGGCGTCGGTCGCCGCCGACCATCCGCTGAGGTCGACTTTATTCGGCAACTCGTCGCGCATCTCGTTGAGCTTCGCGGCGTCGGTGGCTTCGAGCACGAGCCGGAAGTTTCCGCCGCCGGCTTCCGGGCGCACCTCTTTGACCGGATAGTTGGCGTCCTTCGCCGCGTTCTGCACGGCGAGCGCGGTATTCTCGGTCAACTTCTTCAAGTAGTCGTCAGCCTGCACCTGCATCACCAGATGCGAACCGCCCTTGAGGTCGAGACCGAGGCGGATGTTGCTGGCGAGCGTATTCTTGATGCCGCTCCACGTGAAATCGCCGAGCTTGGGGATGCGTCGCGGGCCGATGACGATCCACAGCGCGACGACCGTCACGATAAGAATGATGATGATGCGTTGGGTTAAATTCTTTTTCATACCGTAAACCGCGCGAGCGCGCCGGCGACTTGCCAGCTAAACCGTTTTCGTCTCTTCGCCCTGCAATCCGGCGACTGCCGAGCGTGTGACTTCAAGAATCGATTTGTCGGCGGTTCTAATCAGCAGCGACGTTTCGCGCACCGCCGTGACCGTCGCAATGACGCCGCCGGTGGTGATGATTTTGTCGCCCGCTTTGAGATTGCCGATCAGTTCCTGCAACGCCTTCTGGCGCTTGCGTTGCGGGACGATGAGCAGGAAATAGAAGACGCCGAAGATTAAGATGAACGGGAGAAAGGTGGCGATGCTGCCGAAAAGCCCGCCGCCGCCCGGAGGCTGTTGAAGTAGGAAAGCAAGTGTCATCATTTGTGTTTCAGGTTTGAGATGTTGTGTCCGGGGGCGCGGATGTCCGGCGCGAAACCGCATCGCGGCAACATAGCGCCCTCGCCTCTTCGGTTCACACGCAACAACGCGCGGAACTCGTTCGCTTCCGCGAGCAGAGGCGCGCCCCGACTGCCGCCATCACTCTACGCCGGAGCTTATTCGCTCGGTAAACTCTTGTCGAAATCGTGTGAATTCGCCAGACCGGATAGATTGCCTGACGCGCCGCATGGTGTCAAGGAAGAAAGCGATGTTGTGGTGCGTCAGGAGGATGCCCGCGAGCATCTCGCCGGTGCGGTAGAGATGGCGCAGGTAGGCGCGCGAATAGCGGCGACAAACGGCGCACGCGCAACCATCGTCGAGGGGTCGCGGGTCGGTCGTCCAGCGCGCGTTTTTGATGTTGAGTTTGCCGCGCGAGGTGAACGCCTGCCCCGTCCGCCCGTTGCGCGTCGGCAGCACGCAGTCGAACATATCGACGCCGCGCGCGACCGCTTCGAGCAGGTCTTCGGGCGTCCCCACGCCCATCAGATAGCGCGGCTTGTCGCACGGCAACAGCGGCGCGACCGTCTCGACCACTTCATACATCACGCGCTTCTCCTCGCCGACGCTCAACCCACCGATAGCGTATCCGTCGAACCCGACATCAACCGTCCGCGCGAGGCTCTCACGACGCAGGTCGAGATGCGCCGCGCCTTGCACGATGCCGAACAAACTCTGCGCGCCCGACACGCCGTCGCGCGGCGGCGTGCGTCCCAAATCCCGCTCCTCACGCTGCAACGTGTCGAAACGTGCGCGCGAGCGCGCCGCCCAACGCGCCGTCAGTTCCATGCTGCGCCGGGCTACGTCGTGGGTCGCTTCGCCCGGCGCGCACTCGTCGAAAGCCATGACGATTTCCGAGCCGAGCGCGGACTGAATATCCATCGACACCTCCGGCGAGAGAAAGCAGAGTCGCCCATCGACGTGCGAGCGAAACTCGACGCCCGCCTCTGCGATGCGCCGGAGCGCGCCGAGGCTCCACACTTGGAACCCGCCCGAATCCGTCAGCAGCGCACGCTCCCAACTCGTGAACCGGTGCAGCCCGCCGCACACCGCGATGGTCTCGACGCCGGGACGCAGCCACAGGTGATAGGTGTTGCCGAGGATAATGCGCGCATCCATCTCCGCCGCTTCGAGCGCCTCGAAGCGCAGTCCCTTGACCGTGCCGAGCGTGCCGACCGGCATGAAGACGGGCGTCTCGATTGTGCCGCGCCGCGTCTGCAATATCCCGGCGCGGGCCGCGCCCTCTTCGGCCACGACTTGCCACCGCAAAGCTTGTTCGTTCATCGACGTTTTATAACAGATTTACCGGGGAGCGGGTGAACCGGGCGCACAGCGCGGAGTCGCTTCGACCACAAAGTCTGCAAGCGGCGTGTTCAAAAGTTTCACGCGCGCGGCGCGAAGTCAGAAGGCGAAAGCAGCCGGGAAGAGTTTCTCCGCGCCTTCGGTTCGAGAGCATCCCGGTGGCTTGGCGTAAAACCATGACGCGCCTGCCTGCCGCGTCCAAACTCGAAGCCTTCGACCCGCGAGCGGCGGCATACCGAATCAGGAGAGCGGCCCCGATTGACCGCCGTGTCTGCCCGGCGGAGTCGCCCGCGTGTTTTGTTCAATCCAGTCCCTGACATCGACGACGGGCAAGCGGACGATAAACGTCGCCCCGCGTCCTTTGAGGCTCGACGCTTCGACGTGTCCGCCGTGCGCTTCAACTAGTTCTTTGACGAGCGATAGACCGATGCCGAGTCCGCCGTGTCGCCGCGTCGCCGAGCTATCGGCCTGCCGGAAGCGTTCCCAGATGAACGGCAGAAAGTCGGGAGCGATCCCGACGCCCGTATCTTCGACCTCGATCACGGTCCAGCGTGAACGCTCGCCCGCGCCGCTTTCGCCGGGCGTCGCCGATTCATACTCGAGTCGGGTGCGGACGGTAATCGTGCCGCCTTCGGGCGTAAACTTGACGGCGTTGGTGAGCAGATTCCACAACACCTGTTGGATGCGCTGCGGGTCGGCGACGGTCATCGGCAACCGGTCATCAAAATCAAGTTGGATGTTTAGACGGCGCGCCACCGCTAACTGTCGCACCATCTGCACGGCGTTGGTCACGACCGGTTTGATGTCGAACGGTTCGCGCTCGACGCGGAGCACGCTGCGCTGTATGCGCGAGAGATCGAGGAGATCGGTGATGAGTTGCGTCAACGAAGCGGCTGACCCTCTGATGGCGTTGATGCCGTCGGCGATTTCCTCATCGGTTTCGGGCGACAAGCTTTCGCGCAAGAATTCAGCCCAGCCCGTGATGGCGGTGAGCGGCGTGCGGAGTTCGTGCGAGAGGGTGGCGAGGAATTCGTCTTTGAGGCGGTTGGCTTCGCGCAGCTCGGCGATGAGCCGCGCGTTCTCAAGCGTCGAGCCGACGTGCATCGCGACCGCGCCGAGAAGGTCGATGTCGTCTTCGCACCAGACGCGTTGACAATGCGTCTGGTGCGCGCTGATCGAGCCGGTAACGCGTCCCTGGTGCATGATGGGAACAACCATCAAACTCTTTATCTCGGTGCGGTCGATCAAGTCTTCCAACCCGGCGGCGAGCGGATGCGCGCGCACGTCCGAGGCGAAAAACGGGCGACGATTGACGCGCAGGAAGTAGCGCATCGGCGAACGCTCGCGCACCTCCGGCCAGTTCGTAATCGGTCGCGCGCCGTCGGCGCACCACTCGCCGTAAAAATCGGCGTGGTGACCGTCGGCGAACAGCACCGCGATGCAGCGGTCGAGTTCGAGCACTTCGCCGATGCGTTGAATCACCGCGTTGATTTTTTCGCGCGGGTCGCCGGTGCGCTGCAAGGAGAGCAGCAGACGATTGACCACCGCTTCGCGTTCGGCCTGCGCTTGAATGGTCGCGAACAAGCGCGTGTTGACGATGGTTTCGGCGGCTTGCGCGGCGAAGATTTCGAGCAGGCGAAGGTCGCGCTCGCGAAACCCTCCGGCGCGATTGGCGACGTAGATAAAGCCGATGAGTTCGTGCTTGAGACGCATCGGCACGCACAGCGCCGAGCGGATGTCGTGGCGTTCGATAAAGGTGCTGTTGAGGCGCGGGTCGTGCGCTGGGTCGTTCGAGACGAACGACTCGCTGGTCTGGAACACGGGCGCGGTATCGTTCTCTTCGTCGAGTTGGAAACTGAACTCATCGACCAGTTCGGGCGGCGTGTTGTAGCCGGGGGCTTCGGCACGCACGGTGTTGGTTCGGCGGTCGAAGGTCGCTATCAGGCACATCACGCCGCCGACCAGTTTGGCGATGGAGCGCGCCAGTCGCCCGCTGATCTCGGTGGTATCGGTGAGCGTCGAAAAGGCGCGCGAGATTTCGTAGAGTCCGCGCAGTTCTTCGTTGCGACGGCGGCTCGCCTCGTACAGGTGCGCGTTGGTCAGCGCGACGGAGACTTGCGCGGCAACGGTGCCGAGCAGTTTGCGGTCTTCCTCCGTCCACGCGCGCGACTCCGAGCAGTCGTGCAGTTCGAGCAGCCCGACACGCGCCCCGCCCGGTCGAACCGCCGCCGACAGCACCGCGCGCACCTTGAATGTTTCGTACACTTCCGACAGCGCATCGCGCTCGATCGAGCCCCAATCCCCGACCGCGACCGCTTCGTCGGCGGCGAGCGTCCGTTGCGCGTGGCTGCTCGCGCGTAGCGGAAGCCGATGCCCGCGCAAAGAATCGATGCCATCGCCCGACAGATATTCATAGTCGACGAGCGCGGTCTCGCCGTCGCTCTCGGAGAGCACGATGTGGCAGCGGTCGACTTTGAGCGCGCGACCGACCATCTCGACCGTCTCTTGCAACACGGTCGCGGGGTCGAGCGAACTGACGAGTTGCCGACCGATGCGCCCCGCGATGTACTCGCGCCGCGCCGCATCCTCCATCTCGCGCGAGCGGCGTTCGGCCTGTTCGAGCAGCATCGCTTTTTCGATCGCCAGCGCGAGCGGCGGCGCCAGACGTTCGAGCGCGAGCAGATGATTTCGCCGGTAGGCACCGGGCGCGCGACTCGTCAGGTTGAGACTGCCAACCGCGCCGTGCGTCGAAAACAGCGGACAACAGACCGCCGAGCGAAAGCCTTCGCGTCGGAGGTCGTCGTAGTTGTTGAACCGTTTTTCCGACGCGAGTTCGGGAATCACGATCATGCGCCGCTCGTCGAGCGCGTGGGCGGTGACGGAGCCACGCATCCGCCCGACCGCGCCGACCGCGAGCGAACCCGCGTGCGCCCCCGACAATGCGTAGACCCGGAGGCGTTCGCCGTCGTCTTCGCGGAGCGCGATGGAGGCACGGTCGAACGGAACCAGCGTGCGGATTTGTTCGCTGGCGAGTTGGAAAACCTCTTCGATGGTGCGGCTCGAATTGACGGCGGCGACGACGCGGTTGACCACTTCCAACTGGTCAGCCGCTTCGTGTAAATATTCGAGCAGCGCGCCCGTCTGCGCCTCCGACAACTGGCCGCGCGTCGCGTCGGTCGAACCGTCGGCGAAACGCAACAGGCACAGCGTCGCGATGCGTTCATCCCACACGCACGCCACCCGCTCGACGCGCACCGCGAAGCTCCGGCGGGCTTCGCCGTCGATGTCTGTGCGCGCCAGGAGGGTTGCCGTTTCGCCGTCCGCGTCGAAGACGACAAGCGATTC
>JBGTHJ010000455.1:0-5559 GCA_041746175.1 Pyrinomonadaceae bacterium
GCCGCGCGCCGCCGCCGTCGCGTTCGCGCTGGCGATACTGGCGAAGTTGAGTCCGGTCGTGCTGCTGCCGTTCGTCGCGCGTCGGGTCGGGTGGCGCAACACCGTACTGGTCGTCGCGCTGGTCGTCGCGGCCTACGTTCCGTTTCTCGACGCGGGCGCGGAGACGTTCGACGGGCTACGCGCTTTCGCGGGCGGGTGGCAATTCAACGCGGGCGTTTACTCGCTGGTGAAGTGGACGGGCGGTCTGTTGTTCGACGCGACGCAGGCGCAGACCGGCGCGCGGGCTGCGAGCGGTTTGGTGACGCTGGCGGTCATCGGAATGCTGATGCTCTACGACGACGGGCGCGTCGAGACGTTCACGGGCTACGCGGTCGTCGCCCTCGGCGCGCTGATCGTTCTCAGCCCGACCGTGATGCCATGGTACGTGACGTGGTTGTTGCCGTTCGCGGTCGTCGCCGACCGGCGCGTGTGGGTCTATCTCTCCGCCATCGTCTGCACCGCGTTTCTCATCATGATAAACGGCGAGGAGTTCGCGCCCGCGCTGTGGCTCGAACACGGGTTGCTCGCGCTGCTGATTTATCGCGAGTACCGGCACGGACGGTTGCAGCCGCAACGCGCGACGCCGCCGCGCGCCCTCTCTCAATCGACACCGAGCGGGTCGCGGCGTCTCTTCTGGCGACACCCGCGCGGCGGGCAAACGCTTTACGCTAATCAATTTGCTTCGGAGGACACACCATGATGCGTCGTTATGTGGCGGGCATTCTTCTTTCATTCATCGCGCTGGGCGTCGTGAGTTTGGCGCAGGGCAGCGGCTCGGTCGAGCGTTCGTCGCCCCCTTCGCGCGGCGCGCACGATGCCATTCCCGATGTCCCCTTCGTCGTCACGCGGACGGTTTCGGGGAGGATCGTCGAAGTCAACCTCGACGAACACAGCATCATCGTCGAGACGAAGGACGGGCAGTTCTTCAAGTTCGGCATCGACAAAAAAGCGAAACTCAAGGCCGACAAGGGAACCGAGTTGGGCGGTAAAAAGAGCCTGCTGCTCGCCGACTTCCTCAACGGCCAACTCGTCAAGGTGACCTACATCCCGGCGGAAAAAAGAGTGACCGAGGTTCGCATCCGGCGCGAGAAAAGTTGAAACGTCGCTGACGCTCACGCACCGCCGCGCGTCGCCATGTGCCGCCGCGCGTCCCGGTTGCCGCGTCTGGTGTCCCGACTATTTCAGAGCGCGAGCACGCGCATCATCGCTTCGTGGACGAGGCCGTTGCTGGCGACGACGGGCGGCTTGTAGATGTTGAAGGGCGCGCCGTCGTAGTGCGTGATGCGCCCGCCCGCTTCTTCGACGAGCAGCTTTCCGGCGGCCACATCCCACGGGCGCAAGCCCTCCTCCCAAAAACCATCAAAACGCCCGGCGGCGACGTAGGCGAGGTCGAGCGCGGCGGAACCGTCGCGGCGCACGCCCTGCGAATGCATGATGAAGTTGTGGAAGTTGCGCGCGAAGTCGGCGCGCCCGCGCACGTCGTAGGGGAAGCCGGTGCAGAACAGCGCGCGGTTGATTTCGTCGGTCGCCGAGACGTTGATGCGTCGCCCGTTTAGGGTCGCACCGGCGCCGCGTTCGGCGGCGAAAAGCTCGTCGCGGAGGGGGTCGTAGGTGACGCCGACGACGACCTCGCCCGCGCGTTCGAGTCCAATCGAGACGCAGAAGCAGGGATAGCCGTGCGCGTAGTTCGTCGTACCGTCGAGCGGGTCGATGATCCACTTCCATTCGCTCTGCGCGGGGTCGTGTGCGGACGCGCCCGATTCTTCGGCGAGAATCGCGTGACGCGGAAAGTAGCCGCGAATGCGTTCGACGATGAGACGTTCGGCGGCGAGGTCGGCTTCGGTGACGAGATCGATGTCGCCCTTGTCTCTGATCTCCAGACCGATGCGCCCGAACGTCGAGGCGAGCACGCGCCCCGCGTCGCGCGCGAGGTCGATGGCAAAGTTGAGCACGGTGAACCCCCCGCAGGCGTAACAGGATAGGACTTACACAGAAGAGGTGCGTGGTGGCGGAAGCCCGCACTTCGTCAAGGGCGCGATTCTTCCGTTACCACTGACACCCTTACGACGTGCGGGTTTCTGCAAATTCACTCTACTGCGTGACAAGCGAAGCTTCCCTGCTTTGACTTATCGCCGGTCGCTCGTCGAGTTTGACTTGAGTATCGCGACCACCTCGGTTTGCACGGGCTGGCCGGTGACTTCGATGTCTTTGTCGGCGACGTAGACGTTGATTTCAGACCGGACGCCGAATTTGCCTTCGAGATAGATGCCGGGTTCGATCGAGAACGAGGTGCCGGAAATGATGCGACGGGCGTCGCGCGTTTCGAGGTTGTCGATGTGCGCGCCGTTGCCGTGAACCTCTTCGCCGATGGAATGGCCGGTGCGGTGCGTGAACTGCTCGCCGTAGCCGGCGCGTTCGATGATGCCGCGCGACACGTCGTCAACCTCGGCGGCGCGAATCACCTTGCCGTCGCGGACGGCGGCGCGGACGAAGTTGGTCGCGGCGTCGCGCGCATCGCGGACGATGCGAAAGATGCGCGCGTGTTCTTCGGACACGGTCTCGCCGACGTAGCCCGTCCACGTCTGGTCGGCATAGACCGCACCGGGCTTTTTGAGTTTCGCCCACACGTCGAACAGAACGAAGTCGCCGCGCTTGATGGGCGCGAAGATTTTGCTGTCGGGTTGGTAGTGCGGGTTGGCGCTGTTGGCGTTGACCGAGACGTTGGGCGGGTCGTTATCGCTCGTCAGGTTCTCCTGTTCGAAGCGACGCACCATGAACTGCTGGATGTCGTATTCGGTGACGGGTTCGCCCGCGCGGATGCGGCGCGCGATTTCGGCGAACGACTCGATGATGATTTGATGAACCTTGTTCGCGGCTTCGACGTGCATCTCGCGTTGCGCGGGCGTCCAGACGGCCTCGAAACGCTGGACGAGATCCGCGCTCGTCTCCGGCTCGACGCCGAACGTGCGTATCAACTCGATCGTCCCCGCATCGACGCGCGCCATGTACGGGATGTCGTTGTTCGGCGAATACTGCATCGCGATGCGGCGCTTTCGGCGCGGCTTGTCGCGCGGCTTCATCCCCGGCGGGAGTCCCGCGAGAGCGTCGCGGACGCCCGCGTGCAATTCCTGCCAGCGACGGTAGACGAGGCGTCTGCCGGGAAGCGCGTCGAGTTTGAAACGCTCGATCGAGTGGACGATTTTTACGGGTTCGCCCGTCGCCGGTATGTAATAGAACCAGCGTCGCGTCGTGATGCCGGTCTCGCCCAATTTCAGGATGCGGTAGGCGAGCGGGTCGCTCTTGCGAAAGTCGTAGAAGAGCCAGCCGTCGAGCTTCGCATCGCGCAGCGCAGACTGAATCTCTGCGACGCGCGCGGCGGGCGTCGGCGGTTGCTGCGCGTGCGCGAAGGTCGCCAGCACGACCAGCAGAAACAGCGTCGTCGTTGCCAGAGTTGCGACCGGGGCGAGTGCGGTGTGTCGATATTTGTTCATAAAGTGAATGGTGACGAGAGCGCGCCGGTTGACGGTTTTCATCTCGCGTTGGCGGTTCTCACCTCGCGGCGGCGCGCGCGTTTTGCGGTCGTGTCATTCGTTGCGCGGCGAGGCGGAGAACTTCCTGCACCTGCCGGTTCCAGTAAGGCCAATCGTGTTTGCCGGGGAGCTGGCGAAACTCGTGCGGGATTTTTTGCTGGAGCAGGAGTCCGGCGAAGTCGCGATTCGAGCCGATGAGAAAGTCCTCCGTGCCGCAGTCGAGATAGAGAAACGGCAGCGCGCTCGCGCGTCCGGCGGGCGTCTCGCGGACGAGCTTGAAGATGTCGTTGACGGGGCGCACGGGGCTGTCCATCGCGCCGAAGACGCGCCGGAGCGACGGCTTGACGAACTCCGGCATCGTGGGTTCGTCGGCATCCCACGACGCGACGGCGAGCGCGCCGCTCATCGAAGCCGCGAACGCGAACATTTCAGGTTGCTTCAACCCGAACTTGAGCGCGCCGTAACCGCCCATCGAGAGACCGGCGACGGCGCGCCCGTCGCGCGTCTCGATGGTGCGAAAGCGTCGCTGCACGTCCGTGACGAGTTCTTCCAGGAAGTACGTTTCGTACTTGTCGGCGGGGACGGTCGCGCTGTCTGTGTACCACGCATCGCGGCCTTCGGGCACGACGATGATGAGTTCGTGCGGCGCGGCGTGGCGCGCGAGTTGCGCGCGGTCGGAAACCCAATCGCCCGCGTTGCCGCCAAGCCCGTGCAGCAGATAGAGCACGGGATAACGCTTCGCACGCGCGGCGGGCAGCGCATAATCTGCGGGCAGCACGACGTTGTAAGGCAACGCCGCGCCGACGAGTGTGCTTTGAAACGCAACGGCTTCGATCTTGTTGACGCGCGGCGTCGCGTTTGACCCGGCAGACGAAGATGACGGGCGTGCGGCGGTCGCGCTGGCCGGAGTTTGAGCCGTCGTCGCGACGGGGACGAGCAGCAGGAGCAGCAGCAGCGAGAGCAACCGCGTGCGTGCATCTTGTGCGGCGGCGATGCGGTGTCGCGGCGGGGCGGCGTTTGATGAGAGCATTGGTGTTTGCAGCATTTAGTCGTCGGAGTGTGAATCGAGCATGGGGATGTTGATGCCTTTGGTGCGTGCGGTCGTCGCGGCTTCGTCGTAGCCCGCATCGACGTGACGCGCGACGCCCAGTCCGGGGTCGTTCGTCAGCACGCGGTTCAAACGTCGCGACGCTTCGGGCGTGCCGTCGGCGACCGAGACCTGCCCGGCGTGGAGCGAATAGCCGATGCCGACGCCGCCGCCGTGATGAAAAGAAACCCAACTCGCGCCGCTCGCCGTGTTCAAGAGCGCGTTCAAAATCGGCCAGTCGGCGACCGCGTCCGAGCCGTCGCGCATCGCTTCGGTTTCGCGAAAAGGTGAGGCGACCGAACCCGTATCGAGATGGTCGCGTCCGATGGCAATCGGGGCTTTCAAGTCGCCGCGCGCGACGAGTTCGTTAATGCGCTCGCCCATCTCGGCGCGCTCGCCGTAGCCGAGCCAGCAGATGCGCGACGGCAAACCCTGAAACCGCACGCGGTCGCGCGCGAGCCTGAGCCAGCGATTGAGCGTCACGTCTTCGGGAAAGAGTTCGAGCGCGAGGTCATCGGTGCGGCGGATATCTTCGGGGTCGCCGGAGAGCGCGACCCAACGGAACGGCCCCTTGCCTTCGCAAAAGAGCGGGCGGATGTATTCGGGGACGAAGCCGGGGATGTCGAAGGCGTCACGGCATCCGGCGTCGAAGGCGAACTTGCGGATGTTGTTGCCGTAGTCGAAGGCGACCGCGCCCGCGCGCTTCAAGGCGAGCATCGCTTCGACGTGCCGCGCCATTGAAGCGGTCGCGCGTTCGACGTAGCCGCGCGGGTCGGCGGCGCGCAGTTCCGCCGCTTCTTCGAGCGAGACGGCTTCGGGCACGTAGCCGTTCAGAGGGTCGTGCGCGCTCGTCTGGTCGGTCACGGCATCGACTTTGACGCCGCGCCGGACGAGTTCGGGCAA
>JBGTHJ010000456.1:0-4753 GCA_041746175.1 Pyrinomonadaceae bacterium
CCTGCACCGTGCAGAGCGCGACGCCGCTGTTCCCGCGTGCGCTGCTCGACACGGGCGCGACGCTCACGGCGGCTCCGAATCGCGTTCGTGATAATGCGCCGGTCGCCAACGGCGCGCTCGGCACGATCTCGTTCCGTCGCACCTTTACCAACAACACCGGCTCTGCGGTCACGCGCTTGCGCTACCGCATCGTCGATCTTTCGACGACGCCCGCCGCGAGCGGCGCAGCCGACCTTCGCGCGTTGAGTTCGGCGGATCAAATCGTCACGCTCAGCAACGCGACGACCGCGACCGTGCGCGGCACGACGCTCGAACAACCGCCCGCGCAAACGAACGGCGGCGGCTTCAACTCGTCGTTGTCGGCGGGCACGGTCAATCTCGCGTCGCCGCTCACGAACGGCTCGAACGTCAATCTGAACTTCTCGTTCGGCGTCGCGCAGGCGGGCGACTATCGCTTCGCCGTCATCGTCGAAGCGTTGCCGACCACCGGACAGGATTTCTGGACGGTCACAGGCCACACTGAAACCCTCGCCGACACCGAGAGCGGTTGCAACAGCATCCCGGTCGCCAACGCGGGCGCGGATCAAACGCTCGAATGCGCGGGCGCGCTGACCGCCGCGACGCTCGACGGCACGGCATCAGCCGACGCCGACGCGGGCGATACGCTCGCCTATGCGTGGAGCGAAGGCGCGACGCCGCTCGGCACGGGCGCGACGCTCGCGGTCGATCTCGGCCTCGGCTCGCACACCATCACGCTCACCGTCACGGATTCGAGCGGGGCATCGTCGCAGGACACGGTGGTCGTCAACGTGGTTGACACCATCGCGCCGGACATCACCGCCCCGCCGAATCAAACCTTCAACACCGGAGCGGGCGCGACCGCGTGCGGCGTGGTCGTCGATGACAGTTTCCTGACCGCGACCGCGACCGACGGCTGCTCGTCCGTCAACATCACACGCACGGGCATTCCGGCGGGGAACCTTTTCCCCGTCGGCACGACCACCGTCTCCTACACCGCGACCGATTCGAGCGGCAACGCGACACCGGCCACGCAGACCATCACCGTCATCGACGACACCCAACCGGCCATCAACATCCCGGCCAGCCAAACCGTCAACACCGACGCGGGCGCGTGCTCGGCGAACGTCAACCCCGGCACCGCGACCGCGACGGATAATTGCGGCGTCGCCACCATCAACGGCACGCGCGGCGACGGCGAAGCCCTCAACGCGCCCTACCCGAAAGGCACGACCACGATTACATGGACGGCCATCGACATTCACGGCAACGTGAACACCGGCGCGCAAACCATCGTCGTCACCGACAACGAGAATCCGAATCTCAGCGTCCCGGCGAACAAGACCGCGAGCAACGACCCCGGCATGTGCTCGGCGAACGTCGAACCCGGCACCGCGACCGCGACCGACAACTGCCCCGGCGTCAACGTCAGCGGCACGCGCAGCGATAGCCAGTCGCTCGGCGCGCCCTACCCCGTCGGCACGACCACGATTACGTGGACGGCGACCGACGCCGACAACAACACGACCTCCGGCGATCAGACCATCACGGTCAACGATACCGAGAACCCGTCGATCATCGTGCCCGTCAACATCACCACCGGGACCGACCCCGGCGCGTGCTCGGCGACGATCAACGTCGGCGCCGCTGCCGCGACCGACAACTGTCCCGGCGTCAGCGTCACGGGGACGCGCGGCGACAATCAACCCATCAACGCGCCCTATCCGATGGGCACGACGACCGTCACTTGGAAGGCGACCGACGCCGCCGGAAACATGACGACCGGCTTGCAAAACATTACGGTCAACGACACCGAAGCGCCCGCGCTCGTCGTGCCGCCGACCGTCAACGTGGCAACGGGTAACACGACATCGTGCGCTGTTTTCATCAGCGACGTGACGCTCGGCTCGGCCAGCGCGACCGACAACTGCGCCGCACCAACCATCACGCGCAGCGGCGTCCCCGGGGGCAACGTCTTCCCCGTCGGCACGACGATCATCACCTACACCGCGACCGACGCGAGCGGCAACGTCACGACCGGCACGCAGTCGGTCGTCGTCAACGACACCACCGCGCCCGTCATCACGCTTATCGGCTCGCCGGTCATCACGACATCGTGCGCGACGCCGTTTACCGACCCCGGCGCGACCGCGACCGACAACTGCACGCCCAACGTCACGGTCAATGCTTCGAGCACGGTTAATCCCAACCTGCCCGGCAGCTACACCATCACCTATACCGCGTTCGACGCGGCGGGCAATGCCGCAACCCCCGTCACGCGCACGGTCAACGTCATCGACACGACCGCGCCCGTCATCAACATCAACGCGGCGGCAATCACGCTCTGGCCGCCCAATCACCAGTACCAGACGATCAACATGTCGAGCCTCGTGACGAGCGCGACCGACGGCTGCGACACAAGCGTTGACATCGAGGATGTTGTTATCTCGAAGGTCACCAGCGACGAGACGGAGAACGGCAACGGCGACGGCAACACCTTCGACGACATCGTGCTTGCCGCCAACTGCAAGTCTGTCCAGTTGCGCGCCGAGCGCAACGGCGGCGGCAACGGGCGCGTCTATACGATCACTTTGCGGGTGCGTGATGCGTCGGGCAACACGACGACCGCGACCAGGAAGGTGACCGTGCCGAAGAGTCAGGGCAACAACGGCGGAGCGGTCGAAGACGCGCCGCAATACACCGTCAACGGTACGTGTCCGTAACTCGCGCGCCAACGCGCACCGGGGACGCGGGCGGCACGCGCGCCGCGTCCCCGCAACGCCGTCCCGCACGAAGGGTAAGCATCCCTCAACACTATCTGAAAAGGAGTCGCACGAGATGAGAGACCTTGACGCCGCCCCACCTTCGCAACGCCACATCACCACCACTACCGTCGCCGCCGCAGCCAAACGACTCTTGGCCGCGCCCCTGCTAGCTTTGAGCGTGCTGGTGGCGACGACGACGCTGCTGCTGCCGTCGTCAAGCGCGCATAGCGCGACCAGCGTCCGCATCGTCAACAACTCGACGCGCGCGATTCACAATCTGTTCCTCTCGCCCGTCGGCGTCGAAGCGTGGGGCGACGACCTGCTCGACAACGTGACCATCGGCGCCAACCAGTCGCACACGCTGAGCGGCCTGGCCTGCGACGGCGACGAAGTGCGCGTCATCGCCGAAGACCAGAACGGCTGCTTTATGACCCACGTCGTATCCTGCGGTGGCGGCGAGTCGGAATGGGTCGTGACCGATGCCACGACCGCCGACTGCGGCAACTAAACGGCGCGGCAGCGTAAGCCAAAACACGAAGCAGGGCGACGGCACATGTTGGTGGCCGTCGCCCTGCTTCGCCTTTTGCGCGTCGAGAGTCTGGCGAGAGTCTGGCGAGAGTCCGGCGAGTTGGTTTTACTGCGCGCCGAACCGCCGCCGGTATTCGCCGGAGTTGATGAAGGCTTTGACCATCTCGGCGCGGCGGAAGTCGCCGCCGAATTGGTTGAGTTTGGCGAGCCAGAATTGATAACCCTGATAATCCAGCGTCGGTTCGGGCGGGTCGTTGGGGTTGCGGCGGAGATAGCCGAAGTATTGCATGAGGACGAAGGCGGAGTTGTATTGACCGTTGTAGACCGACGCGCTCTCGGCGACCGAACGGAGCGCGCGGGCGCGTCCCGGCGCGTCGCCCGTGCCGTACGCGCTCAGCGCAGCGATGCGTTCAGCCGGTGTGGGGGTCGCGCCGCTGTTGGCAAAAAGCGTGTTGACGTAAGACTCGGCGGTCATGCCGTGAGGGTAGCGCGCGACGAATTCGGGGCGGGCGCTCCAGAGCGCGGCGAAGGATTGCTTGTTGGCTTCGAGTTGCGCTTCCCAGCCCGCCTGACCGACGACGACGCCCGCGCCGATGCGTTGGAGGTCGTTGAGGAAGGCGGCGTAGCGCGGCAGGGTTTCGGGGAACGACGCGACGTTGAAGCGATGGATGAGATAACCCGTGTTTTGAAATTCGATCGAGATAAAGAAGGCCGCCGAAACGTCCGCGCGTTTCTCTTCGACGCAGCGCGCGTCCGCGCCGCAGGAGGCGGCAATCTGCGCCGACCAGTAAGCGACGCCGCCCGCGTCTCCCTCGCGGCTGAAAAAATCGCGGTAATGCTGGCGGACGAAAGTCGCCGCGTCGTCAATCGGGTTGGCGGGCGGCGCATCGGGCGCAACGTTCAAGCCGACACGCCCCCACCACACGCCCCAGCGACCGGAGCCAGCGCCCGCGCCTGACGCCGCTGCGGCGAACTCTTGAAGCGTCCACATGTCGGCGTCGTTGGAAGGATCGACGACGGTCGCGCTGTAGTCGCCCCAACGATTTCGTCCCGCGCCGAAGTCTTTGTCGTAAGGCCCTTCGCCCGCTTTCAACTGCGTATCGCCGCGCAGCGTGCCCGCCGGGTCTGTGCCTGCACGGAAGGCGTAGTTCGCGCTCGCGTAGTGCGACACGGAGAAGCGCGTGTAGCCGATGAGCACGTCGTTGTGCTTGTTTACGGCGAGACTCGGAAAGGCATAGAAGTTGGCGGCGGAGGCGTCGTCGATGCGACCGCGTTGTCTGACCGCGCCGTCGGGCGCGAGTTCCCACCACTGCACCGCCGTGCGCGCGTTCGGGGTCGCCGCCGCGAGCGTCACGGACTGCACGCACCAGAGCGAGCCGTTGCGGTAGACGACCGAGTTGAGGCGCGCGTCATTGGTCGCAATCTTGCGCGCCGTGCCCGGC
>JBGTHJ010000457.1:0-8393 GCA_041746175.1 Pyrinomonadaceae bacterium
GCGTGGATACGCGCGCCGCGCGCACGCGCCGCCCCCAGCGTTTCGAGCACGAGCATCGCGCCGCCCTCGCCGAGAATCATCCCGGTGCGCGTCTTTGAAAACGGACGGCACGTATCGCCCGCAACGACGCGCATCGCCTCCCACGCCTTGAGATGTCCGAAACTGAAAGGGGCTTCGCTGCCGCCCGCAATCGCCGTGTCGATCATCCCGTGACGAACCATGTGGAAAGCCTGCCCGATGGCATGGGTTGACGACGCGCACGCGGTCGAGACGGTGTAGGCAGGCCCGGTCGTGCCGTACTCCATCGAGATGTGGCTCGCGCCCGCGTTCGCCATGATGCGCGGCACACTCAGCGGATGAACCCGCGTCCGCCCGTGCCGGTACAATTCGTCGAAGCCAACGTCCTGCGCGTTCTGACCGCCGACGCACGAACCCGTGACGATGCCCGTCCGCGCGCGGGCGTCCGGCGTCCACTCGATGCGCGCGCCCGCGACGGCTTCGCGCGCGGCGACCAGCGCGAACTGCGCAAAACGGTCGAGCAAGTCCACACGTTTCGCGTCGAAATGTTCCGCAGCGTCGAAGCCGCGCACCTCCGCCGCGTTCTTGAAACGTAGCGACTCGCCATCAACCGACTCGATCGGCGCGATCCCCGAACGCCCCGCGCGTAGCGCTTGCCAGAACGCGACGAGGTTGTGACCGATCGCCGAAACGACACCCATGCCCGTGACTACTACTCGATGATTTTCCATAAACAGTTGGTCGAAAAGAGACGCTCGAAGATGCTCATGCCACGCGGCGGAAAAGTCGCCGCGACCGGCGACCCTCTATCGTCCATCGTCCATCGCCGATGGGCGAACGCTCAGTTGGCGGGAACTGTCCCGGCGTCCGCGTCGCCGGGCGCGGCGAGCAGCCTCTTCAGATTCTCCACCGTCTGCCGGACGCTGTGAATCTTGACGGCTTCGTCGTTCGGAATGGCGACGTTGAACTCTTCTTCGAGGTCGAAGATCAAACTGATGCCGTCGAGCGAATCCATGCCCAACTCTTCAAACGTCGTATCGAGCGATATTTGCTCGCGCGAAACCTTGCGCGAATCGGCGACCACCTTGATGACTCTTTCGGTTACTTCGTCAGACATATCAGCCTCCTGTTCACATTCACAACCGGCGGATTATAAACCAGACTCACGGCAAAGGCAGTAGACGACGCGCGGCGTATTTGCCCCGGCGCACTTGAACGTGGGTTGAATCTATTTGACAAAATCTCAATTTAGAACTATTCTAAACGACAAATGAAGACCGAAGCACGAATCAAAATCGAATGGCGACTGCGTGAGGCGGAGTTGAAGTTGACGCCGCAGCGTTTCGCCGTGCTCGAATATCTGACGCAGAGCAGCGGGCATCCGACGGCGGAGCAGATCAGCGCAGACCTTAATCGCCGATTCCCGCGCGCGTCGCGGGCGACCGTCTACAACACGCTCCACGCGCTGCGCGACGCCGGACTCGTCCACGAAGTTTACATCGACGATGCCGTGGCGCGCTACGATGCCAATATCGATCCTCATCATCATTTCGTCTGCCGCGCGTGCGGCAAACTCGAAGACATTTCCGCCGATGCGCTCGGCGCGCAGACGATGCCTCGCGCACCCGCGCCGGGGTATCGCGTCGAGGCGTTCGAGGTCGTCCTGCGCGGCGTTTGCGCGGTCTGCGCTCGCCACGAATAACAGTCGAGAACGAACTCGTGGTCGACTTTTTTTAGAGACAGGAAAGGGAGAAGAATTTATGCAAAGCAATACCGGAGCCGGGACGCTGGCGATGCCGATCAATATCGGCATCAACGAAAATGACCGGCGCGAAATCGCCGACGGGCTGTCGCGTCTGCTGGCCGATACGTACACGCTCTATTTGAAAACGCACAACTTTCACTGGAACGTGACGGGGCCGATGTTTCAAACGCTGCATCTGATGTTCGAGGCGCAGTACAACGAACTGGCGCTGGCCGTCGACTTGATCGCCGAGCGGATTCGCGCGCTGGGGTTCCCCGCACCCGCGACTTATACGGAGTTCGCCAAACTCAGTTCGATCAAAGAGGACGAAGGCGTGCCGCACGCGCAGGAGATGATTCGCTCACTGGTGAGCGGTCAAGAGTCGGTCGTGCGCACCGCGCGCTCGGTCTTCCCCGTCGTCGAGAACGCGCACGACGAGCCGACCGCCGACCTCCTGACGCAACGGATGCAGGTTCACGAAAAGACCGCATGGATGCTCAGGAGTTTGCTCGCCGACGAGACGGCGACCGCGCAGACGGCGTGAACCCATCCGGCAGAAACAAACAACAGCCGCGAAGCGACGCGGATGAACGCGGAATCAATCCAATGCCAGCATTGATTGATTGGAATCTTTTCTTATCCGCATTCATCCGCGTCGCTTCGCGGCTTATTTGTTTTGCTCAACGACGGCGCGGGATTTCGGCGAGCGGGGTTGGGACTTTCTCGCTGGTGGTAATCAACGCCCCGCCGTCGGCGCGATAGCAGATGGCTTCGCCCTGTTGTCGCGGGGCGAGGACGACGGGCACGGGCGGTTGCTTCCAGATGTCGTCGAAAGAAGCGTCGGCGGAAGCGTCGCGGGGGGTGACGAGTTCGTAGCCGCCGACGTAATCGCAGAGAATGACGCGGCGACCGTCGGGCGAGATGTCGCCGCCGGTCAACAGGCCGCCGAGGATGCTCGGCGCACGCACTTCTCCGACGCGTGCGAGGAGCGTCGTCGTGCTCGTGGAGACGGGCAACGGCGCAGCCAGTTTATAGACGCCTGCGGCCTTGTTCGCTTTGGTCTTGGTCACGACGTAGAGGTCGCCGGTTGTCGGATGAACGAGCAGGGTTTCGGCGTCGTGCTGGCCGTCGGGGTATTTGAGGCGGATGGCTTCGGCGGCTTCGGTGCGAGGGGCGCGGTCTTTGGTCGATGAAGCGTTGGTTGGTTCGACCGCCGGTTCGGGCACGCGATAGACGACGATGTGCGGGCGCTCTGTGCCGTTGTCGCCGATGTCGCCGATGTAGAGATACGAACGCCCGCGCTCAGGTCCCGGCCCGGTGGCGATGTCTTCCCAGTCGTCGGCCAACGCCCCGGCGACGCGCCACACGCCGCGCTTTTCGCCGCGACTGCCGACCGCGTAAAGAAACGGGCCGTCGCCCGAGTCGTTGTGCGTCCAGTAGAGTCCGGGGTGGTGACGCGAGGCAGCGAGGCCGCTGCTTTCGTCGATGCGGCGGTCTTCGAGTTCGCCGAGTTTGACGGGCGCGCCGTAGTCTTCCGAAGTCGCGCTTGACTCCGGCGGCACATCCTTGCGCAGCCAACGCGACGGGTCGGCGGACGTGCCCTCCTTCGCGCGGTGCGGGTTCAGCGACGAGCGGCTGAACACGACCCAGAGCGCGGTGAGCACGACCCCCACCATCAACACAATCTTTATTAATCGCATGGAATCGAACCGTCTCCGCCTTCAAGGTACGACGGTCGATGGGCTATTGTTTCCCGGGCTTCGCGGCGGGCAGTCCAAAGTGTTTGGCGTAACGCGCGCGGATGAAGGCGGACGCTTCGCCCTGCGTGGCGGGCAATGCGTCGGGCGTGGGGCCATCCGGGTGCGAACTCTGCGTCAGGTGGTGCGCCTTCAAGAGAATGTCTTTCTGGGTCGCATCGAGCGGATGATTCGCGGGGTGCGCGGGATCGTCGGGCGGGGCGGTGATTGTTGGCAGCGTCGCTCGCGGCAACTTTTGCGGCATATCGGTGCGCGGCGCGCTCAACCCGGAGAAGAGTTGCTCGAAGGTGTTGGCGCTCGCATCGCGTTTGGTGAGAAAGTCGCTCCAGCCGAAAATCTTTTTGGCGGTGGCGAGCACGGAGGTGTGCTGGTAGCGCGTCGAATCGACACGTCCGGCCTTGACCCACGGGGAAGCGATGACAGCCGGCACGCGAAATCCCAGACGGTCGAACGTGAACGTCGGGGCGTAGGACAATTTGTTTCCGGCGGGCGGCGAGTTGAGTCCGTCAGGGTTCGGGATGTTCGCCGACGGCGGGACAACGTGGTCGTAGAATCCGCCGTGCTCGTCGTAGATGACGATGAGCGCGCACTTGTTCCAGAGGTCGTCGTTGCCGCGCAGCGTCTCGTAAACGTCGGCGATGAAGTTGTCGCCGTAGCGCGCATCCTGCGGCGCGTGCTGCGAGTTCGCCATGTCCGTATCTGAATTGATAAATCGCGGCTCGATGAAGGTGTAGTTCGGGAGCGCGCCAGCCTTGACGTCCGCCGCGAAAGAGGTTTCGTACTGCTTGAAGTTGGCGGTCTGCCGGTTGATTTGAGAGAACTCAAGCAGGTCGTTGTCGTCGAAAAAGTAGGTGCCCCACGTATAGCCCGCATCCTGGACGCGGTTGTAGACGGTCGGGGCGTCGAAGATTTGCGTCCAGACGTTGAGCGCGAAGCCGAAGGAACTCGCGGCTTGCATGTAGAGACGATTGGGCTGCGTCGGGCCGGGGACTTCCGAATACCAGTTGTCGCAAATGCAGAAGGCGTCGGCGAGCGCGTTGATCGAGGGCAGGCGCGCCGGGGCGAACGACTCCATGACGACGCGCAAGACCTGCTGGCTCGGATTCTTGACCTTATCGGCGTAGACCAATTCGGTTTCGTAGCCGCTGAGGAAACCGTTGTTCGCGGCGGGACTCGAAGCGGACGGCCCCAACTTGTTGCCGCAGAGTTGGACGTTGGCGGCGTTGAAAGAATGCCCCGGCCCTTCGCCCGCGAGCACCGCATCGGGCGCGCCATTGCTGACGTAATAAGCCGGGTTTGCATCCGACTCGGGCTTCGACGGGTTGAGCAGGTTGAACTCGCCGCCCGTCAGTCCGTTGATGCCGTGACGATAGCCGAAGATGTGGTCGAACGAGCGGTTCTCCATCATCAACACGACGATGTGCTCGATTGGCCCCACTACCACCGTCTTCGTCGTCTTCGCGCCGGAAGCTTTCTTTGCGCTCGTGGATTTCTTTGCGCTTCCCTTCTTTTTCGCGCTGACCTTTTTCTTCGCGTTCGGGGTCGTGCGCTTGACCGCGCCGCCGTGCGTTTGCCGGCTCGTCGGCGTGCTGCTTTTCGCTTTGCTGGGCATGGGGGAAAGGTACTCCTAGAATGAGTATTTCAACTGAAACTGGACGCGGCGTCCGGGGGTGACGGTGCTGGTCGCCTGACCAAAACCGGGAGCTTCGAGAAACCGGATGGGGATGCCGAAGTTGTCGCGATTGATGAAGTTGAAAACCTCCACGCGGAAGACGAGGCTGCGGGCGTCGTCGATTTTAACCGTCTTGGTAAAGGCCAGATTGAGGTCGAGGATGCTGCCCGCGCGGAAGGTGTTGCGACCGATGCCGCCATCCTGCCCGACGGGGGCGCGGAGCGCGATGAAGTCGTTGGTCGTCAAGCGAAGCGGCTGGCGGCGGTCGCCGGTTTCGACTATCCCGGCGGTCGAGTTGAGACGGTCGGTCAGGTTGCCGTCGAGGTTCACGTCGAAGATGGAGTTGACGGTGAAAGGTTGGCCGGTTTGATACTGGCCGTCGGCGGCGACTTGGAGGCCGTCGAAGATGAAGCGGAGCGCGCCGCTACGCAGACGCGGCAGGTCATAGACGGCGTGGAAGGCGAAGCGGTGGCGCGCGTCGAAGTTGGCGGGGGCGCGTTCGCCCTCAAACGTCAGGCTGTTTTGCGGCAGCGCGAAAGCTCCGGCGAGGTCGAACACGTCCGACACGTCGTCGGTCGCTTTCGAGAGCGTGTAGCCCATGCGGTATTGCAGTCCGCGCCGGAAACGCCCGCGCATTTGGAGTTGCAGCGCGTCGTAGCGCGAGGCGGCGGTGGTCTCGAAAATTTGCACGCCGCCGATGCCCGCGAGCGGACGCCCGCCAAAGAAACCCTCGGGGCCGAGACGCGTGCCCGGTGCGACGGCGATGCCGAAGAACTGCGGCTCGAATCTTCGTTCGCCGCGAAAATCCACGCGAAACTCGTCGAGCAGAGAGACCGCGTTCGAGCCGAGGTTGGGCGTGGTCGTGCGTATCAGGTTGTGACCGCGCGTGCCGACGTAGGCGGCGGAGATGATCATGTCCGAGCCAAAGCGTTGCTCGAAGCTGACCGAATAATGATGCGCGCCCGGCGACTGCAAGTCGCGCGCGGGCAGCGTAATCTCGACGCCGCTCGCGCCCGGCAACACGCCCGCCCCGCTCGCCAGCAAGTTGATGCGCGCGACCTGTTCGGCGAGCGATGAAGAGGGGTCGAGCCGGTTGAGCGTGCCCGGAACGACGAGACCGAGGTTCGGGTCGGACGGGTTGAGCAAGCTCAGCGGAATCTGTGGGAAGAAGAGATTGCCGAGACCGCCTGCGGTGTTGACGGTCAGAAAGGTCGGGAAGACGTTGCGCGACTGGCTGACGACCGCGCCGAGCACGACATCGTTGAAGTGTCCGTAACCCGCGCGAATGAGAGTCGTCCCCGGCGTGCCAAACAGATTCGGCGAGTAGGCGACGCCGAGGCGCGGCGAGAAGTTGTTGCGGTCGGCTTCAAAGATACGCTCGCGGCGCGAGGTGTCGTTGGGACGGCGCGAGCCGCGCGCGAGCACCGTATCGAGCGCGGGGAAGATCGCGAGCGAAGGGCTGTTGAAAGTGTCTTCGATGCGCCGGTTCACTTCGCGGACGGGCGTGTTGTACTCGTAGCGCACACCGTATGAAAGCGACAGGTTGGGACGGATGCGCCATTCGTCCTGCGCATAAAAATTGTACTGGTAGAAGCGGAGATTGATGGCCGCGTCGCTGCCGTTGGTGAGCGTCTGGAAAAAGCCGGAGGGCGCAGAGGCGGCGGCGAGGTTGATCGGCGCGACGAAAAAGTCGGTCAGCGCGAGGTCGCCGGTGACGCCGGGGGCGCCGTTGAAGGTGAGCAGCGGGCGAAAGTTTCGCGGCAGCACGCTGTTGAGTTCGGTGCGACGATTGTCCGTGCCGAGGATGACGGCATGGTTGCCGCGCCGGATGGTGAACTGGTCGGCGAACTGGTAGGTGTTGTTGACGCGACGCTGCGGGAAGTTGAAGACATCGACGCCGATGGGGCTGAAGCCCGCGACGTTGACCTGCCCGACCGGCCCCAGAAACTGTTCGACCGTGCCGCCGCTGAGGTAGACGACTGGCCCCGCGTTCGGGACGAGACGGTCGTTTTCGCGGTCGAAGTTCGGGAGCGTGAGATTGGTACGCAGCGGCGCGTTGAGCAGGAACGGTTCGTCCGGAAAAGCATCGCTCGTAGTCTGAAACTCACGGTCGCGCACCTCTTCAAACTTGAGCCGCGTGCGCCCGTAAGAAAGTCGCACCTGATTGAAGAGAAGCGTCGCGGAGTCGGGCGCGGAGAGTTCGCTGTTGAGGAAGAAGGAGAAGTTTTGCGTGCGGACGCGCGGGCGCAGGGTCGAAAAGAGCGCGCCGCCCGTGACCGGGATTTCGCGCCAATCGTCGGTGAAGTTGTAACGCCCGGTGACCGACTGCGGGCGGTTGTTGATGGAAAAGTTGCCGTCGAACTTGCCCGAAAAGATTTTGCCCCGCGCGCTCGCCGGAAGCGTCTGCGTCAAAGTGTTCGCGCCGTAGATGCCGCCCGGATCGTTGGGGAACGGGAAGAGACTGAAGACCGCATCGCCGCCAAAGGTGGTCGGGAGCGAGAAGGTCAATTGGCCGTTGATGGGGTCGTTGGTGATGCCGGTCGCGCCCGTCCCGAACGCGCCGCGTTGCGCGACGGTCGGGACGATAAAACTCGCCTCGCGCGAGGCGTTGAGCAGGTGTCCTTCCGCCGAGAAAAAGAAGAAGAGACGGTTGGGGATGAACGCCCCGCCGAGCGTCACGCCGCCCTGTCCGAGCGTCGAGGAATCTTCGCCGCCGCTGCCGTTACGCACCGTCACGGGGCGACCGCCGACGGGTTCAAAGTTGAGCGTCTGGTCGTTGAAGACGGCGCTGGGCGTGATGATGACGGGCTGCCCGCTGCCCGCGAGCAGCGGCGTCACGCTGTTGCCGCGCGCCGAGTCGAAGAAGTTGCGCGCGTTGAACTGGCTCGCGTTGAGGAAGCCGTAGACCGTGCCGTGCGTCTGGCTGCCGCCCGATTTGGAGATGGCGTTGACCTGCGCGCCGACGTTTCTGCCGAACTGAGCGGGGGCGAGCAGCGTGATGATTTGAAACTCCTGGATCGACTCGACGGGTTGCGGGACGAGCGCGAAGAAGCCTTGCCGACGGACGCCGATGTCTTCGTCGTTGTTGTCCGAACCATCGACGGTGAAGTTGTTGGCGCGCGAGCGCAACCCGTTGACGGAGAACTGTCCGGAAGTTCCGACGCCCGCGCCGATCCCCGGCCCCGAACCGCCGCCGACGCTC
>JBGTHJ010000458.1:0-1566 GCA_041746175.1 Pyrinomonadaceae bacterium
TCGCGACCCGGTCGGCGCGGGACTCCCCCTCGGCACAGAAGGCGCGGGCAACGACGTGCGCCCGCTCTCAACCGGCACGGCGCGAGTCGGCGTGCCGCTCGATAGCGTCGAACCGCCGCCCGTGCCGAAACCTCCCGTCGCGGCGCAACCGCCGCCGCGACCCAAAACGCTTGCGCTCAGTCATGTCATCAACAGCAAGATCATCGCCAAGCCGGTTCCGGTCTATCCGTCCATCGCCAGAGCAGCGGGCATTCATGGAGCTGTCGCGGTGCAGATTCTCGTCGATGAGTCCGGCCAGGTCGTCTCCGCACAGGCGACGAGCGGCCACGCGCTCCTCCAGGCCGAAGCGGTTCGCGCCGCTTACCGTGCACGCTTCACGCCGACGCTGCTCGGCAATCAGCCCGTCAAAGTCACGGGGGTCATCACCTACAACTTCGTGTTCCGATAAAGAGCCTAGTCCACCGCGCCCGATCAGCGCAAACAAGGAGCGTGACCTCATCTGCCGCCGCGCTCCTTCCCCGCCCTTCAGCCTCGCCCGCCCGTCAACGAACGCGACGACGAGAAGTCGTCTTACTCACACGACTCATTTTTCCGGAGAGTAGATTCGCGGGACACGAGCGCCGATACCGCAAGTGATTTCGTACGAGAGCGTGCCTGCTGTTTTGGCGATGTCTTCAGCGTGCACGGTGAGTTCGCCGTCTGCGCCGACGAGCGTCGCGCGGTCGTCGAGCGCGACGCCGGGCACGTCCGTTACGTCAACCAGCGTGAAGTCCATCGCGATGCGACCGATGACGGGCGCGTAGGTGCCGCGCAAAATGACGCGCCCGCGATTCGACATCGCGCGGACGTAGCCGTCGTGATAACCAATCGGCAGCGTCGCAACCGTCGTTTCGCGCGAGGTCTCGAAGGTGCAGCCGTAGCCGAGCGTCTCACCGATGCCGACGCGCTTGAGCAGCGTAACGCGCGTGTGAACCGACATCACGGGGCGGAGTGCGGGCGGCGGCGCGGCGGCGGTGGCGGGCTGTAAAGTGTCGCGCCACAGGCCGTAGAGCACGCCGCCCGGTCTGACCAGATTGCCCCACGCCGGCGGGTGCGCGAAGGTCGCCGCCGAGTTTGCCATGTCGCGATAAGTCGGGCGGTGATGGTGCGAATGAAAGACTTCGAGCGCCGCTTGATAGCGGGCTATTTGTTCAGCCGTAAAGCACGCGCGGTCGGGGTCGTCGGCGGCGGAGAAGTGCGTCATCAAGCCGTCGACGCGGATATTTTTATAAGCCGTGAGCGCCGCCGCAAATTCCGCTGCGCCGTCGTAGCGCACGCCGAGCCGCCCCATTCCGGTGTCAATCTTGACGTGCACATCCGCCACGACGCCCGCCGCACGTGCCGCACGGTCGAGCGATTCCGCCATGTCGAGCCGGTAGACGACGGGAACGACATCGTGCCGGATGCAACTCTCGGCCTGTCCCTCCCAGAATCCGCCGAGACACAGAATCGGCTGGGTGATGCCCGCCCGCCGCAGTTCGATGGCTTCCTCCGGCAACGCGACGCCGAACCAGTCCGCGCCCTCGC
>JBGTHJ010000459.1:0-3911 GCA_041746175.1 Pyrinomonadaceae bacterium
GGCGCAGACGCCGCCCCGCCGGCCACTCCGCGACCCGACCCGCTCACGCGATCCTCGAAGCGCCGGGTGTTCAACGGAAGCGTTTTCGATCCCGGGCGGGCGCTATCGCGATTGCCCGCCGCCGTCGCCTCTGCGGCTTCCGGTTCGAGCGCGAGATACGAGGTGTAGGGCGTGACGATGCCGTAGCGCGTGCCGAGATCGACCACTTCGTCGCGCAGTTCGCGCTGCTCGCCGGTGCTGCGAATCTGCTCCATCAGCCAACCGACGCGGCGCGTCGCCCACAGGCGCGGCAGAAAATCGTTGTCATTGCGCGTCAACGGAAAATCCAATTCATCGTAAGCGAAATTGCGCGTCTGGTTCCCGGCGCGACCCGCCAGCCGCAGCCCGATGTTGCGCACGTCGCTTGCGTTCCGGTAACGACCGATGAGCGTGATCTGCGTGCCGCGAAACAGGTCGGGCAACTCGCGCGGGTAGACGAGATCGGTTTCGACGCCGCCCATGTCGAGTTGGATATTTGTCAACACGGGGTAGTTGACCTTGTTGAAGAAGTTCGAGATTTTGACTTCGATGTCCTCTTTCGGCTCGACGTAATCAGCAGCCCCGCCGTTCTCCGCCGCGAGACGGTCGAGCAGCGCGGTGTTCACGTCATAGCCGACGCCGAAGGTGAACAGCCGCGTGCCCTCGACGCGCGCCGTGCGTGCGTTAGCGATGATGCGTTGGGTGTCTCTCTCGCCGACGGTCGGCAAGCCGTCGGTCATGAAAATCAACAGGCGCGGGCGGTCGCTCGTGTCGAATTGTTTGAGCGCGACATCCAACGCGCCGTTGATGTTCGTGCCGCCGACGGGGCGCAGATTTTGAACGAACTCGACTCCGCGCGCGCGACCGCGTTCGTCCGCCGCTATCAACCCGGAAGTCATCAGATGTTCTTCGCCCGCGAACGAGATGACGTTGAAGCGGTCGCTGGGGCGCAGCGTTCTAACGCCGAACAGCAACGCGGCGCGAGCCTTCTCCATCTTCCCCGCCTCGGCCATCGACCCCGACGTGTCGAGCACGAACACGATGTCTTTCGCCGAATATTCTTGTTCCGAGAGATTGTCTTTCGGTGAGATGGTCAGCAGGAAGTAGCCCGGCTTGCCCGGCTCGCGGTGCGTCAGAAGCGACAGCCCGAAGTCTTGATTCGAGATCGTGTAGAAGAGTTGAAAGTCCTGCGGCTCGCGTCCCGCCGCCGACTCGAACGAGACACGCGCGCGGCGTTCGCCGTTGTTCGACACGTCGATGCGGTGGCTCGGCGAATAGATGTTGCGCAGAGCCTCGCGCCCTTCGACCTCGACGCGCCCCGCGACCGTTCCAATCGTCGAGAGGTTGCGCCCCGTCCCCAGCGGGTAACGATACGACACCGTGCCCGACTCGGCGCGGAGAACCTGCGTGTAGGTCAGTTCGAGCTTCTTGTCGGAGTGTGGCGGGATGGGGAAGATGCTGGCTTGAAAGAGATCGCGCCCCGCGTATTCGAGCAGGCCGGGGTCGCGCTGGCGACGGACGATCTCGTCGTAAATGCGCCGCGCCTCTTCGCGCGAGCGCACCTCGCCGACCAAACGCCGCTCGCCTTCCCAGATGGCAAACTCCGAAATCGACGCCGCCTCCGGAATCGGAAAAAAGTAGGTGCCTTCGAGCGTCGCATCCGTGTCGTTGCGAAAAACCTGCTCGACGTGGGTCGTCGCCACCTGCGCCTTGATACTCGTCTCAATCTTGATCGACTTGATGGGCAACGCGCGTGGCAGCACGACGACGCCGGGGGGGCGCGGCGGGCGCGGGCAGCGGACGCACGGCCCCGGCACGATAACGCCCTGCGCCTGTGCGCTGAGCGCGCTCAGTCCCGTCATCATCACGCCGAAAACAAAACCGATCAGAGCTTTTCTGGTTCGCATTTAATTTCTCCTCAAAGATGCGGACGCCCCGCCCGAACAATCGCCCGAACGCGCGTCTCTTCGTCTGATAGAACGCCGCCGCCCTCCCTGACTTGCAACGCGCCGCGCCCGCGGCCTCCGACTTTTAGAGGGCGCGCAAGCGTGAACTAAGCGCGCCCGTGATGGTGACGAAGACCGCGATGACCACGCCGCCCGCTGCCAGCGTGAGCGGCGCGCCGATGCGTTCGGCGGTGAGTCCGGCGAAGAAACTACCGATGGGCATCGTGCCGATAAAGGTGAGAATCCACATGCTCATCACGCGCCCGCGCATCCCGTCGGTGACGAGTTGCTGCAAGAGCGTGTTGGTCGTAGCGAAGAAGCAGACCATCCCGAACCCCAGACCGAGCAACAGCGCCAGCCCGACCTCCGCCCGCGTCGCCAGCGCAAAACCCATCAGACACAGCGCCGCCGCCAGCGAACTCCCGAGCACGAAATATCCTTTGCGTTTGAAGTCGCCGAGAAACGCGAGCAGCAGCGAGCCGACGAGCGCGCCCGCGCCCGCCGTCCCCAACATCAACGACAGCCCCGACTCGCCCCACCCGTACACGTCTTTGGCGATGACCGGGATCAACACCAGATAGGGCGCGCCGAACAGACTCGTCACCGCCGAGAGCATCAACAACAAGCGCACGCGCGGGCGCCGTCCCGCGTAGCGAAAGCCTTCGAGCATGTCCTGCCACAGCGCGCGACGGTCGCTCATCGAATGCGCCGCCGTCGCGCCCGTCTCCTTGAGCCTGACCCGCGAGAGCGCGATCACAATCGCGACGTACGACAACCCGTTGACGAAGAAACACCCGGCGAGTCCGGTCACGGTGATGGTCAACCCGGCGAGCAACGGCCCGACGACGCGCGAGAGTTGAATCTGCGTCGAGTTGAGCGCAATCGCGTTGGCGAGGTCTTCGCGCCCGACCAGATCAATCGTCAAAGCCTGATACGAAGGCCCCGCCAGCGCCATACAGCACCCGGTCAGAAACGATAGGATGAGCACCATCCAGATGTCCGAGGCTTCGCTCACCACGCCCGTCGCGAGCAGCACCGCCAGCGCGAGCGCGGTCAGTCCTGCGCCGATTTGCGTCAAGATGAGCAGTCGTTTGCGGTCAACAAGGTCGGCGAAGACGCCCCCCACGAGCGTCAACAGCAGGCCGGGCAGCGTCGCCATAAAACCGTCGAAGCCGAGCCAGAACGGTGACCCCGTGAGCTTCAGCACGAGCCACCCCTGCGCGACCGTCTGCATCCACGTCCCCGCATTCGACAGAAACGCGCCCGCCCAGAACACCCTGAAATTCCGGTGCGACAGCGCGCGAAACATCCCGCTCACCCGACCCGCGCGCGGCCTCCCGATATCAATCTCTGATGACATGAATCCCCGGATGGCAAACTGAAATGTGAACCCCGACAGTATCGAGAGTGGTTCGGGAAAAAGCAAACAACCCGGTCGGGCGGAGTCCAGCGAAAGAACCCGCGCCTCGTTCACTTGGCTTCGACCTCTTTAGCTTTGCCATGCCTTACGCCCTTCGCCATGCGGAGAGCGGCGCGCCCGTGCAGCCGCGTCGATGCGCGACGATTTCGGCGAGGATGGCGAGCGCGACTTCTTCGGGCGCGACCGCTCCGATGTCCAGACCGATGGGGGCGCGCACTTCACGCAGCAGCGTCTCATCGACGCCCGCCGCGCGCAGACGCTCAAGCACGATGTTGGTGCGGCGTCGGCTGCCGATCATCCCGGCATAATCAGGCCGCGCCGCCAGCGTCGCTCTCATGCACTCTTCGTCTTCGTTGTGCCCGCGCGTGACGACCGCCACCGCGACGCCCCGCCCGTTGCCGGTGCCCGCGCGTACCGCTTCCGTCCAACCTTTATCGGCGACGATCAGTTCTATCTCTTCGGGAAAGCGCGCGCGCGTGAGGAAGTCTGCGCGGTCGTCGATCAGCGTGACGCGGTGGCCGGTCGCC
>JBGTHJ010000460.1:0-4694 GCA_041746175.1 Pyrinomonadaceae bacterium
GAGGCGGAACTGAAGGCGCTCGGCGCGCGTTCGCTCGTCGCGTCGCAGCGTCGCACGTCGTGGCGCGGCGAGGGGCGCGACTTTGAATCTCTGCGCGAGTACGTCCCCGGCGACGAGTTGCGCCACGTCTCCTGGAGCGCGACGGCGCGGCGCGGGCGGATGACAACGCGGCAATATCAGATCGAGCGCGACCAGACGATTCTGATCGCGCTCGACGCTGGGCGCATGATGACGGCGCGCATCGAAGGCGAGACGAAATTCGATCTGGCGATACACGCCGCGCTCGCGCTGATGAGCGCGGCACAACGCGCGGGCGACCTCGCCGGACTCGCGGTCTTCGGACGCCGCGTCAACGTCTACATCCCGCCGGGTCGCGGGCGCGAGCAGACGGAAACCGTGCTCGAATCGCTCTACGATGTCGAGCCGGAGATGATCGAACCATCGTACACGCGAGCCTTCGAGTTTATCGCCGCCAACTGCAAACGCCGCGCGCTCGTCGTCCTGCTGACCGACCTGATCGACGAAGAAGGCTCGCGCGAATTGCTCGCGTCGCTGCGTCTGTTGCGTCCGCGCCACCTCCCGCTCGTCGTCTCAATCGGCGACCGCGACCTGCAAGCGGTCGTCCGCAAAACACCGCAAGACCTCCGCGAACTCTTCACCCAATCCGTCGCTGAAGAAATCATGCATCAACGCGAAGCCGCGCTCCGACTCGTCGAAGCACAGGGCGGACTCGCGCTCGATGTCAACGTCGCCGCCCTCGCGCCCTCGCTCCTCGAAACCTACATCCGCGTCAAAGAGCGTGGACTGCTGTAGTCAAAGCGGTTCACGGGATATGGAAGACAGGATCGGAAGACGGGTTGGACACGATGAATCAAATGATCAAGGTTGAACTTGATGCGGAAGATTTCTCGCCTGAGATTTAGGCGACTGCTGGGTCGGCGTCTTTTCCCGCCAGCAGCAGATAGGTGTAAAGCGCGATGCCGGTGACGGCGGCGATGGTGAATTTGAAGACCGGCGGGATGGGCGCGGGCGAGATGAAGCCCTCGATGATTCCGGCGAGGACGAGCAGCGGCACGCAGCCGATGATTAGTTGTATCGCTTCACGACCGCGCAGACGCAACGCGTCGAAGCGCGAGAGGTCGCCGGGCAGCAGTATCGCGCTGCCGATGAGCATCCCCGCGCCGCCCGCGATGAAAATGCACGAGAGTTCGATGACCCCGTGACCGACCATAAAGGTGACGAGTTCGTTGCCGAATCCGGCGCGGTACGTCAAAGCCAGCACCGCGCCGATGTTCGCGCCGTTGAAGGCCATCACGTAGAGCGTACCGACGCCCAGAAGCGCTCCCCACGCGAAGGCGAGAAACGTCACGTAGATGTTGTTCGTCATGATCGCGCCCGCGCCGACCTGATTTGCGACGTTCAAATTCTCCCACCAACGCTGGCGCGCCCCGATGACAAACTCGCGAAAGTACGGATCGACGCCGACTATCTCCGAAAACTCCTTGTCGAACCACGCGCCGAAAAATCCGATCAGCCCGAACAGCATGAAGACGACGAAGGCGAGCGCGGTCGCGCGCCACGTCCGGCGAAAGGCGCGCGGAAACTCATGCGCGAAAAACTTTCCGATGCGCTGACCGCCCTCGACAGCTTCGGCGCGGTAGATGCGACCGTGCGCGCGGATGACGAGACTGTTGAGGTAATTAACGAGACGCGGGTCGCGCGATTCGGCGCGGGCAATCGCCAGGTCGGAAGCCGTGCGGCGATAGATGCGACCGAGTTCGCGCACCTCTTCACGATGCAGACGGCTCAGGCGCGTCCGGTCGAGCAGCGTCAGCAAACCTTCCAGACGCTGCCACGCACTCTTGCGCTCGCGCACGAAACGGTCGGGAGTCGGGTCGGGCATAGTCTGAAGACCGAAGGCAGAGGGCGGAAGGCCGCAAGGCAGTCACGACGAAATAGACGGTTCGTTGCCCGTTGCCGTGTGCCTTCCGGATATCGCCCGGCATCACCCGCCGCGCATTCAATGTATCAAGCATCCAAGTCTAGCGATGAGAGCGACGCTATTCGCGGTCGGGTGCATGCCGTTGTTCGGGGGCGCGATACCATTAGAAATGACTATCGAGCAAACGACACGATAATCAACCCGATGGCGATAAGAATAAATAGCCCTCCGGCAATACGTAGCGCATGTTTCAGGAAATTGGGGTCTGGATACCCGTCAAAGTCTAACAATATAGTCACCCTTTTGACTTCATCGCTAATATAGAAAACGCGACATGAGCCAAAGAATGCAAAGGCAGCAAAGACTAAGCTCATCACAATGGGAAAGATCAGCGCGTACCGCATGACACCTTCGTTTTTCTGCGATAGATAATACGAGAGAATAGCCCCAGTGATAGCAGAATGGAAAACAATCAACTTGAGTACCATCTCAAGATAATGCTTATAGGCATCAATAAGCACTTGATAGTGTTTGAACAGCAATTCCTTCTGTTCTTTATCAAGGGGCGGCGATTGGTTTGGTTTTTCCATAGGAGGTAGTTATGAGTGATTTCTGGCTCGACTTTTGGTTTTACGCTCTAAGTCTCGGAGGCCCGGCAATAATAATCTTGTTGCTTTACATTGACATACGCCGAGAGAGGAAGAGAGACGCTGTACTCACAAGAAAATTTCTGGCGGAAAAGAAAGCCGCCGAACTTTTATTAAGCGCCCGCGGCGGCGTCGCTGTGGTTGGCGTCGCGGGCGCTGATCGGGACGTAATCGCGCGTCTCGTGGCCGAGGTAAATCTGGCGCGGGCGCGCGATCTTCTGTTCGGGGTCTTCGAGTAGTTCGACCCACTGCGCGAGCCAGCCCGAAGTGCGCGGGATGGCGAACAGCACCGGGAACATATCGACCGGAAAACGCATCGCGCGGTAGATGATGCCCGAATAAAAATCGACGTTCGGGTAGAGCTTGCGCTTGACGAAATACTCGTCTTCGAGCGCGATCCGCTCAAGCTCGAGCGCGATGTCGAGCAGCGGGTCTTTGCCCGTCACCTCGAAAACTTCGTCGGCGACCTGTTTGATGATGCGCGCGCGCGGGTCGTAATTTTTGTAGACGCGATGGCCGAAACCCATCAGTCGAATCTCGCCGCTCTTGACGCGCTTGACGTACCCCGGCACTTTGTCTATCGAGCCGATCTCGCTCAGCATCCGCAACACCGCTTCGTTGGCGCCGCCGTGAAGCGGGCCGTAGAGCGCCGCCGCCGCGCCCGCAATCGCGGAGAACGGATCGGTGTGCGCGCTGCCGATGCTGCGCATCGCGTTGGTGCTGCAATTCTGTTCGTGGTCGGCGTGGAGGATGAACAGCACGCTCAGCGCGCGTTCGAGCACCGGGTTCGGTCGATACTTCAACTCGGTCGTCTTGAACATCATGTTGAGGAAGTTGCCTTCGTAACCGAGGTCGTTGTCGGGGTAGGCATACTGCATCCCGATGCGATGACGGAAGGCGAAGGCGGCGATGGTCGGGGTTTTGGCGATGAGTCGATAAATCTGCTTGCGACGCAACTCTTCGTTGAAGATTTCCTTCGCGTCGGGGTAAAAGGTCGAGAGCGCGCCCATCGTCGCTTCAAACATTCCCATCGGATGCGCGTTGTAGTGGAAACCGTCCATCACCTTTTTGATGTTCTCGTTGATGAAGGTGTGATGCGTGATGTTCCACGTCCACTGTTTGAGTTCGGCGTCGGTGGGAAGCTCGCCGTGCAGCAGCAGGTAGGCGACTTCCAGATAGGTGCTCCGTTCGGCGAGTTGGTCGATCGGGTAACCGCGATATTCGAGGACGCCTTTGTCTCCGTCGATGAACGTGATGCGGCTCTTGCACGAGGCCGTGTTCATGAACGCCGGATCGTAGGTCATCAGACCGAAGTCGTCATCGTCCGTCTTGATCTGCCGCAAGTCCATCGCCTTGATCGTTCCCTGCTCGACGGGAATCTCATACTGCTTGCCCGTGCGATTGTCCGTCACCGTCAACGTATCCGCGCTCATGTGTTTTCCTCTCTCCTTGATAAAACGTCCGACCGGAATAGCCTACCCACAAGCAGACTAAGCCAGATGCGCTCTATTTATCAAATCCGCCCGCGCAGGATTTCTCAAATCTTCTAACCTCCGACTCTTCTTTTCCGTTACCATGCGGCAACAGTTTGCACGGATGGAGAACGACGTGGACAGGATTGTCGAATGTGTGCCGAACTTCAGCGAGGGTCGCCGGGCCGAGACGGTCGAGCGACTCGTCGAGGCTATCGAATCGGTCGCGGGCGCGGTCGTGCTCGACACTCACATCGACGCCGATCACAACCGCTCGGTCATCACGTTTGTCGCCGCGCCGGAGCGTGTGGTCGAAGCGGCGGTGCGGGCGGTCGCGCTGGCCTCGGAACTGATTGATCTGCGCGAGCACGCCGGACAGCATCCGCGCGTCGGAGCGACGGATGTCGTGCCGTTCGTGCCGGTGCGCGGCGTCACGTTGGAGACGTGCGTCGGGCTGGCCCACGAGGCGGGCGAACGCATCGCGCGCGAAATAGAGATACCCGTCTACTTTTATGAACAGGCGGCGCGACGCGCTGACCGCGTCAATCTGGAAGACGTGCGGCGCGGCGGCTTTGAACTCTTGCGCGATGAAATTGCGACGGTGGCAGCACGCGCGCCCGACGTGGGCGCGGC
>JBGTHJ010000461.1:0-8139 GCA_041746175.1 Pyrinomonadaceae bacterium
GGGCGCGACGCCACCGACCCCATTGCACCGTCGCCTTCATCCGCCGGTCGTCCGGACAAGTCCGGGCGCGACGTGCAAGTCGGCGACCGCGTCCGCCTCGCCTCGCTCGGCACGACCGGCATCGTCGAACGACTCAAAGACGGCGAGGCCGAAATTCTCATCGGCTCGCTCCGTTTCAAAGAAAAGGTCGTCAATCTCGAACTGCTCGAACGCACGCCCGCCAAACCTGACACGAGTCGCGGCGCGCGTCTGCGCGAGATGGCCGGGCGCGGCGCGGAGGTGAACCTGCGGCAGTCGAACGACGCTCCGCACGCGGAACTCAACCTCATCGGGCGCACCACCGACGAAGCCGCCGACGCCGCCGACAAGTTTCTCGACGAAGCCTACATGAACGGTCTCGGCCAAATCCGCATCGTTCATGGTCATGGCACGGGCGCGCTCCGACGCGCCGTCGCCAACCTCTTGCAAAATCATCCGCACGTCGCGCGCTTCGCACCCGCCCCACAGGATCAGGGCGGTACGGGCGCGACCGTCGTGGAACTGAAACAATAAAATTTACTCATTGATTTCAGAAGTTACGTAGACGGGTTGCGCGAATAAAGCGGATTGACAATGTAAACACGCACAAGCCAAAGCCCCGCGAGTGGCGGACTTTAGCTTGTGCGCGTTAAAGATTAAAGAATTGACAACGCGCCTTGCAGAAGCGTCATGACAAATTGAACAATGTGGTCGCCCGTTTCACCGGTGACGTTTTGCGAGGCGGTCGCCGTTTGGGGCGGCGGCGGCGGCGGCGGCGGGTGATCGGCCACTCCGCAACTAATATCCCCCGCCCACGTGGATACCGTGAACATACAGGCGAGCGCGAACACGGCGCAAATTTGGCGTAAATAGCTCATCTTTCTCTCTCCTTTGGTGTGGTTTTGATCTTCATACAAATTGTTTGCATGAAGGGCGAATAGAACATCTTGGAAACTTTCTTGCAAGCGTAGATGAATGGCGCATAAAATGATATCAGGCTTTGTTAAACTCACATGGAAGGGCCACTATCCACATGACACTACGCATCTCATTTAAGCGGCAACTCGACGACCTTAACCTTACTGATAACCAAAGGGCGGAATTGCGCTGCCAGTTAGCAAGAGAACTGGAAGAAACCGGAGATTATCAAGCCGCCCGCGAAGCGATGTCCGGCTTGTGGCAGCGCATCGGAGAACCTCCCCAACTCGACGGGCTTGAACAGAGCGTCGTCGCCGATGTGCTATTGCGCGCGGGCGTCTTGACGGGCTGGCTCGGCAGCATTAACCAACTCACAGGCGCACAGGAAAGCGCCAAGAACCTTATCAGCGAGAGCGTCGCTATCTTTGAATCTCTTTTCCATCCGAAAAAGATACTGGAAGCGCAGACCGAACTAGCATACTGCTATTGGCGAGAAGGCGCGTATGATGAAGCGCGCCTCATCTTGAACAGCGTGCTTGAGCATCTCACTACCGACAGCGAGTTGAAAGCTAAAGCGACGCTCCGAAGTGCCATCGTAGAACGGTCTTCGCTTCGCTACAGCGATGCGCTCCGCATCCTCATTCACGCCACGCCGCTATTCGACAAGATAACCAATCATACTTTGCGCGGCGGTTATCATAACGAGCTAGGTTTGGTCTTCAAGAACTTGGCAGCGTTGGAGCGGCGCGAAGATTACATAGACCGTGCTTTCGTCGAGTATGCGGCGGCAAGTTTTCACTTTGAACAAGCCGGGCATAGATGCTACCGCGCCAACGTCGAAAACAATCTCGGCTTTCTCTACTTCAAAGCGGGCAAGTACACGGAAGCGCACGACCACCTAGACCGCGCACGGCGCATTCTCTCCAGCCTAAAAGACGGCAGCACGGTCGCGCAAGTTGACGAGACGCGGGCGCGCGTCTTTATCGCACAGGGAAGCTACCCCGAAGCCGAAAGGATAGCGCGGGCGGCGGTGCGCGCTCTGGAGCGCACCGGACGGCAATCGTTGTTGGCGGAAGCGTTGACGACGCACGGCGTCGCTTTGGCTCGTTTGGGCTGTCACGAACAGTCACGCGCCGCGCTCTTTCGCGCTATCGAAGGCGCGCACCGGTCCGGCGCGTTGAACGATGCGGGGCTGGCGGCGATTACCGTTATCGAAGAATTGAGTGAGCGTCTTTCGGCGGGCGAAGTGCAAACCATTTTCGAGCGCGCTTGTCACTGGCTTTCGGCTTCGCAACACTCACAAACTTTGCACCGTCTGCTCGATGCTGTCGGTCGCGTATGGCGTGCGGATGGTGCGCCGCAGAAAGCCGACAACGAGATAGACACGGGCGAAACGGCGACGATGCGCGAGACCATCAGGCGGTATGAGCATCGGCTCATCAGACGGGCGTTAGAACGGTCGGAGGGCAGCGTCACACAGGCCGCGCGATTGCTTGGCATCTCCTACCAGTCGCTAGCTCAGATGTTGGAGCGGCGGCATAAAGATTTACAGCCAAAACGGACGCCCGCGCTACCACGCCGTCGTAGTATCTTCAAACTTCATTAGGTTCTTGGGGCAACCTTTGACGCTTATCGGGCAACAGGGGCTTTTTGGGCGAAGCCTTTGCTTATTGATTCAATGGGCAGAACCAATGAGCAAATGAATCAATGGCTAAATTCCCGCAAGCATTCATCGAAGACCTCCGGCGGCAGGCGGACATCGTGCGCGTCATCAACGACTACGTGTCGTTGAAGAAGAAGGGCGCCAACTGGATGGCGTGCTGCCCGTTTCATCAGGAGAAGACGCCGAGCTTTTCCGTCAACGCATCGAAGGAGATTTTTTACTGTTTCGGGTGCTCGAAGGGCGGTTCGGTGTTTACGTTCGTGATGGAGATCGAGCGCGTCTCGTTTCCCGAAGCCATCCGCATCGTCGCGGAGAAGACGGGAACGCCGCTGCCGCAGATGGAAGAGGACAAGCATTTCGAGACGCGCCGCCGCGACGCCGACGAGATCGTCGAGTTGAACGGGTGGGCGCTCGAATGGTGGGCACAACAACTCGCTTCAGAGTCGGGCGCAGAGGCGCGTGCGGCGCGCGAATACATCGAGTCCCGCAGCATCTCGGACGAGACGCGGCGGGACTTCCGACTCGGCTTCGCTCCGGACAGTTGGGACGGCCTCGGCTCGTACCTCAAGCGCAAGGGGGCGAGCGCGGCGCAGATCGAGCGGAGCGGGCTGGTCGTCAAAAAGGACGCGGGCGGGTTTTACGACCGTTTTCGCGGGCGCATCATTTTTCCGGTGATGGATGCGCAGGGTCGCCCCGTCGCGTTCGGCGGTCGCGCGCTGCCGTCGGGCGGCGAACCGAAATATCTCAACTCGCCCGAAACGGCCAGCTACACGAAGGGACGCCACCTCTACGGGCTGAATGTTTCGCGCGACGAAATTCGCAAGAAAAAATTTGCGATTCTGGTCGAAGGCTATCTGGATTTGATAATCCCGTATCAGTTCGGCATCCGCAACGTGGTCGCCAGTTTGGGAACCGCGCTGACGCCGGAACAGGTGAAACTACTGGGGCGGTTTGCACGTAAGGTCGTAGTCAATTATGATGGTGATCGGGCGGGCGTGGCGGCAGCCAAAAGAGCGATTGAAACTCTTCTGGCAGAAGACTTTGAGGCAAAGGTGTTGGTTTTGCCGGACAACTCCGACCCGGACGAGTTCATCAAAGCACACGGCGTTGAGGAGTACAACAGGCGGCGCGGAGAGGCAACCCCTCATATACAATTCGTGATTGATCAGGCAGTACGGGATCGCAACCTTCACAATCCGCCCGAAAAGGGCGAGGCGGTGAAGGAGGTGCTCCCGTTTGTTCGCGTCGTCCGCGACCGTGTTCAAAAGCGCGAATATTTCGACATGGTAATGGACGATTTGCGCATCGAGGATGCGGCGTTGCGCCGCTCGCTGTGGCGCGACGTGAACGCGAAAACGCCCGTCTCCGATGCCGACGTGCAGCAGAAGGTGGCGCACGTCGAGACGGTTCCGCCGACCGTCGCCGAGCGGCAACTGCTCGAACTGTTGATTCATGATGCGGAGTTGCGGCGCGTCGTCCTGCCGCACATGGAAGAGGCGGACTACGAAGGCTTGCCGACGGCGACGCTTTTCCGCGCGCTCGTCGAAAGCGACCGCGCGGGCGCGGAGATGAGTTTTGACTCGTTGCGCGAGTTGGTCGAAGACGACACGGCGGCGGCGGCGCTCCTGCCCGAATTGTGGATGGGTGAGCGCGAGCGAGCCGAAGGCGAGGCGACCGACGACGCGCTGGCCGAAGCTGAAAAATGTGTGGTCGCGTTGCGACTGATGAAGGTTGACAGGCGTTTGAAGGAACTCGGCGCGGAGATTGCGGCGGCTGAACGCGCCGGTGACGCGGAACGGCGCGACCGTTTGGTGATGGAAAATCTGGAATGGACGCGGCTGCGGTCGGCGCTCAACGCGCGTGTCGCGGTTTCGTTGGCCAGCTAGTGACGGAGCGGGGTGACAAGCTTTGAGCATGGAAGAGAAAGATCAAGATGACGTGATGCAGCGTCTGTTGGAGTTGGGAGGCGACAAGAAATATTTGACGTTTGATGATTTGAACAGAGAACTGCCGGACAATGTCGTCTCGGCTGACGACATCGAGGATGTCCTGCAAAAACTCGAAGGGTCGAATATCACCGTCGCCGATTCCGACGAGCGTCTCATCGAAGCGGCGGCGGCGACCGCGACCACCGACGAGGTTGACGAGAATCTCGACGAGGACATCGAACTCGACCTCTCGGCGGGCGCGCTCGAAAAGACCAACGACCCCGTCCGCCTCTACCTGCGCGAGATGGGCGTCGTCCCGCTCTTGACGCGCGAGGGCGAAGTTTCAATCGCCAAGCGCATCGAGCGCGGCCAGGTCAAAACCCAGAAAGCCATCTCGCGCTCGCCCATCGCGGTCGGCGCGCTGATTCAAATCGGCGAAGACCTCGAAGCCGGAAAACTCAACATCCGCGACATCGTGACCTTTTCCGATCAGGCCGAACTGACCGGCCAGGAGGATAAGGCCGACGAGTATTTGCAGTGGACGGTTGAAGGCATCCAGAACATCAAGAAGCTGTTCAAGAACGGTCTTAAAGAGTGGGAGAAACTGCGCGCCGAGCAGAAGTTGACGCGCGGCAAAAAGTCGAAAAAGCTCCTGCGTCTGAAACGCAAGGTAGCCCGCGTGCGTCTGGAGATTGCGCAGGAAATCGGCCAGCTCAACATGACCGAGCGCGCACGCCAGCGGCTTATCGACTCGATTCGCAAGGTGCACCGCGAGATTCGCGCCGCCGAACGCGAAACCAACAGCTACACCGAAAAGCTCACCAAGAAGCGCATCAAGCCCGAAGAAGAGCGCGACTTCAAGAAGCACATCGCCACCGCGAAGCGCAAGCTCCAGCAGGTTGAAACCGACCATAGCATCTCGATCGTCGAGATCAAGCGCTCGCTCCAGTCAATCGTCACCGGCGAGCACGCGACCGCGCAGGCCAAGCGCGAGTTGATCGAAGCCAACCTGCGTCTCGTCGTCTCGATTGCGAAGAAGTACACGAATCGCGGCCTTCAGTTTCTCGACTTGATTCAAGAGGGCAACATCGGTTTGATGAAGGCGGTTGACAAGTTCGAGTGGCGGCGCGGCTATAAGTTTTCGACCTACGCGACGTGGTGGATTCGTCAGGCCATCACACGCGCGATTGCGGATCAGGCCAGAACGATTCGCATCCCCGTCCACATGATCGAGACGATCAACAAACTGATTCGCACCTCGCGCGCCCTCGTGCAGGAGTTGGGACGCGAACCGACGAGCGAAGAGATCGCGCGCAAGATGGACATCCCCGTCTCGAAGGTGCGCAAGGTTTTGAAGATCGCGCAGGAGCCGATCTCGCTCGAAACGCCCATCGGCGAAGAGGAAGACTCGCATCTCGGCGACTTCATCGAAGACAAGTCGATCCTCAATCCGGCGGACGCCGTCGTCGCCTCGAACCTCCGCGAAATCACCGACGAGGTTTTGGCAACCCTCACGCCGCGCGAAGAGAAAGTCATCAAGATGCGTTTCGGACTCGGCTCGTCGGGTTCGGAGCACACGCTCGAAGAGGTCGGCCAGCACTTCGCCGTGACGCGCGAACGCATCCGTCAAATCGAAGCCAAAGCCCTGCGCAAACTGCGTCACCCGTCGCGCTCGCGCAAGCTCAAAGCGTTCCTCGAAGGAACCCGGCAGTAACAGCAGATGTTGGAGGTCGGAGGTCAGACGCGCGGGGAAGACCGAAAGGCTTCAAGGCTTTTCTGCTCCCTCACCTGCCGACCCCCAACATCTTTAGTTTTATGAAACGAATCGTCGAAAGTTATAAGCGAAAGCTCGATACGGAAGAGGGCTGGACGCTGAAGCGCGGCGCGGAACTTCGCGTCGCGTTGTGCTACCCGAACGTGTACGGCGTCGGGATGGCGAATCTCGGTTTCCATTCGGTGTACGAGCTTTTCAACCGCATCCCTGAGGTGTCGTGCGAGCGCGTTTTTCTGCCGGACGAGACGGAGATGCGCGAGTATGAGAAGACGGGGACGCGGCTGCTGTCGCTCGAATCGCAATCGCCCGTCCGCGACTTCGACGTGGTCGCCTTCTCGATCTCCTTTGAAACCGACTATCTCAACATGGCGCGGATGCTTCGTTTGAGCGGCGTGCCGGTGCGTTCCGGCGAGCGCACGCACCACGACCCGCTCATCGTGATGGGCGGCGCGGCATCGTTTCTCAACCCCGAGCCGATTGCCGATTTCACGGATGTCGTCGCGGTCGGCGAAGGCGAAATCCTCGCGCCCAAACTCATCGACATCCTGTTCGAGAACGCCGTTGAGCGTGGCTCGAAGGATGAACTGCTGCTCAAACTCGCGCGCGTCGGGCGCGGCTTCTACGTCCCCGCGCTCTACGACGTGGCCTACAAACCCGACGGCACAATCGACGCTTACACGCCGAAAGCTCCGGGCGTGCCCGTGCGCGTCGGGCGCATGATTGCCGCCGAGAATCCGAAGGAGGGCAGCCTCCGGCGCGCCATCCGGCGCGGCGACACAGACATCGTCGAACAGCTCAAGAGCGCGGATGTGTTCGCGCCGTCAACCGTTATCCGCGCGCCCACAGCCGAGATGGGACAGCGTTTTCTGATCGAGATTTCGCGCGGGTGTTCGCAAGGGTGCCGCTTCTGCTGGGCGGGTTTTAACTACTGGCCGCCGCGCGTCGTGCCTGCCCGCGACATCCTCGCGAAGGCCGCCGCGTGGCGCGGGCGAACCGATAAAATCGGTCTGGTTTCGACCGCCGTCTGCGACCATCCCGAAATCAGCGAAATCTTGCAGGGTTTGCGTGCGATGGATTATCGCATCTCTGTTTCGTCCCTGAGGCTCGACCAGATTGAGGACGAACTGTTGGACGCGCTCGTCGAATCGCGCGACCAGCAGATCGCGGTCGCGCCCGAAACCGGTTCCGACCGTCTGCGCAAAGTCATCAACAAGAATCTGACGAACGACGAGATAGTCGATATCTGCGGCGCGGTCTTCGACCGCGGGATGCTGACCATCAAGCTCTATCTGATGGCCGGTTTGCCGACCGAAACCGACGAGGATTTGCAGGAGATGGTCGCACTCGTCGAACGCATCAAAGACCGGATGCTCGAAGCGGGCCGGCGGTTCGGCTACGTCGGCAAAATAATCCCCGCCCTGAACGGTTTCGTGCCCAAGCCGAACACGCCTTTTCAGTGGGAGCCGATCTGCGAAGAAAAAGAATTGAAGCGGCGTCTGAAGTGGTTGAGCAAAAATCTCGCGCGCATCCCGAACGTCGAAGTGCGCGTGATGTCGGCGCGCATCGCGCACGAACAAGCTCTCTTTTCGCTCGGCGACCGCACCACCGCGCGCGTTATCGAAGTCATGTCGTGCAACGGCGGCGACCTCCACGCCGCGCTCCGTGAAACCAACATCGACGCCGATTTCCACACCCGACACACCCGACCCTACACCGAAGTCCTGCCGTGGGAAATCGTCGATGCGGGCATCTCGCGCGAGTTCATGGAACGCGAACACGCCCGCGCGCACGTCGCACGCTCGACCGCGCCCTGCCCTTCCGTCAGCACCTGCACGCGT
>JBGTHJ010000462.1:0-1907 GCA_041746175.1 Pyrinomonadaceae bacterium
GCCCGCCACGCGCCGCCACGCGACGAGCGCCGCGGCTTCGACAACCTCTTCCGCGTCGCCCGCCGCACGCAGGAGCTTGGGAAGTGAGCGAATCAAATCGTCCATGAGTTTATCGGCTTATCTACTTATCTACTCATCTACTCATCGATTCATTGATCGGTGTGATTTAATGAATCAATGAGTAGATAAGCCGTTGGGTAAATTGAAGGGTGAGTGTAATGGAAAACGAGCGAGAGCGACAAGCGACGGGCGACGTGGGGTCGATTGCGGGATTGAGTTTGGAACCGCTTGTGCTGGCTTCGGCGAGTCCGCGCCGGGCGGAGATTCTGCGCGCCGTCGGCTGGAGGTTCGAGGCGCAGGCGGCTGACCTGGACGAGACGATGCTGGCGGGCGAGAACGCGACGGCTTACGTCGAACGGCTGGCACGCGCCAAGGCCGGAGCGGTCGCCGCCGCGCGGCTGTTCGGGCTGGTGCTCGGCGCAGACACGGTGGTCGTGGTTGACGGGCGCGTGCTCGGCAAACCGCGCGGGCGCGACGAGGCGCGCGAAATGCTCGAACTTTTGAGCGGGCGCGAACATGAAGTGCTGACGGGCGTCGCGCTAATCCGTGCCGAGTCGAAACGCATAGTGGTCGCACACGAACGAACGCGCGTCCGGTTCGGCGCGCTCGCGCCCGACGAGATCGATTGGTACGTCGCGACCGGCGAGCCGATGGACAAGGCGGGCGCGTACGCGATTCAGGGGCGCGCCGCGCTCTTGATCGACCGCGTTGAAGGTGACTACTGGAACGTCGTCGGGCTACCCGTCCGGCTGGTCTACAAACTCTCGCGCGCGATTTAGCCCGCACGCATACGTGGCAAAACGGACGACGCCCGGCGAGCGTCAACACTTCGCCGGTCGTCGTCTCTATCGAGGATCGTCGCGCGTGAATTACAACAGCCTCTCCAAACGCGAGGCGATTTGTTCAATGAAAGTGCCGCCCGGGGCGAGACCGCCAATCGGCTCACCGGAGACCGCACCCGCGCGGTCGAGAATCACGACCGCCGGAAGCTGGTCAATGCGGAGTTGTTTGAGCAGTTTGCCGCCGGGGTCGCGCAGGACGGCGACTTTCAACCCGTGCTTGCGCGCGTAGTCGCGCAGTTGCGCGTCGGTCGCGTAGTTCTTCGACTTCGGCGAATCGGAATCCGTGCTCACCCAGTAAACCCTGACGTTGCGCGCGCCGTACTGATCGGCGAGTTTCTGCACGCCTTCGACCTGCGTCCGCGACAGCGGCAACCACGATGCGCCGAAGGCCAGCACAGCGATGTCGCCGCGCAACATCTCCGACGAAATCTCGCCGCCGTCGGTCGTCCGTAACGCGAACTCGACCGGGGCTTGAAGCGCACGCGGCGTCTCCGCCGCCAGCAATGGCACAGCCGCCTGCGCCATCACCAACATCAGCGAGAACATCATAGCCGCGAATCGAAGGCGTTTGGCTGTCTGCATTCTGGTCTCCTTGTCGCGTTCGTTGAAGGCATGTTTGAAGCGTCGGACGAGGTGTTTCATACGGAGGTTTAGATGAGCGGTCAAAAAGAAAGGTTGGATTGAAGCCGTCCGAAGACGGGCGTCGCTTCAACTCTCGACGGGCGTCGCGGGCATCGGCTCGAAGCCGAAAACCTCCGCGTGCAACGCGCGGTAATCTTCCCATGTATCCATATCGCGCGCAACGTAGGGACACTCGACCGCGACTCTCTGCGTCTCGTCGCGGTGCGCGTCGAACAAGGCGCGCAGTCCCCGCTGCGGGTCGAGACCGAGCAGCGCGTCGCGATACGCGAGATCAATCAACACCGGATGCCCGCCGCGCCCAAGCCATTCCGGGACGACGAGCCGCGCGCCCGTCCGCCGTCGTTCTTCGACGAGCCGCCGCAC
>JBGTHJ010000463.1:0-3835 GCA_041746175.1 Pyrinomonadaceae bacterium
GGGTGACGCTCAGCACCGAAGCTCTCAGCGACGAGGCTCTCAGCGCGCGACGCCGCGCGGTTTTTCTTCGCGCTTCGTTTATTCATGCGCCCGGTCGATAAACTCACGCTGCCACATTTCGAGCGTCAGCAGATGAAGAACTTGCAGGTTGTAATCTTCCCTTCCCGACAAATTAGCGTCGATGATGCGGCGGACTTCGGCGGGGCGAAACAGCCCGCGCCGCCTGATCGTCTCCTCCGCCAGCAACTCTTCGACGAGCGGCTTGAGCGCCCCGCGCAGCCATGAACGAATCGGCGCGCCGAAACCCGCCTTCTTTCGCCACACCACCTCGCGCGGCAACAGTTGCTCCGCCGCGCGCTTGAGGATGTACTTGCGTTTCAGCCCGCGCAGTTTTAGACGGGGCGGCATCCGCGCGGCGAGTTCGACCAGTTCGTGATTGAGAAACGGCACGCGCACTTCGAGCGTCGTCGCCATCGAAGTCTTGTCGGTGTAGTCGAGATTGAGGCACGGCAGAAACGTCTTCATATCGACGTAGAGCAAGCGGTTGAGCGGCGCGGCATTCTTCACGCGTGCAAAATAACGCCGGTGCTCGCGGTATGCGTCGACGCCCTCGGTCGCCTCGCGCATGTCGTCGGTGTAGAGCGCGCGTTTGGCGTCGTCGCTGAAGTATGTGCCGTAACCCATGTAACGATTTTCAAAGTCGAGCGCGGCGCTACGTGCAAACTTCTTCGCGTTCCGTAGCGGCGCGGTCAGGCGACCCGGCATTCCGCCCGGCAGCGCGTTGGTCAGCGCGCCCATCAACGGACGCCGCCAGCTTTGCGGCACGATGTCGAACGGCGCGGCGACGCTCATCGCCATTTGTCGCGGGTAGCCCGCAAACACTTCGTCGCCGCCCATCCCCGACAACAGCACGGTCAGCGTTTCGCGTGCCGCACGCGCCACCAGATAACTCGAAATCGCCATGTCGATGACGGGCATTTCCATGTGATAAACGAGCTTCGGCAAGAGGCTCGCCACGTCGGGCTTGAGCATGATCTCGTGATAGTCGGTGTCGAAAATCCTGGCGACGCGACGCGCCCAGACCGCATCGTCGGGAATGATGTCGTAGCGCAAATCTTCCGCTTCGATGCCGATGGTGTAGGTCGAGACGCGCCGTCCCGCGCGGTGACGATTCATCAGCGCGACGATGACCGACGAATCGACGCCGCCCGACAAAAACGCCCCCAGCGGCACGTCCGCCACCATCTCCATTTGCACGACGTGCTCCAGCGTCGCCAGCACGCGCTCGCGCCACCATTCCTCGTCGCGTCCCTCTTCGATCTCGTCGAACGAAACGTCCCACCATTCGCGCACGCTCGTCGCGCCGTCGCGCCACGTCAAAACATGCGCGGGCGGCAGCTTCTTGATGCCGCGAAAGAGCGTGTGCGGGTCGGGCGTCCAGAGAAAAGTGAGTTGTTGATGGAGACCTTCCGTGTCCAACGCGCGCTCGATCAACCCCGACGCGAGAATCGCTTTCGCCTCCGACGCGAACACGAACGCCGCGCCCGCGTCGCCCTGACCGCGCACCTCCGCGTAGTAGAGCGGCTTGATGCCGAGACGGTCGCGCGCCACCGTCAACGTCCGCTCATGCGCGTCCCACACCGCGAAGGCGAACATGCCGTTGAGACGCGGCAAGCACTCCGCGCCCCACTCGGCGAAGGCCGCGAGCAAGACTTCGGTATCGCTGCCGGTTTTGAACAGATGACCGCGCGAGCGGAGCACGTCGCGGAGTTCGCGGTAGTTGTAAATCTCGCCGTTGAAGATGAGGCCGTAGCGTCCGTCCGGCGAAAACATCGGTTCATGTCCAGCCGCGCTCGTGTCGATGATGGCGAGGCGTCGATGTCCGAGACACGCGCGCCGCCCCTCTGCATCAATCGACGCGGAGGTCCACACGCCCTCGTCGTCGCGCCCGCGATGCTCGATAGCGCCCAGCATCGCGCCGATGCGTTCTTCAGGATTCGTGCTGATTAGTCCGGCGATTCCGCACATATCGAACTCTCGACGCCGCCTCGCGATAACCCTTCGGCGACGCCCGGAAGACAAGGTTTATCACGCCCGCCGTCGCCTGTTTTGCTCAACTTCCGCAGCAGTGTAAAGGAAACTTCAGCGAAGACCAATCGACGGACGGTGGCGGCGCGGCGGCGTCCGCCACCTTTCCGCAGCGAACGACTCGCACAGTCGGAGAATCATGCACGAGTGTTCTATTTTAGGATCACAATGCTTTTCGCGCCGCCGTTTGCGGAGCGCGCAGAGCATGAAAATCGGCGGTCGGGTGTGTGATTGACTCGCGTCCGGCGTGGCATGGGTGTTGCCGACTATATTCGCGTCAACCGCTCTTCCAAACTCTCTCCGGCGGCGACGGGACAGCCGCTTATAACAAATGTCCTCGATAACAAATCGGACTTCTGTGGACTTCTAAGGAAAGGGTTTCAGACATGAAAAAGTTTATTTTAGTGGGCGCGATAGCTTTGCTGTTGGGCGTCTCGACCGACACGTTCGCGCAAACTTATAATCGTCGCGGCGGACGCATCAACGACCGCGCCGACCGTCAGCGCATCCGGCGCGGCGTCCGTTCGGGTCAGATCACACGCGACGAGCGTCGTGATTTGCGCAACCGCCAGAGGCAGGTTCGCGCCGAGCGACGCGGCTATCGTTCGGATGGCAGGATAACCCGTGAGGAACGGCGCGAGATTCGTCGCGACGAGCGCGAGTACGACCGGCAGATTCGTCGCTATCGACGCAACGACGACCGCCGTTATGACCGGCGACGCAACGATGACCGGCGACGCGGCAACGGCTACTATCGTCGCGGCGCGGGTTCACGCAGCCACCCGGTCTACGGACGCCGCAATCGTTACTAATCGCCTCGTTCAAAGTCTTGACCGACAAACCGAAAGCCCGCGCCGGAGAAGCAAACTCCGGCGCGGGCTTTCCGCTCTTGCGCGCCGCACTTGGCACACCGCACGCGCGATTCACGTCAACTCACATCAACTCACGTCAGCGGCCCGATGGCTTCGACGGCGACACGATGAGCGACTATTGTGCTTTGCAATTTGGTGAATACTGGGAGCGCCAGCGTCCCGCTGGCCTGCGTGATCCAGCACGCTCAAAGCGAGCCGGAGGCTCGCGCTCCCAGGGGGCGACTCTCTTTTAGGCGCTACATGCTATGGCAACTCGCTATGGGTGCTTTGCGTCTTCATCATACGCTTGAGCATCGAAACCTGCCCTTTGTGCTGCGCCTCGTGATCGACCAGATGATGCAGCACCCAGCGGAGACTGACCTCGCGCGTGCGCTCGGCGTGTTGGAACGTGAACAGGCGGTCGAGATCGTCGTCGGAGAAGGCGGCGAGCAGTTCGCGCGTGCGGTCGCGGATGCGGTCGAGCGCGTCGAGACAATACTGCGCGGTGTAACCGCGTCGGGCGAAAGTTTCAGCGTCGTCGAAATCGTCAGTCCAGTGCGCCGCGCGCTGTTCCTCTTCGGTCAATTCGAGTCCGCACACGTTGCGTTGTATCCACCACGATTCGGCCTCGCCGAGGTGCAGCACGAGCGCGCCAATCGGATGCGCGCCCGCCACCGCGCTCTGCGCCAGTTGCGCGGGCGAGAGGTCTGCGAGCAACCCGCGCAAATCCTTGCGCGCATCGTCCAGCGCGCTCAGGTAAAAACCGATTCCGGTCGAAACACCCTCCGCCGGAACAAGTGTCGAACGCTCAATCATCATCGTCGTCGTCCTCCTTCGTCAAACGAAAAGAAGTTACTCTTCGTCGCCTCCTCACGCTTTCGACTTCTCAGCAAGCT
>JBGTHJ010000464.1:0-2273 GCA_041746175.1 Pyrinomonadaceae bacterium
GCCGCTTCGCCGAACGGCGGCGCGGGGATGGCGCAGATGGCCGCGTGTTCGTCGGTGATGTCGGCGGCGTGCCCGGCGAAAAAACGGCACGCGCGCTCGACCTCCGGCGCGGCGGCAAGTTCACGCACAAGCTGTTCGGGCGCCGTGAGCGCAGAAGAGGTGGGAATCATCATAAGCGCGACCGGTGACGGGTGACGGGTGACGGGACACAAGCATTATCGCCTGTCACCAGACATCCGCCAGCCGCCACGCCTCAAACCAGTTGTTGGACTTCTTCTTCGGTGAGCACGCCGGTCGCGCTCTTGGCGCGGTCGTAGATGCGCGCGACGCGTTCTTCGGTGGCTTCGATGCCGCGCGATTCGAGCCAGTAGAGAACATTCGACTTGCCGCTCATCGGGCCGACTTCGATGGTCTGCCGCAGGCCGAACAGACCGGCGGGGACGCCCGAATAGATGAGGTCGGCGAGCGCGGTGTCGCCCTTCTTGAAACTCTTGATGACGGCGGCGGCGTGGACGCCCGTCGCGGTGCGAAACGCATCGCGCCCGAAGACGGGATAGTTGACCGGAATCGACCAGCCGCACGCATCGGAGGCAACCTTGCAGTAGTCGCCGAGCCGCGCGAGGTCGTTGTCGATCCAGCCCATCAGTTTGAGATTGACGAGCAGTTGATCCATCGGCGTATTGCCGACGCGTTCGCCGACGCCGAGCGCCGAGCCGTGCACCTGCTCCGCGCCGCCCTCAATCGCCGCGATGGAATTGATGACGCCAAGCCCGCGATCCTGATGCCCGTGCCAGTCGAGACGAATGCCGCCGCCCTGTTCCTCGATGATGCTTTTGACGAAGCGCACGACCGCGCGCGCGCCGTCCGGCGTCGAATGCCCGACCGTATCGCAGACGCACACCGCCCGCGCGCCCGCGCGAATCGCGGTCGTATAGAGCGCGCGCAGGGTGTCGGGATCGGCGCGCGTCGTGTCTTCGGTCACGTACATCACGGGCAAGCCTTCCGAGACGGCGAACGTGACGGCTTCTTCGGTCAGCCGCAGCAACTTGTCGAGCGTCCAGTCTTCGGCGTAAAAGCGGACGGGCGACGAGCCGATGAACGTACACGCTTCGATGGCGATGCCCGCGCGCTGCGAGATTTCGGCGATGGGCTTGATGTCGGCGGCGTGCGTCCGCGCCGCGCAGTTCGGACGAATCCGCAGCTTCTGTTCGACGATCTCGCGCGCCAAACGCTCGACGCCCGCCGCGTGCGTCCCGCCCGCCCCCGGCAAGCCGATGTCCGCCACGTCGATGCCGAGCGTGTCCATCAAGTGGAGCAACTCGATCTTCTTCTCGACCGGTGGCTCCGTTACCGACGGCGACTGAAGCCCGTCGCGCAACGTCTCGTCGTCAAAACTGATGTGCCGTTCGGGCTTCTCGCTCGTCGGCTCAACCGTGTTCCAATCGTAAATCAATTCGCTCGCTGACAACTCTACACCTCTCTCAATTTCTGTTTGACGCGCTCAATTTTTTGACATGGTGGCGATGCCAAACGATTACAACAAGCGTCGCCCGCAAAGTCAAGCAACCCGCCCAAATCAGTCATTACGAGATAGGCACAGCCGGTTTTTTTCTGATGAATCGCCCGGCGCTGTCCGCCACGCCGGAGATGCACGGCGGGGCTGGCGGAGGATGATCTGACAGGTTCCCCGGTCTGATTATCAACCGATAGATTAGACTCTCCCGACCTCTACACGCGAAGCCGAAAAGGGCGGTCAGACCATCCCAACGGACTGACGCGCGCATTCAACCGGAGCCGAAACAGCCCGAACGCCATCCTTCAAGTCGAACGCTTCTCTCAATTTGTCCGCCCGGTTGATTCGAGCGATGCGCTGATTCTCTTACCCCGCCGGTGTTGCCGTTTCGCCTTCGACCCAGATTTCGCCGTCCTCGTAGAACTCCTTTTTCCAGATGGGGACGGTGCGTTTGAGTTCGCCAATCGCCCATTCGCACGCTTCAAAGGCGGCGCGGCGGTGCGGCGCGCTGACGCTGATGACGACGCTCGTCTCGCCGATTTCCAGACGCCCCGTGCGGTGCACGATGCCGAGGTGCGCGATTGAAAAACGCGCGTGCGCCTGTTCACCGAGACGGCGCATCTCGGCGAGCGCCATCGGCGCGTAGGCTTCGTAAACGAGATAGCGCGTGCGCCGCCCGCGCGTCCATTCGCGGACATAGCCGTCGAGCGTGACGGTCGCGCCGCAGTCGCGCGAGACGACGCGGCGCGCAATCTCGCCG
>JBGTHJ010000465.1:0-30976 GCA_041746175.1 Pyrinomonadaceae bacterium
AGCCCGAGCACGGTCAGACGCGCCCGCCCACCGCCCGTCGTCGGCTCGACGGTCAAACGCCCCCGCGCGCCCGACGCAAACGAACGCAAACGAATCTCTTCGCGCCCATCCTGCGCCCGCGCCGCCTCAGACGTTCGAGCGAAGCCACCGCCCCATCCCATACCGCACGCAAAAATAACCGCGACCCAAAGAAAAGCCGCGTCACGTCTGAAGCGCATCACGCCGTTCGCCATGAATAAAAAACCTGCTGCTGCCAAGTTGTTTGGAACGTCCGCGAGATTAACACCGGAGAGTCAAAAAGAGAATACGGAGCGCAAAAGATGGAAGCGAAAGTCTTGCGCCGGACGCTCGCCCCAAGTCTCGACACACGTCGACAGAAACAGCTCCGACCATTTTTGCGTTCGCGCGACTTCTTGTTTGCGCGGAAAGCGTTCCATCGGGGATTTCAATGGTGTTTGAAGTTTGAGTTTAGTCGCTCGCGGCCTGGAGACGCGCGCGGGCGTGCACGGTCGGGAGTGTGATGCGGAAGGTCGTGCCGCGACCGGGCGCGCTCTCGACGCTGATGTGGCCGGTGTGTTCCTGCACGATGCCGTAGCTGACCGCCAACCCCAAGCCCGTGCCGCGCCCGACGCCTTTGGTCGTGAAGAACGGGTCGTAGATGCGCGCGACGTTCTCCGGCGCGATGCCGATGCCCGTGTCTTTGATCTCGACGCGGACGGTTTCGTCGTCTTCGATTAAGGTGCGTAAGGTCACGCATCCGCCGTCGGGGATGGCGTCGCGCGCGTTCAAGATGAGGTTGGTGAAAACCTGCTGGAGGTTGCCGCCGTTGCCGAAAACCATCGGCGGCTCCGCGCTGTAGGCGCGCTCGATCTCGATGCGGCTGTGACGCAATTGCGGCTCAAGCAGTTGGAGCGTGTCTTCGAGCACCCGGTTGACATCGACCTCACCGAACTCGGTCGCGCTGCCCGTGCGCGAAAAGTTGAGCAGGTTGTTGACGATGCCCGTCGCGCGGTCGGTCTGCCGGTTGATTTTTTGGAGCAGCGCGTGCTTCGGGTCGGTTTCGGCGAGCATTCCGAGAAGCATCTGCGTGTAGCTCGAAACGCCCGTCAGCGGCGTGTTGATTTCGTGCGCGACACCGGCGGCGAGCAAACCGATTGACGAGAGCTTCTCGCGCTGCTGCAACTGTTCTTCGAGACGCACGCGCCCCGTCACGTCTTCAAGCACGATGATGGCCCCGGCGGTGTGGCTCGACGATGAGTCGGCGCGACGAAGCGGCGCGACGGCGACGTTGACCACCAGCGAACGATTCGCGCGCGTCGCGGTGTGGAGTTTGTAGATGTTGCGCAGTTCGGTGAGTTCCCACCCGCCACCGCCTAAAACTTGGTTGAGCGTTTCGGCGAAATCTTCGGCGAACAAATCTTCGACCCTCTGGCCTATCGCCGCGTGGCGCGCGATGCCGAGCATCGTTTCAAGCGCGGAGTTGCAACCCGTCACGCGTCCGTACGAGTCGACCGCGACCAGCCCGACGTTGATCGATTCGACGATGGATTCGTTGAACTCTTTCAAAAGTTCAAGCTCGGCGGCGCGCTCTCTCTGCTCTTGATAGAGCAGGCTGTTTTCGATGGCGACCGCGACGTAGCCCGACACCGTGCGCAGGATTTCGAGGTCTTCGGATGTGAGCAGCGCGCCCCCCGTCGCGCGCCCCAAACCGATCACCGCGACCATCCGCCCGCGCACCACGCACGGCACGTAGTAATGCAGCGCGCGGCGAACGAAGCTGGAAGTGTCGAGTTGCAGGTCGAGGTCGTCGGCGCGGACGACGCCCGTCTCAGCCGAACGCGCGCGTATCATCTCGCGGAAGTCGGGCGGCACGATGACCTCGGACGACACCCCCGCCGCGCGTCCGACGCGATAACCCGAACCCGCCCGCGCGTCTTCGATAAAAATCGCGATCCGCTCAACCCCCAACACTTGCTGCAAGCGGCTGACGAGCGCATCGAGCAGCGGGTCGAGCGTGGTCGTCGCCGAGAGCGTGCGCCCGAAGTCGAGCAGACCATGACGGAGATCATAGCTTTCGCCGTAAAAAAAACGGTCGGTCTGTTCTTGCAGAAAGTTTTTGAGCGGGGCGGCAGTCATCACGATAACCGCCATCGCCACGACCGCGATGATGACGCGCATCGACACGACGCCGGGCGCAATCACGTCGCCGCCGAAGGCATAGAGTCCGGCGACGTAGACGACCGTGCCGAGCATCAGCGCGATTGTCAGCGTCGTCAGCACGTAGACGGCGGTGCGCCGTACCACCATGTCAACGTCCATCAGTCGATAGCGCACGACGGAGTTGCCGAAGGTCAGCGGAATCAACGCGAGCGGCAGGATAGCGGCGTCGGTCAACCAGCGTTCGGTCGTCGCGCTGAACAGCCCGCCCATCACAAAGCCGCCCGTTACGTAACCAATCGCATAGAGCAACGTGAACGGCGTCACCGCCAGCGCCGAACCCCACACCACCCACTTCAATTGTTGACGAACAACCGCCGTCTCGCTTTTGGCGAAGCGATACACCAGCCCACCCGTACCCGCGACCAGCGCCGCCGTCAGCAGTCCGACCTCCGCCTGCCACAACCAGCCGATGAACGAGTCAGGGAACAACGCGCGCAACGTCGCGACGAAGTAGAAAGACGCGGCGAGCAGTATCAGCAGAACGGCGGGGGCGTAGACGAGCGCGGCGAGCCACGAACGCTTTTCCGAGAGCCGGTAACGCACCGGGTAAATCGCGCAGAAGTGCAGAAACAACGGCGCGAATAACAGGAGCGCGGCATCGTCGAGAAACGCGATGGCGAGGTCTAAGTCTTCGTACGAGCCGAGCGGCTTGTAGAAGTGAAAGACGAAAGCGGCCAGACACAGCGTCGCAAAATGGAAGACGAACGGCGCGCGTCCGCCCTGTTTGAACAACACGAACAGGCCGACCAGCAGATAGATGATCCCGACGAAGTTGATGTAGAGGTCGCGCGACGAACGGCTCGCGATGGCTTGCAGATTGTCGATGGAGGTTTGATAAAAGCGCGTCTCGGCGGGGTAGGAGGGACGGTCGATGAGGTAGCGAACATGCCCGCCGACGCCCGCCGACTCAAGATAAATCTGCACGTCCGACGACGATTCAATCTGGTCGAACGCCCCGTCTTCGTTGAGACTGATGCCGAGCAGACGGTCGCCCGGCTGGATGCCGAAGACGCCTTTGCGCGCGGCAGCCGAAGCCGGTGCGATGGTGCGCGCGACGATTCCTTCGGGAGTCTGCGCCCAGTAAACACCATCGGTCGGCGGCGACTGGTGGGTGAACCGCTGCGCGAAATTGAGCGCGCCCGCAGCAACCAGCAATGCCGCCACAGTCAGCAGCACCCAGGTTTGCCTTGTGAGCATCGATCCTTTCACAGCGCGGATACACTCCTCCCTACTCTAAATCGATAGAACAAAAGCAACTCGTATTCCAGCGCGAAGAACCACAGAGGCATCGTCTACGCGCGCGGACGCGAACCATCCGCACGGCCACGCATCGCATTCACGGCGCACGATTTCTCTCGTTCCTGAGACATGTTGCGAAGCGCACAGAGCTGGACGCGCGGTGTCAGTCTCGTCTCCATTATTTCGGATAAATACGAAATAATGGACGCACATCCTTCAACGCAAAATCCCCGCGCCGGGCGTGGCCTTGTAAGACCAGCGGAGCGGGGGGATCATCTGCCGACGGCTGCCGCGTCGCGTCGAAACTTTGACGGGGCGCGCCAGTTAGAATCTGACCGAGATGCCGCCGCGAACCATGCGGCGCGCTGCGTTAATCGACGTAAGGTTTTCACCGTCTTCAACAGTAGACATCACGTCGAACAGGTTGCGCGCGTCGAGCATGGCTTCAGCGCGAAGTGGCAGTCCGAAGTTGGGTAGTTCGTGGGTTACCAGAATGCTGAGCGATGGGTCGTAGACCGCGAGTTGTCCGGCAAAGGGGTCGATCGCGAAGACGGCGGCGCGCGGCGAGAAGCGAAGCACCGTCCGCACGCGCGTCCCGTCGAGCACATCGGCATCGACCTGCGCGGCGACGGTCTGAAAGAATCCATCGCTGAACACGCGGTCGGGGCTAGTCAAAACTCCCGGGGCGAGTTGTTGCCCGCGACCGAAGGCGTACCCGGCGGAAGCCTTGAGCGTGTGACCGAGACGGCGTGTGTAAACGACCCTCATCCCGCGCGCCGCACCTTGCTGATTGGCGATGCTCAAAAGCTCCGCGCCGCCTTGTGTGCCCGCGAAGGCCGCGCCGGGCACGCTCAACAACCCGACTCCGCGCCCATCGGTGGCATCGAAAAAGGCGGTCGCTTCGATGGTCGAAGCGTCGTCCAAAACTCTTTCGAGACCAAACTCGAGCCGGTGGCTGCGCTCCAACACCGCGCGCCCGTCAACCAGCGCGACCGGACGCTCCGTCGCCTGTCTGAAGATCACCGCGCCGTCCTCGAAAAGTGCGGTGGACTGAACATCCGACTCGTCGCCGCCCGGCGCGTATGCCGCTTTGAGACGCGTCCGCGCCCCGGCGTCATACTGGAAACCGATACGCGGGCTGAACGCCCCCGCGCTGGCCGCGCCGACGAACCGCGAATAGTCCAACCCGAGCACGACCACAACCCCATCCCGCACGAGCCATTCGTCCACCGCGCGCACCGAAAATTGACCGAGGTTGCCGCCCGACGCTTCGTCTGATCGCAACCCCGTCGAGAGACGCATCCCGCCGACCGTCGCGCTCACGCGGTGACGCGCGCCGGCACGAATCCGCGCCGTCGTCTCTAACCGCTCGAACGCGCCGAACTGTCCGGCAAAGACGAGGTCGAGACGCTCGTTGACCGGGTTGGCGACGGCGAAATTGACGCCCGCGAAGCTGTTGCCGGGCGCGCCGCCCCCGGAAGCAAAATAGGTTTCGACGACGCCGTGCACCCGCCCGCGTCGCTTGGCCGAGCGTTCGAGGTCGAAGGACGAGTCCGCATCGTTGGTCGATAGCAAGGCTTCCGCCGCTGCGATGTCTTCGGCGAGCGACGGGCTAAAACCCGGGTCGTCTTCCTCGCCATGATTGAAGATGGAGCGTCGAATCTGGTTGGCGCGCATCGCGAACTTCGGGTCGCGGCGGTCGGGTCGTCGTTCGGCGACGGTGCGCCCCTGACCGGCGGGTTCGAGATTGAAGCGGTAGACGAGTTCGGCGGCGGGATTGATCTGGACGGCTGAAAAAGTCGCGGAGTTGAAGCCTTCGGCGACCGCGCGCAGGATGTAACGACCGGGCACGATGCGCGCCGTAAAACTTCCGTCAGCCGTGCTTCTGGTCTGTTTGACGATCTCTTCCGCGCCGTCGCGCAGCACCGTGACGAGCGCGCCCGCGAGCGGGTTGCCGCGATGGTCGCGCACCGAGCCGGTGATGGTGCCGAAACGTCGCGCGGCGGTCGCCCCGTGAACGAGCGGGCCGCCCCCGGCTTCGCACAGCACGAGCGCGACGAGCGCCAACAGTCCCATGCGCAAGCTAGCTTTTTTTATCACGGCGTGAACCTCCCGGCGTGCACCATACAAAGCGTGCGTCCTCAAGCGTCTCTCCTCGTCTCCGACTTGTGCAAGCGTCGCGCGGGGGTTGAGGCTCGACGTGGCGCTGGCGACCCTACGTAGCGTTCCGGTGTCGTAACCCGCTTGAGCGAAGAGAAGCATTTTCCGTCAACTCGGCAAACAGTGTCAAGCGTTTGGTTTTCAAGATTGCGCGTATGATGCGCGAATGGGGGCGGATGGTTTGCCCGGATTTTCGGGGCATGTTACGATGCGCGGTGCTGCAAAATGCTTCCCGCACCAAATCAAAATTAGCATCAGAATTTCAACATCCAATGATTCAAGAAGTTCAATCGACCAGACTACCAAACGGCGCAACCATTCTTTCCGAGCAGATGCCGAACCTTCGTTCGGCGACGGTCGGCATCTGGATCAGGCGCGGCTCGCGTCACGAACCCGCCGACTTGAACGGCATCTGTCACTTCATCGAACACGCGGTTTTCAAAGGCTCGAAGCGGCGCACCGCGCTCGACATCGCGGTCGAATCCGACCGTCTCGGCGGCCACTTCGACGCCTATACTTCGCACGAACTGACCGGATTTTCGCTCAAAGTCGTCGATACTGCGGTGCCCAAGGCGTTCGACCTTCTCGCCGACATGCTCATCCACCCGCGCTTCGACGCCGAAGACCTTGAGCGTGAGCAGAAGGTCATCATCGAAGAGATGAAGATGGTCGAAGATACGCCCGACGAGCTGCTCGCAGAGTTGTTCGTCGCCGCCTATTTCCCCGGCCATTCGCTCGGTCGTCCCATCGAAGGCACGTCCGCCACCGTCTCGACCTTCGACCCCGAACGCACGCGTCAATTCCATTCGCGCGCCTATGCTCCGCGCAATCTCGTCATCGCGGCGGCGGGAAACGTCGATCACGCGCGGCTCGTCGAGTTGGCCGAACGCGCCTTTGCGGGCGTCTCCGATGACGGCAGCGGCGGACACGATGCGCCGCACGACGGCGACAACACGCCGCCCGCGCACGCCGCGCCGATTCTCATCGAACGCAAGCGCGAACTCGAACAGGCGCATCTGATTCTCGCCGCGCCGTGGCCTTCGGCGCGCGACGACGACCGCTATGCGGCGAATCTGCTCGGCTCGATTATCGGCGGCGGCACGTCGAGCCGTCTCTGGCAATCGGTGCGCGAAGAGCGGGGTCTGGCCTACTCGGTCGGCGCGGCGGCGAGCCATTTCACCGATGCGGGCGTCTTTCAAATCTACGCCGGAACATCGCCCGAACAACTCGACGAAGTGCTCGACCTTTCGCTCGTCGAACTTCGTCGCGCGCTCGACGAGCCGGTCGGCGAAGACGAACTCCAACTCGTCAAAGACCAATCGGTCTCGTCGATTCTGCTCGGCCTCGAATCGACGAGCGCCCGCGCCGGCACGCTCGCGCGACAGGAAATCACGCACGGCCAACACACGCCCCCCGACGAAATCATCCGGCGCGTCGAAGCCGTCACGCCCGCTGACATGCACCGCATCGCGCATCAGTATTTCACGCGCGACGCGCTCGCGCTCGCTGCGCTCGGCAACCTCAACGGCTTCGACGTTGACCGCGCGCGTCTGGAAATCTGAAGACTCCGTGTCAGACAGCTTTCAGCGGTCAGGCTGTTCGCCCGCACGATTTCGCTGATCGCCGGTGGCTGACGATTGATCGCTTGAAGAGATGAGAATCACCGTACTTGGCAGCGGTTCGACCGGCAACACGGTCTTGATTTGCGCGGGCGAGACGCGCGTGCTGGTCGATGCGGGATTGAGCGCGCGAGAAACCGCGCGGCGGCTGGCGCTGGTCGGCGAAGACTGCGCGCGGCTCGACGGCATCATCATCACGCACGAACACGGCGACCACGCGGGCGGGTTGCGCGTCCTGTTGAAAAGCGTCGAGTGTCCGGTCTACATCTCCGGCGCGACGCGTGACGCTTACATCCGCGAGCGCACGCACGGCGCACCCTCGGACGAGCCGCGCCGCCGCGCCGAAGTGCTCCGCCAGCGCACCGAAGAGATTTCTTCGAGTCAGGATTTTCGCATCGGCGAGATCGACTTTCATCCGTTCACGATTCCGCACGACGCGGTCGACAACTTCGGCTTCACGGCGGCGTATCGCGGCATCAAGGTCGCGACGCTGATGGACTTCGGCCACATCACGACGCTGGTTGAAGAACGTCTGCGCGGCTGCGCGGCGATCGTCATCGAGTCGAATCACAGCCGCGACATGCTCAAGGCGTGCTCGGTTTACCCGTGGGAGTTGAAGCAGCGCATCCTTTCGCGCACCGGCCATCTCTCGAACGAAGACATCGCGACGTGGCTGCGCGAAAGCTTCGATGGGGCGGCTGAACACATCGTGCTCGCGCACCTTTCGCAGCGCGCCAACAACCCTTACGTCGCACAGATTTCGGCGGAGTCCGCGCTCAAGGAACGCGGCACGCTCTTTCAGCCGACGACCACCATTACACTCTCGCACCCCAAAGAACCGACCCCGTGGATCGAGCTATGAACTCGTCGTCGCCTGCTGTCACGATGAAGAATCCCGCGCGTCCGGAAGTAGTCCCGACGCCGCGCGCGCGGCGCAAGTGGAATTTGCGGCACGCGCGGCTAGGGTGGTGGAGGAGGTGGTGGTGGTGGGCGTCGTTCGTCGTGGCGGCCTGCATCGCGTGCGCGGCGTGCGGCGTGGGCGAGAAGCGCGAAGGCATCCCGGCGGGGGCGCAGACCGTCGTTGATGTTTTGACCGAAGACATCGGCGAAGGCCGCGCCGACAAAATCTATCGCGAGGCGGCGGACGAATGGCGACGCGCGACGACCGCCGAACAGAACGCGGCGGCTATCGAGCGTTTGCGGGCGCGGCTCGGCAGAGTCCAAAGCCGGACGGCGATCAAGCGCACGCAGCAGCCCAACGCGGGCGGCGCGCTCGACGGTCACACGCTCGAACTGATTTATCAAACCTCGTTCGAGCGCGGCGCGGGCACCGAAAACATCACCCTCGTCGAACGCGACGGACGCTGGCTGCTCGCGCGCTACTTCGTCAGTTCGGACCTCTTGAACCCGTGACGAGAGAACCGTTGCTCTGTCACCTGCTTGCCCGTCAGTAAAATGATAAATCGCTACACACTGCCCGAAATGGGCGCGCTCTGGTCTGAGCAAAACAAGTTTCAGAAATGGCTCGACGTGGAGATCGCGGTCTGCGAGGTGCACGCCGGGATGGGGACGATTCCGCGCACGGCGGTCGAAGAGATCAAGTCGCGCGCGGCGTTCACGGTCGAGCGGATCAACGAAATCGAGAAGACGACCGACCACGACGTAATCGCTTTTACGACCGCGCTCGCGGAATCAATCGGCGACGCCGCGCGCTTCGTCCACTACGGGCTGACATCTTCGGACGTGGTCGATACGGCCAACGCCTTGCTGCTGCGCGACGCCTGCGACCTGTTGCTGGCGCGCATCGACGCGCTGCTCGAAGTCTTTAAGCGTCGCGCCTTCGAGTTCAAACACACGCCGCAGATCGGGCGCACGCACGGCGTCCACGCCGAGCCGACCTCGTTCGGTCTGACGTTTGCTCTGTGGCACGCCGAACTGCGGCGCAACCGCGAGCGACTTGAGCGGGCGCGGTCGGCGGTCGCGGTCGGCAAGATCAGCGGCGCGGTCGGGGCGTTCGCGCATCTCGACCCGGAGGTCGAAGAGGGCGTCTGCGCGCGTCTCGGTCTGGCGGCGGCGAGCGTTTCGACGCAGGTCATCCAGCGCGACCGCTACGCGGAATATCTGTGCACGCTGGCGATCATCGCCTCGTCGCTCGATAAGTTCGCGTTGCAGGTGCGTCACTGGCAGCGGACGGAAGTGCGCGAAGCCGAGGAGCGTTTTCGCGCGGGGCAAAAAGGTTCGTCGGCGATGCCGCACAAACGCAATCCGATTTTGTCGGAGCGCCTTTGCGGGATGGCGCGCGTCGTGCGCGGTTATGCGCTGGCGGGGCTGGAATCGGTCGCGCTCTGGCACGAACGCGACATCTCGCACTCGTCCGCCGAACGCATCGTCCTGCCCGATGCGAGCATCGCGGTCGATTACATGCTGGCGAAAGCGGCGTCGCTCTTTGATGGATTACAGGTTTACCCCGAAAGGATGTTGGAGAATTTAGGGGCGACGCGCGGGCTGGTCTTCAGCGGCCAACTTCTGCTCGCGCTGACACGCGGCGGCGTCTCGCGCGAGACGGCTTACGAGTGGGTGCAGCGCAACGCGATGAAGACGTGGAACGAGGGCGGCGACTTCCGCACGCGCGTCGCCGCCGACGCCGACATCGCCGCGCATCTGACGCACGAGCAGATCGCCGACGCCTTCGCGCTCGACACCTACCTGCGCAACGTCGATGCCATCTTCGCCCGCGTCTTCACAGACGACGACAAGTAACGGGTGATGAGACAAAAGCTTTTCTCTCGTCACCCGTCACCCGTCACAGAGTTTACTTGTTGGCGATTTTCTCGGCGAGATTGCCGACGATGGGCAGTTTGACGATCTGCCCCTGATAGGCTTTGTAAGCCGCGTAAACAACCCCGACGATCATCGCGAGCGCGAGAACCAGATAGATCAGCGTGACGAGCAACCCGACGATGAAACCGAGAGATTCGGAGACGGCAGCCACGCCAATCGTCAACACCGTAGAAACGACGGTGAGGACGAGCAGCAAGACAGTGATGCCAATCGAGTAGAAGACCGATTGGAGGGCGTGAAACTTGACGAAGCGATTGTCCTTCTCGATGAAGATCAGGATGAGCGCCAAAATGCCGATGATGTAACCGACGGCGGCGGCGATGTTGCCTTCGAGTCCGAGGGCTGATTTGTTTCCAGCGCCCTGCGGGGATACGCCGTAATGGGGGGGAGGGTTTTGCATTCTGTTTTGTCCTTTGTGCGAAAGAGTCTCAACCGATGTGTCGGCTGGCAAACGAGGCATTCCGGCGAATCGAGTTCGTCCGTGGCCTCTGAAATTTCCGGATGTTGAACCCAGGGAGGGGAAGCGCCGCTCGGGTCCGGGCGGCGCACAAAAAAAATTGCCGAGCGCATCTTAGGTCAACGCGCGCGTGATATGCAATACTTTGTCTTCGATTTTCAGGAGTTGACGACGTTTATATGAAAGCAAAAGTTTACGTCACGCTGAAGACGGGCGTGCTCGATCCGCAGGGCAAAGCCATTCAGCACTCGGTCGAACTGCTCGGCTTCGGCGGCATCGCCGACGTGCGACAGGGCAAGTATTTCGAGATTACGCTCGACCCGGACGCCGACCCCGCACGAGCACACGACGCGGCGGAGCGCATGGCGCGCGAAGTTTTGTCGAACCCCGTGATCGAAGACTACCGCGTGGAGATCAGCGAGACATGAAATTCGGCGTCATCGTCTTTCCCGGCTCCAACTGCGACCACGACGCTTACCACGTCATCTCCAAACACGTCGGGCAGCCCGTCGATTTCGTCTGGCACCGCGAGACCGATCTCTCGGACTTCGACGCGCTGATTATTCCCGGCGGCTTCTCCTACGGCGACTATCTGCGCGCGGGCGCGCTCGCGCGTTTCTCGCCCGTGATGAACGCGGTCAAAGAATTCGCCGCGCGCGGCAGGTTCGTCCTCGGCATCTGCAACGGCTTCCAAATTCTCTGCGAGGCGGGCTTGCTCCCCGGCGCGCTCATCCGCAACCGCGAACTCCACTTCATCTGCGAGCACGTCTACGTCCGCACCGAAACATCGGACACGCCCTTCACCAACGAACTCGCGGCGGGGCGCGTGCTGCATCTACCCATCGCGCACGCCGAAGGCAACTACGTCTGCGACGACGCGACGCTCGACGAACTCCGCCGCGACCAACGCATCGTCTTCCGCTATTGCGACGCGCGCGGCGAAGTCTCCGACGCGACCAATCAAAACGGCGCGCGCGACTCGATCGCGGGCATTTGCAACCGCGAACGCAACGTCCTCGGCCTGATGCCGCACCCGGAGCGCGCCTGCGAAGACCTCCTCGGCTCGTCCGACGGGCGCGACATCTTTCGCTCGCTCGCCGGCACCCTCGCCGCCATCTCGTAAAGAGACGCGGCTTGCGGGTAGTGGGGAATAGTGTGTTGCTAGACTTGGAAGGGGTCTGAAAGCTCTTCGTCGGGAGAATCTTCGGGCTTTAACTTGTTCTGGCGGTATTCGGCGGGTATGAGGCGGGTATCAGAAGGACGGATAGACCTAAGCCCTAACTTCCCTAACTTAGCGACAGTGGATTGCTTGAGCGGGCCTCGCCCGTCAGCGGTAAACAATTCCTTACGGCCTGTGATAAGGGCGGTAGCAACGTGAATAGCGTCCGCGCCCTTAAGGCTTATCTCATCTTCCCAATCTAAATCTCTTGCTCTCTCGGCTGCGCCTTGCGTCATCTGAGCCAGCGTTACCACCTTGCCGGATAAGAGAATAGAGCGGATTAACCTTTTAAGTTCCTTACTCGGCGGTGTGTCGGACTTCGCACGGCGAAATTCGGCAATCGTGAGCGTCGAGGTTATAACCTCAACGTCGCCCGCCAGTGACGCCCTTAAAATCGTTTGAATATGCCACACGTCATTCTGCTTATCGGCGGATAACTTCATCCCTTCACGATGCTGTAACGCATCAATGAAGCAACAAGTATCAATGTAGACGCGTGGCCTATTCATCGTTCGTGAGGTGCGTTAAATAATCCTCTGCAGTCTCGCCGCGTATGTCGTCAAGGTGCTCTCCCGCGCTGCGCCCGCCCGTGAAGTCGGGGTCGGCACCGAAAAACTTCTCTAAGTCGCCTTCTAGGTATTCAGGAGACTCATCAATAGTTTCTATCTTGAGATGGTCAATCATACCGTTCTTATGTGTTATCCAACCTTCCACATTCACAATCGCGTCTTTAGCCTTTAGCAGCTTCCAGATTTTATTGTAGTAGTGGACGGGGAACTTGCAGGATATGCGCTCGCCCGTGGACAGTTCCCGAATCCACAGAATGTTAGATTCTTTAAATAGCGTGGTAATAACACCCTGCACGCCGCCGTATTGTACGACGGTCTGATTTACTTGCTTCTCAATCTCTAAATACCTCTGTTTCGATAGTGCGTGCATCTTCGGCTTCGGCTTGCCGTTATAGACTCCGATTCCCACGGCATCGTCAGCGTCAACGTGTGATGCCATCCGAGCGAACTGCAAGAATGTTTCCCTGCGAATACCGAAACTGAGGTCATCGGGCGTCGTCTTAGGGTCTACTAACTGAGCCAAAGCCCTCTGCCCTATCCTAAGCGCCATGTCGGACGCCACGCCGACACAACTCACGTCATACTCTACCGAGCCGTTGTGAAAATTCTCGGCAATCCACTGAGTCTCGCCGAAATTCATGTCGGCGGCGAACATGCCTAAAAACTTTTCCGCCTCTTCCGCGACCTTCGCAAGCTTCTCAATCGGGATGCCGTGCCGCCCTTTATTCAGTTCAATTTTTAAGCGAAGCTGAGTCCATTTTGTCGCGCGCCCACGCACAACCCGGCGCACCTCTACGGCCTCGCCGTCAGTCTTGCTAAATTCTCTGGGCGCTCTTCTGGACATGGAAAATGCGGGAGAAGTTCAGTTTTATCGGGAGTGAAAATGAGTATACGCGTGTTTCACGGATGAAACACGCGCCGTCACGCTGCCTTGTTAGCCTTTTCTTCGGCCTCGTGCTTGGCCTTCGCCCATCGCGCCTGTACGGCCTTACGTGCGCTCTCGCTGCGTTCTTCTGGGGTCAACTTGGCGGCTCTTGCGTAACCACCTTTCAGGCCGCCGAGACGACCTAGCATGACTGCCGCAGGGTTCTTTTTCTTCGGTTTAGGTGAGCTTGACATAACAACAGCATGTTACGTGAGCGGTCACGAAAAGTCAATACATTTATTCGCGGAGGTCGTAATGGGTCAGTTACGTGAGCACAATCTGGGATTCAGCACATTAAGTTGTGGCTGATTAAAGAGGGTCAATCCAAATCTTGTATGTCAAACGTGGCGCTGCTCACGTAACTGACCGATTACGCGGAGGTCTTAGAAAAGTCTTGACTTATACGTGAGCGGTCACGTATAATCCTCTTGTTCTTTGAAGAAATAGAAAAGGCTCTGACGGGTGCAACCGCCAAAGCCTGAAGAAACCGAAAGCGATGCAACTCACTTCCGATTCCCGCAAGGTCATTTTGAGTCATCGCCTTCCGAAAGGCAAGACTCAAAATGACGTGTCACAACTGTTTGATTCAGTGTAAGCGGTTCGGAAAAGACCGCAAAGGCAACCAGCGTTTCCGCTGTAACGGCTGCAAAAAGACCTTCTAAGAGCAGACGGAAAAGCCCCTAGATAACATGCGCCCTCCGATGGATAAGGCTCTGCTCTGCCTGCACTTGCTCGTTGAAGGTAACAGCATCCGTTCGACGGAGCGCATTACCGGCATTGAGAAAAAGACCATCATAAGCTTACTCGTTCTAGCGGGCGAGAAGTGCGAACGTCTGATGGAAACGAAGCTACGCCAAGTTAAAGTATCCGACGTTCAGGCTGATGAAATTTGGGCTTACGTCGGGATGAAAGAAGAGACGAAAAAGCGTAAAGGCAAAGACGCCGACACGCTAGGCGATGCTTATACGTTCGTCGCTTTCGAGCGCGACAGTAAGTTAAATCGAAGCACATGAGATTGGCACAGACAAGTTCTTTCTGATACATCGGTGAGTGCGACCAAACTGATGTATTGAGGTGAACCGTCTGTGCCGGGGAAAACGATACTTGAGATACCGCTTGCCGAACAAGCGAAGATGTTGTGTGAGTTGCGTGCCGCACGCTACGGCTATTTGCGCGCCCTGCACATCCTGTTGCTGTGCGCACAGGGAAGATCGCCGTCCGAGATTGCCACGTTCCTGTTCTGTTCGCGCTCCAGCGTCTATCGCATTGTCGCTGCTTACCGTCAGGGCGAACGATGGCTGACAGACGCGGCAGTCGACAGCCTGCCGCGTCAGCGACTGCCGTCGCTCAAGCGGTCGTTGATTGCCATTATCAAGCGTGCGCCGTCGTCGTTCGGATGGTGTCGGACGCGGTGGAGTTGTGCCGCACTGGCACTCGAACTCCACACCCGCCGCGCGGCCTCTGTCTCGCGCGAAACCATCCGCCGCTGGTTGCATGAACTGGGCTACGGTTGGAAGCGAGCGCGGCACATCGCGCGCGACGATGATCCTGAGCGGGTCGGGAAACTGGCGCGTATCCGCTCGATTATCGAAGGATTGGCACCCTCGGAGGCATTGTTCTTCGCCGACGAACTCGACATCCATCTGCTCGCCAAGATCGGCTACGAATGGATGCCGAAAGGCACACAAACCGAAGTCATGACGCCGGGCACGAATCGCAAGCACTACTTGGCAGGCGCGCTCAACCACCTGACGGGCAAGATGCTCGCCGTCACCGCCGAACGCAAGAACCGCTGGCTGTTTATCGACTTGCTGAATCTGATTCATCGAAAGTGTCCGGCTGCTAAGTTCACGCGCATCTATGTCGTAGTGGACAACTACCGGATACATACGGCCAAGGCGGTGGTGGCATGGGTCGCCGCCCATCCGCGCTTCGAGTTGGTGTTCTTGCCGAGTTACTGTCCACAGGCTAACCCGATTGAGCGTGCCTTTGGCGACGTTCACGACAAATGCACGCGTAATCATAAGCGGGCAGGCATCGTTGATTTGGTTGGTGATGTACTCTGGCATCTGAAGGCCAACGTTCCGTGGCGGTACAAACTTTCAAGCATCTATTACACGCCCGAAGTAAATCGGGCGGTCGCCGAACTGGATGAAGCGTCAATGTTGAAGGCAGCATGAGTGTACGAATCTTGTAAGGCTCGATTTAATCCTCGCTTGGCATCTTGGACGGCGCACGGAGCGCGACACGCTTCTATTCACGGAGAAAATCTTCGCGGTCGTGGACGGAACTGAGGGGCGCATTCAAGTCTCTACGGATGGCTTTGCGGCTTACCCTGACGCCCTCGCCTACTCTTTAGGCACGCGCGCCGACTACGGGCAGATTATTAAAGTCTACGCCGCTCCCGACCCCGCCGAGCATAGGTATTCCCCGTCAAGGGTTGTGGAGTCGATAACAAACCTTGTATTCGGCAACCCTGACCCTGAGAAGGTTTGCACGTCTCACGTCGAGCGGCAGAATCTTAATATCCGTATGGCGATGCGGAGATTTACGCGGCTGACGAATGGCTTTTCTAAGAAGTGGGAGAATCTAAAGGCTGCGCTTGCTCTTTACTTCGCCTATTACAACTTCTGCCGCATTCACTCTAAATCAAACCTTATGAGATTGGCACAGACAGGTTCTTTCTGATACATCGGTAAGTGCGACCCAATCGAATGTCAGAGGTGAACTGTCTGTGCCGGGGAAAACGATACTTGAGATTACTGCCGACGAACAAGCCACGATGCTCAGGGAACTTCGTGCCACTCGCTATGGTCACTTGCTCGCGTTGCACATCTTGCTGTTGTGCGCTGCGGGACGAACGCCTTCCGAGATTGCGTCCTGCTTGTTTTGCTCGCGCTCCAGCGTCTACCGCGTGGTTGCGACTTACCAACGCGGTGAGCGACGGCTCACCGTTGCGCCGACCGAAGGAGCAACTCGGCCACGGTGTTCTTCGCTCAAGCGCTCCCTGCTCTCGATTGTGCGGCGTGCGCCTGCGGCCTTCGGATGGTGCCGGACTCGTTGGAGTTGCGTCTCGCTGGCCCTTGAACTCAAAGCGCGACGTGGCACGAACGTTTCCGGTGAGACGATTCGTCGCTGGCTTCATGAACTCGGCTACGTGTGGAAGCGGGCGCGTCATATAGCCCGTGACGATGATGCGCAGAGAGTGGCGAAACTGGCTCGCATCCGCTCGATTATCGAGGGATTGTTGCCGACCGAGGCACTGTTTTTCGCCGACGAACTCGACATCCACTTGCTCGCTAAGCTCGGTTACGAGTGGATGCTTCGGGGCACGCAAAGAGAGGTCATGATGCCGGGCACAAACCGCAAGTGGTACTTGGCGGGCGCGCTTAACTACGTGACGGGCAAGATGCTCGCCGTCACGGGCGAGCGCAAGAACCGTTGGCTGTTTATTGATTTGTTGAAGTTGATTGACAGAAGATGTCCGGCAGCTAAGTTCACTCGTCTCTACATCGTCGTGGACAACTACCGGATACACACAGCGAAAGCCGTCGTCGAGTGGCTTGGGAGTCATCCGCGCTTCGAGGTTGTCTACTTGCCTGCTTACTGTCCGCAAGCCAACCCGATTGAGCGAGCGTTCGGAGACGTTCATGACAAATGCACGCGCAATCACAAGCGGATGCAGATTATTGATTTGGTCTCGGACGTAGTGTGGCATCTGAAGGCTAATGCTCCGTGGCGGTACAAACTCTCAAAGATTTACTACACGCTAGAAGTTGACCACGCTGTGGCTGAACTGCAAAGAGCGCAAAAGCTAAAGGCGGCTTGAGTGTACGAATCTTGTATGTTTCGATTTAGCATCCGGTGTACGCCCGCGATGGAAGCCGGAATCACTAATAGCGTGTGGGAGTTGAAAGACTTGTTGTCAAGCTAAACGCGACAGTGGGGCAATAGGAGCAACACACTATTACCCCACTACCGGCTTGCGTCGCGATGAGAAACAGCGGAGACATATCTCTTCGCCCCGTCGATTGATGATTGACGCGAAAACGCAAAAGGCTTGCGGCGACCTCGGACGGTGACCGCAAGCCTTCGATTTTTGGATAGCGCATACGGGACTCGAACCCGTGATCTCTGCCTTGAGAGGGCAGCGTGTTAACCGACTACACCAATGCGCCGCGAAAATCCCAACAAAACAAGCATAGCATAAGCCTGAACTACTTTCAAAATCACGCTGAAAACGCTTCAAAGTGTCAATCAATGTGTCAACGGAAACGGAGACGCAAATGGCAAAGGACAGAAGCGGATACATCGGGCAAGACAAAGATGGTAAATGGTTTGCACGGGTTACGGTGACTGACTCCACCGGAAAACGGCGTAACGTCGCAAGACGCGCAAAGGACAATACCGAAGCCAAAAGGATTCTCAGAACCCTTCTTCGCCAAATTGAAGATGAGGGTGAAAAGGCCGTCGAAGCCGCGCAGATGGTCTTTAACGACCTAGCCGATTATTACCAGCAAACTTATCTCCATGAAGCGCAGTACGTTCATGAACGTAAGGTGAGCGGCTTGCGTGCTCTGGAAAGACCACAGTTAGCACTAAGACTGTTCCGAGAGCATTTCGGCTCAAAGAAGCTAAGGGGCATTACCTACGGTGACATTTACGCTTACCGTAATATGAGACTAAAGACGCCAACGCAATACGGGAGGCCGCGAACAATTGCCGCAATGAACCGTGAGTTAGTTGTCTTACGGCGAGTTCTCAATATAGGCGTTCAGCAAAGCTGGCTCATCAAAAATCCGTTCAACGCTGGAAGTCCGTTAATTTCCGCCGCCGATGAAAATAAGCGCGAGAGGATACTGTCACGCGAAGAGGAAGCAAGGCTATTCGCAGCGATTGACGCAGAGCCGAAGCGTGAACATCTTAAGGGAATTTTGTTGGTTGCTCTTGACTGCGCGTTGAGACGCGGCGAAATCTTTACTCTCAAGTGGTCTGACGTTAACCTCGACCGTAGAACTATCACAGTCAGAGCTTTCAACTCAAAGACTGCGAAGGCAAGAACTGTAGCCATGACAATCCGCGTTTGTGAAGATTTGCAAGGACGTTGGATTGTGTCGCCGCTCGAAAAAGATGCGCTTGTTTTCGGGGTGAAGAAAACCGTGAGAACCGCGTTTGCGAAGGCATGTAAAGCAGCAAACGTGCAAGATTTTCATTTGCATGATTGCCGACATACGGCAATTACTCGCATGATTCGTGTTGGACTTCCACCTGTTGAAGTTATGCGCGTTTCAGGACACAGTACCTTGTCGTGTCTGTACCGATATTCAAACCTTGACTCCGATGCTGTTTTCCGAGCCGCCGCCGCGTTGGACACTTTCAACGCTCAGACTGTTGAAGCGCAAACTACCAACGCGCCTAACTTGGTGAACTGAAAGTTCTAACTTTGTGAAGATAGCCCGCTCTCATAATTTAAGGGCGGGCTTTTCTCTTTTGCTGAGCGATGATATATGCCTCAAATGTTGGTCGAGAATAGCCTTTTCTTGGCGTGGAATTGCCTATTAGAGCGATTTGAATATTCCGAATGAGGAAAGGGGCGGAGTTTTAATTACAGGTCAATTTTACGGAGAAGAGGCCGCCCTTGACAACGCTTCTGTGAGTGATATGCTGATATAAGTGTAATTATTTCAACGGTTGCAAGCACAATCTTCTTTACTTTTTCCTTTCACTATGTTATAATGGTTTCAAGCTCAAAGTTTGAAGACGCTGGTTTTCAGCCCTGCCTTAACTAGAGTTTCATTAACAAACATCAGACCACGAAAGAAAACGAAGGAACTAAAATGCTGTTAATTTTCATGGGATAAGTGCGCTCGTTATTATTGGGGATTTTCCATAACTGGAAATGCCGCGACCTTGAGCTTTGTCCTTATAGGTCGCGGTTTTTTCATTTGAGGAGAAAGGAAAATGGAAGTTAGACAAAAGCAGTTGTTGACGGCGAAAGAATGTGCCGAGAAGCTAAAGATTAGCCGAGCGGGTTTGAGTCGTTTAATAGCGAAAGGGGCGATTGGATTTTATAGAGTTGGCTTCAAAACTATGTTCAATGAGGAGCATCTTTCGTCATACCTTCAAAGCGTCGAAAGCCCTCAACTTGAAAATGCTCAGGCGGGGATTGCGCTATGAAGTCGTCCTTCATCGTGCGCGATAATACGCCTACATATTTCCCTCAGTCTCCCATTCGTCGTGTTACGAAGAAGAATGTTTGCCCTATCTGCCGAAAGCCTGATTGGTGTTCGGTAACAGAAGACGGTGGTCTTGCTTTATGTATGCGCGAGTCGGTGGGAAGCGTCAAGCGGGCACGGAACAATGCCTACGTCCACGTTCTCAGGCCGACTTGGGTCAGCAGAGTTTCCGCAGTTGCCGCACCGCTCATAGATAAATGCGGAAGTGCGGAAACTAGGCAGGCAGATACAGACCACATAAACGAGGTCTTTTCATTCCTGCTAGAAGAGTGTCTGGAACTTTCGGGTGAACATGGCGACCACTTGATGAACCAGCGAGGGTTGAGCGACACGACAATAGCTGCCAACCTTTACGCCTCTGCTCCCGACAAGAATAAATTGCCTGTGGTCTGTGAAGCTATGAGCCATCGTTTTGGCGACAGTCTTCACGGCGTAGCTGGCTTTTACAAGAATGGCGAAAGCAGATGGTGGATGCCACAACATAGGGGCATTTTCATCCCTGTGCGCGATGCTCAGGGTCGAATCGTCGGCATACAAAGTCGCCGTGATGATGAAGGAAAGCCTAAATACCTTTGGCTGTCGAGCAATCCTGAGAATTACCCATCCGGCACATCATCTGGGACACCCATTCACTATGTGAAGCCTGATTTGGCAGCGCGTTCAGGGGTGGCAATTTGTACCGAAGGAATAATCAAAGCCGACATCATCAGCGAATATGCAGAGAGCGCAACCGTCGCAATTGCAGGAGTCTCATCCTTTAATGCTGAAACATTTGGAATGGAATTGAGACTATCAATACCTGCACTGCGAGAAGTAATAATCGCGGTAGATGCCGACTGGAAAGATAAACAGACCGTAAAAGAGGGGCTGTTCCGCATGGGTCATTCACTGAGGGCGGCGGGATTGGATGTAAAAGTGCGATGTTGGAACGCCCAATTAGGAAACGGTTTGGATGATGCTTTATTGAGTAACGAAAGGAGCAAAGTATAGAAAACATGGAGATGGATTTTTACAATGATTACACGTTAGAGGAGTTCGAGCGACTGGTCGGAGGCGATTCTTCGCTTTCTTCATCAAATTCATCAAATTCGCAGTTTCGCGGCGAAGGGTTAGAAGCTACAGGTCGAGTAGCATTTCCGAAGCTAGACAGGCAGAAAACTCTTTACGGGCTTTCTGGCGATATTGTGCGGGCAATAGAACCTCATAGCGAGGCAGACCCCGCAGCATTACTCGTCCAACTGCTTGTTGGTTTCGGAAATGCCATTGGACGCTCCGCTCATTTTACCGCCGAGGCAGACTGCCACTACACAAACCTCTTCACTGTGGTTGTAGGAGCGTCTGCGCGTGGCAGAAAGGGTACTTCTTGGGGCTACGTCAAGAGGTTGTTAGAAGCAGTTGAGCCTGATTGGACGAACGACATAACAGGTGGCCTTAATAGCGGAGAAGGATTGATTCATCATGTTAGAGACGTAGATGATGATTACATGCTTGGGGCAGTTCGCCAGAGCAAACGTGCTCTTGTCTTTGAAAGTGAGTTCGCTTCGGTGTTGCGCGTGCAGAAGCGGGACGGTAATACCCTTTCCGCCATCATCAGACAGGCTTGGGACACAGGTAATCTCGCCGTGATAAGAAGGAATCAACCGGAGAGGGCAACAAACGCACATATCTCTATCATCGGTCATATTACAGATGATGAATTGAGGAAATGCTTACAACAAACTGATGAAGTCAACGGCTATGCTAATCGCTTCTTATGGGTATGTGCCGAACGCTCGAAAAAGTTACCGGAAGGTGGAAACTTTCATAAGGTAAATGTAGCTCCTCTTGTAAAGAGGTTGAAAGAGGTGGTGACTTACGCTGGTAGTGTAGGCGAAATGAAACGTGATGAAGAAGCTCGGCAACTCTGGCTTGAAATTTATGACGGGCTAGACGAAACGATAGAAGGGCGTATGAGCGGAATCCTCTCCCGCGCCGAAGCTCAGATTATGCGCCTCGCTTGTGTGTATGCCCTACTTGATTGCTCAGCAACAATCAGGCGCGTTCATTTAGAAGCTGCTTTTGCGCTCTGGAAATATTGCGAAGATTCAGCCCGCTACATTTTCGGCGGAAACTCTATCGGCAAGAGGGCGCAGAAGTATCTTAATTGGCTGCTTGAGGCAGGAGCGACGGGATTAAGCAAGACCGAGTTGACGAAGAAGAACGGTAACAAAAAAGTCGCGGAATTAAGCGACGGGCTTTCCGAACTAAAAGAAGAGGGATTTGCTTTCCTCAGATTGATTCCAACAGGGGGACGTGATGAGGAGCGGTGGTTTGCAGCCACCGCTCCTCGGTTGCAAAGTTGCGAAGTAGATGAATTTGATGAAGTAAGGTTGGATGAACTTGCTGGCATTAGCTTGATTGCATAAAGACTGAGTGCCGTGACAGGAATAGAGTTTTGATAGGTTGAAAATCCAAGTGACATCTTGATGAAAAAAGGCACAGGCGGTACACACTCCACCGATAATGCACCTTCTCATTAAGCTACCGAAATTTTCAGCGCAATTTTTTTAATTTTATATAAAGTTGTAGAGGCAAACTCAGCGAGTTTGCCCGATATAGCAGCAAAAGAAGAACTTCCTCAAACGCTCGCAACCTCTATTACGTTTGCTATAAGAGGTTTGCGCTCTGCATCTAAAATCAGGCGCACTTTGGAAATTATTCCTTTAATAAACCTACATTTTGAAAGCTAAGTTTCTCTTTAGCAAATATTTTCATGCCCCTTGCAAATTCTATTGCAATCTACTTCACTCCGCGTTAATCTCCCGTCCGTTGGGTGTCGCCTCTGTACTTCCGACACCCGACATTAAGCACACATCGACTAGGCCGCCACAGGGCAGCTACAACGCTTCTATTTCGGCGGGCTGCTAGAGTAGCGACAGCACGCTTTGTAGCAGACTAAGCGCGGCATCTTCAAAGATGCTTGCGCTGACTGTAGGCGGTGGTGGCGGTGGTTCTTCTTTCGGAGTCGCCATCTGACCCGCAAAAGCAGAGACGCCCAGCACGAACATCAATACGGTTGCCGTGCTAAATCGGCGTAAGGTTCTCATTATTTTCTCCTGAAAATGAGTTGAGTAAACTTCAAAGACAAGTTTCGCGGGGCGCATCTTAACACTAAGGTGCGCCTTTGCTTTTTCGCTGATAAATTCTATCAAGCATAAAGAAAGGAAATCCTCACATGAATTTAGCGACAGAGTTGCTTAACCGCATGGCCGACCCGAACGTGACACACAACGAGCGGACGCGGCTGCGTTGCCACTTATCCAAAGAGCTTGAAGCGTCCGGCAACTACGAAGCGGCGCGGGCTGTGATGGCCGATATATGGAAGCGGATAGGTGAACGTCCTGCGTTAGATAGTCTTGACGAAGAGACAACGGCAGAAGTCCTTTTACAAGTCGGGGTGCTAACAAGCTGCATCGGGAGTGCCAAGCAGTTCGACCATGCTCAAGAAATTGCGAAAGACTTGATTAGCGAGAGCGTCACGATTTTTAAGACGCTAGGTAAAACGGAGAAAGTAGCCGAAGCGGAGACGAACATCGCCATCTGTTATTGGCGACAAGGGGAATACGAAGAAGCCCGCTTGATTTTGAAACAGGTGCTTGACAGTCTAGCTGACACGGACAGCGAGGTTAAGGCAGTCGCCTTGATTCGCGGCGCGATAGTTGAATGGGCAGCGAAACGATTTAGTGATGCCTTGCGATTACTGACCGAAGCCCGACCGCAGATAGAGAAAAGTTCTAACGATGCTCTCAAGGGAAAGTATTTCAATCAACTCGCTACATTGTTTGAGAACTTGAGTCGGCTTGAAAATCGTGCTGACTATTTAGACCGCGCATTGATTGAATATGCCGCCGCGAGCTTCCACTTTGAGCAAGCAGGGCATGAACGCTACTGTGCGCGTGTCGAAAACAATCTAGGCTTTCTCTTCGCTACCATCGGAAAATTCACAGAAGCCTATGACCACGTCGGGCGGGCGCGTCGAATATTCGTCCGACTCAGAGATAGCGGCAGCATTGCTCAAGTAGATGATACTTACGCCAAAGTGTTACTCGCTGAAGGACGTAACGCTGAAGCAAACCAAGTTGCCCGCTCAGCTGTTCAGACATTGCAAGGCGGCGGTGAGCAGTCTCTTTTGGCAGAGGCTTTAATAACATACGGCATCGCTCTAGCGCGTGTAGAACATCATGCTCTAGCACGTCAGACGCTTGAGCGCGTAATCCAAATAGCACGGCAAGCGGGCGACCATGAAAGCGCGGGACAAGCCGCACTCACTATTATCGAAGAACTGAGCGACCACAATACGCCGGAAGAGTTAGGCACAGTCTACGAACGCGCCAATGAATTTCTGTCCGATGTTCAGTATCCTACTATGGCAGCCCGTCTAATCTTATGCGCTCGCAAAGTGCTGAGTAAGTTTGCGGCGCGGCCTCAACTACCTAATCACATTGAAGAGTCGTTCAAGTGGGAAGGATTTTCTTTGAGAGATGAGACACTACGCTTTGAGAGGCTTCTAATAGAACGCGCGTTGAAGGAAGCGAACGGACATATTACGCAAGCATCAAGGCTACTTGGCTTCAGTCATCACGGCACATTAACGACCATCATAAACAGTCGTCATAAGGACTTGATGAAATTAAGAATGCCAGTTGTGCCTCGTAAGCAGAGCATTATCACTAAGCGTCAACCTCGCCGCAAAAAATCTTGAGCATTACTTTGGGAACTTAGTTTTTCAAGGTATTAACTGATGGGTACGCGACCAACCAAAGCCAGCACGCTTAGCTGAAAAGCCGCTGTACATGCATAAGGCTCTCGACCTCTCACAGAATGAGATAATTAGGCGTATATGATTTAGCGATTAAATTTTTCAAGATACGCTCTCGGCAGTGCCCGCTAATCTCTATTCAGAGGTTTTAATTTCAAACTTAGCCGAATGTAGCAATCCTTTCATATACCGTCTGCGTCTCATCGCATTGTGGATATACCCAGATTAAACCAAGATGTTCTTTCCTTCCACTCATAGAAAGCCTGCCAATATCCAGCCACTGCTCCTCGAAGCGTAATGGCTGAGATGATAATTCTTTGGGAACGCAACGGCGCAGGTGCGTTGACCCTTGCTCAAATACAATCAAGCCACCAGCTCGACAAAATCCTCGCTGAGTAAACGCACAAAGGCGAGTCGAGTCCGAAACACACTGCTTACGCTTCGACGTTGATGAATTAGGTGACTGTGCTCCTTTGGTATAAAGAACAGGACGAATCCAAGTTTTAACTTCTAAGAAAAGGTCATACTCACCACCGTTCGATGCGTTGGCTACTCCAAAATCAACACTCGATTCAACCTGCCTTCTACTTATACTACCGGACTTAAATAGTTTTATTTCAGAACGTATCTGAGAGGGTTTGATGTTGGTCTTTGGAAGTAGAGTCAACAGATTATAGAAAAAAATGTTGCAGAACTCCGACTCGTTTCTAACAGTATAATCCTGCTCTCTAATCCAGTTGCACGCCAGTTCAAGCGTATTTTCAACTAACTGTTTTGATGTGTAGTTCATATATTGACCTATCAGCAGACACCCAACGTCAGCTAACTAACGGACATTCAAACTTCTCAAAATATGTCCGGGTTTAACCGTCCTTTCTCGCGGCTTCATTCCTACTACCTCTAACTCTCTGCCGCAGCGTTCCATTATCATTTCCTTCACGTCGCTTTCCCATACTAAAGGTAATTCCAAGAGAGAAGGTAATAAGTCCTCATATCGTATTTGCTGACGGGATAGAAGAGTATTCAGAAGGCGATTTGATGCCGTACTCAATTGATTTTCTCTTTCAGTATCATAGGACGGATTGCCTATTGCCACATCTATCCCTGCGAATAAGTCATTCTGCCCTGTCCTCTCTATTCGTGAAGTTCGCTTTGCTGCGGTACGGATACGCTCTTGCTCATCTACGAACTTCTTTTCGACATTCCTGAATTCATATAATCCCTTCCAGTGTCGCGTCCCGTATGCAAGATAAAAATAGGTACGGTCTTTCGTCGGATTAAGAATGCGCGTGTAAGTAGTATAGTTAAATTGTCCCGCCGCTTTCATACGGTCGCAATACAGTTGAATAGTTTCGCTCTCACTCATTTCGGGCGTCCATCCAGAGCCACCGAAAAGCTCGTCAAAAGATATACCGAAATGTCTATTCACGTAATCAAACATAAAATTAACAATCACTTCGCCGGGGCAATGTCTTAGAAGTGGTGCAATCCGATTAAGTCCAAACCCTGTCCATCCTGTCGGGTCAATAAAAACAAGAGAAAAGGAATTGCCTATAAACTTAAGGACATCTGGAATGACATTCTCAAACTCACCATGAATAGGCTTAATCTCCATATCAGTAATGCCCTTCACGGCTTTCTCCAAAGCTCTATATGCTTCAGCATTCTTTTCGATGAACAGACATCTAATAGTAGGCGGGCGGCGACCAATCTTCTCAACGCCCTCTCGTACTTTTCTCAGTTCTTGAACTGCAATCATAAAAGATGTGTCATCGAATTTTTCATCAGTTGATTTCCACGGGCCGGAGAATCCGTCAACATACACAAAGTCACTCTTAAACGAACAGATATTAAACCCCACCCGTTCAAGATACCGTTCAAGAAAGAAGTGTTTGAGATAGGTTTGTTCTCTATTTGCGTAGTATTCGGGAGCCTTCATCCTAACCTCCGCTAGTGAGGGACGCTTTAGCGATAGCAGATTTACGGCGAGGGATTCGGGGATACTGTAACCAACGGCGTCTGTCTAATACATTGCCACCAGCTTTCGGCCTTATTCCTCCCCACTGTTTGAAGAAGAAGGCAACACCCGACTCAATACACTGGTCGCGTATTTCCCTAACCCAATCAATATCCATTGGACGGAAACCGGGGCCGCTTTCACCCCCGACAATAACCCAATGAATGTTTTCTAAATTGATTTTCCCTATACGGTCAATAAGCGGCTCAATTGACAAGAATCTAACGGATGCATTAGCTTGTCTTAAATGTTCAATGCGAGACAAGGCTGTCTTATCCTCGACAGAAACTCCAAGCCATATATGAGAAGGGGCAAGGGTGGTGACATACCTTTTATTTACAAAGTTACGAAGTAAGCTACTCCGCTTTGTTAGCACTTGGTAAGTATGCCAATCGCCCAATTCCATAGTATCGAAAACCTCACTGATAAAGCTGTGGGGTATCTCTTTATGGAATAGGTCACTCATCGAATTAACGAATATGCGTTTAGGGCTTTTCCAAAATAAAGGTAAGTGAACGCGGCTATCCCATAGTTTAAGGTCAAACCCTTGCTCGTAGGGGTGACCTTTTATGCCCCTGAATCTTTCTGACATACGTTCCGCATAGCAGTTATCACAACCCTTGCTTACTTTCGTGCAGCCCGTTGTCGGATTCCATGTCGCATCTGTCCACTCTATTTCGCTTGTTTCTGACATATTCACCTCCTGCGCGGTTAAACTCCGGTGAGCATTGCAACGGAGGTATCATTGTAAATGGCTGCATTTCTCCCGTGCAACAATGTATGCTACGCGAAACGAGCGGCAAGTTCAACGCTTTGTTGTCGCCTTCTTTGCCTTGCCGTTTGCCTCATATACCAACAGGTCGCCTACACCACACCCTAGTGCCGAACAAAGTTTATCCAGTGTCACCTTCCCAATTTGGGTAAAGTCGTCCTTCCAAAGACGAGCGGATACATTCGGTGTCACTCCGATTGCTACACCAAGTTGATAAGCGTTCGGGATACCTTGCGATTCAGCTAGTTCTTTAATCCTCGCTCTAATCATACGCGCATCATAAAGGCGGAATATTTTTTAGTCAATCGGCAAAATTACGCTTGTCATTATTTAGCCAATCGGCTAAAATCTCTCTTGTCAGTCGGACAGCCGACAACCTTAAAAGAGGAGACAATAAAGATGATAGAGATACTCAACGCCGACCAACTAGCCAAAGCCACCGAACGCGCCAAAGCGGGCAACCTCTTCGTTCAGCCGACGAGCCTTCTGCGTCAGTACCGAGTCACTAACCGCGACAACGGCAATCAGTACGTCGTTGATTTCTTCGTCCGCAATGGCAAGCGTTACGGTCATTGTAACTGCAAGGCCGGAATGAGAAATCTGGCGTGCAAGCATCTGAGCGTCAGCGCGGGCTATCACGTAATGAGGATGACCGCCCAGCGTGAGGCTAACAGGATTGCTTCGATGCCACAGGCGGTATAAAGCGAAGGGAGAGGTAAGTGACTGATACACACTTGCCTCTCCACAACACTCAACCTTCAACCCCAAGCAGCGGAATCGAATGTCAGCTAACCTTATCACTACTGAGAAAGACACAACAACGACAGGCGCGGACTGCTTCCCGTTAGGCCGTCTTTACCTCACGAATGGGGCAATCGAATCCCTCAAAGAATCCAACCAATCGCCGCAGGAGTTTATCAGCTTTCATGCTCGATTGGAGCAGGGCGAACTCCGCGAAGACGACCACAAGGAGAACCTGTTCAGCGTGGATAAGCCTCTACGGATTTTTAGCGCGTTTAAGACGGCGAACGGCGTCAAGATTTGGGTAATCACGGAGGCTGACCGCTCAGCTACAACCTTGCTTTTGCCGAGTGAATATTGAGCGTAGAATGACGCATAGGCGAGCCGCTAATCCTTTGTGGAGGCGGCTCATTTCTTCAACCCAACGCATTGAAGATACTCAAAGCGTAATGTGTTATTGAAAGTGTTAAGCCAGCAGGAAAATGCTGATTTTGGCTTGATTTGAGCAGGGAGGAAGCCCTTGAGAGGGCAGCGTGTTAACCGACTACACCAATGCGCCGCGCTTGAAATTCAACCAAAACAAACCGTTTTGACTGGCCGGATTATAGCGGAAACTTCCCGCGAGTGTCCAACGGCTGCCGAATGCTTCCGACGCCCGGCGCAGATGCTATACTCGTGCCTGACGACGCGCCGACGCGCGCCGCGCAAGCTCCCCGCTTGAATGTCCATCGGAAAGCGATCACTCACCGGAAATATGCAGGAAATCATCGTCGAAAACAGCCTTGCTGCGTCGCTCCCTGAGCCGGAGCGCGCAGCCTTTGACTTTGCGCTCGGACTGCGCGGCTTCAACTACGGCGACTTGTATCGCCCGGCTCGGCTCGGCGAACTCGCCGCCGTCTTCTACGACGAGCTTCGCGGGGAAGACGCGGAGTTGCATCGCGCGCTCGTCGAATATGTCGGGGTGCGCGGCGCGGGGATGGCGGGGACGAAGGCCGAGTCGGAGCTTTTGATTGCCGCCGCGCCGCACCTCGCGCGTTTCGTCGCGCGACTGTTCGGCGTCGAGCGCGAGCGCGAAGAATTGTTGGCCGCCGTCCGCGCGCAGGACGCCGTGTTCGTCTTCAAGACTTTCGTCGCACGCCGCGCGCTGAGGCGTTTCGACGCCGCGCAAGCCGCGACGCTCGACGCGACGGCAACCGACGACGCGCTCGAACACATGCGCCGCGAAGCGTTCGCCGACACGCTCGACGCCGACCGCGAACTCGGAATCGCGCGGATGACGGCGCGGCTGCTCGACTGGGAAAAGTTTTTGGAGAAGGGGACGGTTCCTGACAACGCGGCGGCGGCAGAAGATGCGGCGGCGACGGCTGAAGAACTGGCGCGCGACATCGATGCGGCGCGTCTGAAAGTTTCAGCGACGACAGCCCCGCCGTCGGCGCGCGTGACGTTTGAAGATGCGAGACTCGCTATTTTGGATGCGGCGGGCGGGGCGTCGTCTCCGGGTGAGGGCGGCGACGACGCCGAAAATTTGTTGTTCGTCAAGACGACCTTGCGGGTGGTCGAAGCGTGGGCGGCGGCACACGCCGCGCAGCCGGTCGAGCGCGAGCGCGTCAGCGGTTGGGTCAGTTTTCGCGTCCCGCATCATTTGAGTTACGAGCATTTGGTGCAGATCGAACGCCCGCGCGCGGAGGAGTTGCCCGAGTTGATGCGCGGACTCGACGCGAACCTGCGGCGGCGCGACGGCTTCGGTCTGACCGACCCGCGCGCGACGCCCCGCGAAGTTCTCGACGAAGTTAATTACTGCATCTACTGTCACGAGCGCGACAAGGATTCGTGCTCGAAGGGCTTGCGCGACGCGCAGGGCACGGTCAAACTCAACCCGCTCGGCATCGCGCTCGAAGGCTGCCCGCTCGACGAAAAGATTTCGGAGATGCACGTGCTGGAAAAGCGCGGCGACGCGATTGCTGCGCTCGCGCTGGTGATGATCGACAACCCGATGTGTCCGGGCACGGGGCATCGCATCTGCAACGACTGTATGAAGTCGTGCATCTTTCAGAAGCAAGAGCCGGTCAACATTCCGCAGGCCGAGACGGGCGTGCTGACAGACGTTTTGAAGTTGCCCTACGGCTTCGAGATTTACTCGCTGCTGTCGCGCTGGAATCCGCTCAACGCGCGACGCACGCACGCGCTTCCCTACAACGGACGCAACGTCCTCGTCGTCGGTTTAGGCCCCGCCGGATACACGCTCGCGCATTATCTGTTGAACGAAGGCTTCGGCGTCGTCGGCATCGACGGGCTAAAGATCGAACCGCTCGCGCGCGAGTTGACCGGCGACGGCGGACGCGACGTGCCGCGCCCCGTGCGCGACGTGCGCGAGATCGAAACGCCGCTCGACCGTCGCGTGCTGGCGGGTTTCGGCGGCGTCTCGGAGTACGGCATCACGGTGCGCTGGGACAAAAACTTCCTCACGCTGATTCATCTCGCGCTCGCGCGCCGCGACCACTTTCGCTTCTACGGCGGCGTTCGTTTCGGCGGCACGCTGACCATCGAAGACGCATGGGAACTCGGCTTCGACCACATCGCGGTGGCGACCGGCGCGGGGCGTCCGACCATCGTCCCGATCAAGAACAACCTGCTGCGCGGCATCCGCAAGGCGTCCGATTTTCTGATGGCGCTGCAACTGACGGGCGCGTTCAAACGCGACGCGCTCGCCAATCTGCAAGTGCGTCTGCCCGCCGTCGTGATCGGCGGCGGACTGACCGCGATTGATACCGCGACCGAACTGTTTGCTTATTATCCGGTGCAGGTCGAGCAGCTTCTCGCGCGCCACGAGCAACTCGTCGCCGACCTCGACGGCGACGAAGCGATCCTCGCAAGATTCGACGCCGGCGAGCGCACGGTCTATGAAGAGTTTCTCGCGCACGGGCGCGCTGTCCGGCAAGAACGCGAGCGCGCCGCGCACGCCAACGAGCCGCCCGATTTCGTCCCACTCGTCCGCGCGTGGGGCGGCGTCTCGATCGTCTATCGCAAACGCCTGATCGATTCGCCCGCGTATCGTCTCAATCACGAAGAGGTCGCGAAGGCGCTGGAGGAAGGCATCAACTTCGTCGAGAACATGTCGCCGCTCGAAGCCGTCGCGGGCGCGGACGGCGCGGTCGAGGGCCTC
>JBGTHJ010000466.1:0-8932 GCA_041746175.1 Pyrinomonadaceae bacterium
CATCCGCACCCGATGATTGGGATGCGTGAGCATCAGTTGCCTGAGCGTAGCACGTCGTTCCGCATCAAGCGGCTTAACGAAATGTGTAGGGGTTTTCATGACCCTTCTATTCTACCGAAAAACTTTTGCTCAGGTGCTTAAGAGTTGTTTTAGCGGCGACACGGCGCGCTTCTGTGCCACGTTGCACGCCGGGGTGCCGAGCGCGCCGTTCCCACTGGCGTTCTGGATCGAACGCACACGTAATTCACTGGGCGCGTATACCAGCGACGGTGTAGGCCTCGGCGCGTGCGTGACCGGCATCAGCGATAGCGGACTGTCATCTTCCCTCTACCAGTATCAATACTATCCGCTCGACGGTTCGCCGCTGCCACCGATGGAAAAGAAATGGGGCTTCTTGGCCCCGGAAGCGCTCGCCACTTCCATCAAAGGTAACAAAGCTTATACATGGCCGTTGACCTCGCTTTATCCGGCGATGGTTAACCCGTTCACCTGTTTCCAAGCCTATATGAAGCCGGACTTTGGAGTCGGCGAGCCTCTGAACGTCACGGTGTACGGCTCGCCAGTGCCTTACATGCCTATCGGCGGCTTCGCTGGCTTCGTAGACACCCGCAACACGAACCTGACCTTCATGCAGAGGTACGACTAATGCCTGTCGTCGCGGCGGATGTCGCCTACCCAACACGAGCGAACGTCACCGTTGACTCGAACGATGGCGTGAAAAAAACTTCCGGCACCAACAACGTAGCCGACGCTATTGCAGTAAGCGATATTCGGGGGCATGTTGCGAGCGGCGCGTCGGACAATTTTCTTGAACTCGACTTTGTGATGGTGTCGCAGGGTCTGAACGGCCTCATCGGGTTTGTCGGCAGCGATTGGACGGGCGCAATAGACACGACCTCGCACGAGTTCGCGTGGAACTTTGGCGGCACGGCGCAGCCCAAAGAGAAGACTGCACTGCTGGGTTCAACTTATGCGTACGTGACGCCCGTTGCCTTTCGCATCGTCGTTACTAATGCTTTTACGGTCGAATACTATCGCGGCAACGGCGCGGACGTGCTGCACTATACGAGCTTGAAGACGCCGGAGTATGTGCGCTCGAAAGCGCCCTATCGTCTGCTAATCATTCCGCAAGGCTCGAATTTTGAAGCCACGCCGATCACGTTCAACGGTGAAGCAGCGTATCTGTTCGACCCGAAGTCGGCGAACAGTGTGGAAGCCGCCAGACCTTCCGTTCAGCACTACGCAGACAGAGAAGCCGTGCTCGCCGTGCCGGTGAACGGGGGACGTGCGCGCCCGACACGGGGACAGATACTGCCTCGCCGGCGATAACGATATGCCGATTGTCTTGTCCATTGAGAACGAAGGGTTGCCGGTGGCCGCCGTGCTGAGCGGCGCCACCGAACTGACCGCTAATGGCACGGTGATACTCGGCTCTCGCGTCATGCTCGCAGGCGCCACCGAACTCGTCGCCAACGGCAGCCTGCTCATCGAGGCGAGCGCAAACCTTGCAGGCGGAACCGAGTTGATCGCGACCGGCAGACTCAACTCCGAGGCCAACGTCTTCGGCGCGGCCAACCTCGCAGGCGCCACCGCATTGACCGCCGACTCGGAAGGCCGGTTGTGGGGCGGCCCGGTGGTTCTCGCAGGCGCCACCGAACTTGTCGCCACCGGTTCGGTGGACAAGGGCGTAGAGTTCGGCTTCACCTTTTTCGTTGATGTGATGGACGCGGCTCTGACCAATGCCGTCAACAATAATAATCGCAGCTATGCCGCGCGCCTCACCGCAGACGGCGTGCCCGTAGCAATCATCCGCGCCACTCTCGACGCGCCGGACGATACGCTGGGAACCGAGTTGAGCGTGACGCTGGCGCGGCCTGACGCCAATCTTGTCAGCCTCGCGGCCTCGCTGACCTTCGAGTTGGAAATCTGGACGGGCACAGGCTTCGAGCCTGTGCCACTGTTGACTGGTGGCAAGGTGAGTTCGCGCAGCGTGCGCTATGCCAATGAAGAGGGGCTGCCCGCCGACTCGGTGTCAATCACCATCGTTGACGTGATGGCTGACCGCTGGAATCTCGCGCCCGAGGCGCAGACCATTCTGTACGACCCGCAAACGGTTGATCCTCCGCAACTCAACTCGCAAACCGACCTCCGCATCTACACGTCGGAAGGCGAGCCGATTGAGCCGGTTGTCGAAGCCGTGCCCAACATGCGCCTCTCCGACGTGTTAGAAGCGGCCTATGTCAGCGGCTGCGGGTTCGACCACGTCGTGACCAATATTGACGATTTCCCCGTCGAACAGGTCAGCTTCACCATGACGGGCGGCTATGACGCCGCTGTGCGCCCGCTGCTCGCCGCCTTCGACCCTCTGCCGTTCGTGGTGGGTAATGACCTCTGGCTGATCAGCTTCGACAACCCGCTGCCCGCCGGCTTCAACGCGCGCGAGTTTCCCGCCGGCAACGCCATCGGCATTGACGACGATCTGCCCGGCGTAGAGACGGTGGACGCCATCCTCGTGAAGCTGCGCGACGACGGCAGCGGAGAATACTTCACCGAGCGGCTGGAAACTAACACGGTGCGCAACGCGGATGGCCTGACCAGCACAGACACCGAGCGCAGGGTGCGCGAATACCGGAACTTCGACAACCCGACGCAAATTATCCGCGAAGAGGAAGCGAGCCTGCGCGTGCGAGTCCTCGACTCCGCCTTCACCGTGTTGAGCGAGGAGAGTCGCACAGCGACTTTCGATGCCCTGAACCGTCCGACCGGCTACCGGCGCACGCTCAGTATGCGACTGCCCGACCTCACCAGCGACGGCCACCTCGCGACACAGAACGTGGTCGAAGAAATGCAATACATTACATACACGCCGCACCCGTTGCTACCCTCGAAGGACACGCAGGACAGAGTTGAGACGGTGACGCGCGGCCTCATCCTGATCGACCATGATAATGAGTATTTGGGCGAGCCGTATCGCCTCCCTTTCTTGGACGCGCACAAGAGTGGCTATATTGATATTGACGCCGATCAGGAAACCGAGTTCGGGATGATTAAGACCGAAATTATCACCCTGAAAGTCTCAGGCGCGCAGGTGCAGCGCGAGCGGAGTTTGGTGAATCACGTTGCCAGCGTCGCGGACGCGCCGAGCGTGCAGACCTTGCCCGGCAGCGCGGATATTGACCGCCGAGCATTCCACACGCGCACGGTGCTGCTCAGATTGCCTGCGACCTCGGGCGGGAGGTTCGGGTCGCCGTCCACAGGCGGTCGGCGCGTGCAGGAGTTCGACGGCACGTCTCTGCCGTCGAGCGTAGCCATGAGGCTGGCGCAGCAGCGACTGGCGCGGCTCAACTCGCCGCCTCGCAACGTCGGCGTGCAAATGCCCTTCGTCGATCCATCCATCCGCCGAGGCTCGGACATAAAGTTACGAGGGCGCGGCGGCGCGCTCGTCGGTACGTTTATCGTGCGCGGGTACAGCGTGACGGTTGAGCGGGCGAACACCGGCAGCGTGGAAGCGACCATGACCTTGAGAGCGAGGGAGTTGAAACAGTGAGCGCGCAGGTCATCACGGACTCGAACGGGTCGCCGCTGGTTTACATCAATCTGCGCCTCGACGAAGGCGCGCAGAGCGTCGTTATCGTGGGGAACGTGCCATGCTCGGCGGGCATGTTTCTCACTGCGGCAGCGGACGCCCGCGCGCAAGTACTCGCTCGACCCTCCGGCTCGGTTGACGCCTTCATCGACATCGCCGTTGCGTCCGTTGCGCTCGCCCCGTGGGACGGTCAGACCATCGCCTTCGACTTCAAAGTTGCCGCCCTCTCAGTGGCCGCAGGCATCGAGCGCGTCGCCCTACCTGTCAGAGTTACCTACAATCCATGACCGAAAAGAAGTTCACAGTCCGGCGCGGCGAGCGCGTGAGAGTCGAGTTGCCGGTTGAGCGCACGGCAGTTACGACGCCCGAACAGTCAGTTCGGGGCATCATCCCCATTGATGCGGATGATGATCTATACGTGCGACGCAGCAAATCTCTCGTTACTGTGTACGACCTCGGCGTGCGGCTCCGCAGCGTCAGCGGCGCGAGCGCGCCGTCGTACATCCTTCCGTTAGGCACGCACGAGACGCCTCTGCCCGGCGATGGTAAGGTCAATGAGTACGTCGAGTTGGAGTATCAGGCGGAACTAAAGATTGCGCTCAGACCCCAATATGAGGGCTTTCCGTTCAACTATACCTTTGACTTTGAAGAGTCATCGGAAGTGGCTGACCCTGATAGGTGGAATCAACTAGGCCGTGCCTTGCTCGGTGTGCATGGTGACGATGACGACCCTTTCGACCCTTTCGACTACACGTCCGCAAACGGCAGTGGACGGCGGTTGCCGAACGTCCTCCAACTGCCCTATGAGAATGCTTTGAAGCTCACACTCGGCATTGGAGATGCAAGTTACGATCTTAATAAGGAGGAAGCCGATGAGTGGAAACAAGTAGGGAAGACGCATAGCGATGAAGCGTGGAATCCGCAAAATGTCGCAGATATGACCGTATTTAATGAGGGCATGTTGAATCTCAAAAACAAGAAGCGAGTGACGAGCATCGCGGCCAACGCGGTGTGGCACTATGAATCGTTTGCGAGCGGCGACACGACGAATTTCAAGGTCACAGATAGCCCGTCGTATGCTGCCGCCGCCGTACCGCTTAGTGTCCAGCCGCCGTTGCGCATTTTTCTTGTGCCCCAACTGTTCACAGTGCGGCGAGAGTTCTACAACGCTTCGCATGACTTTGAAGTGACGTTCACGACGCCGCCCGGCATCGGCACGGCGCACGGTTTTGGCGTGGTTATGCACGGATGGAGTGCGACACGGTTGCCAGTGTTTCCACGGCTGAAGCCGGAAGGCGAGTGGCATACCTTTCTGTTTCCTGTTCAGTTTGTGCCGAACACGGTGACACCGCTTGCGATGGACGAGCAGCCCGAAAAGGGTTTTTTACGGACGCTGAACATCGCCCTTGATCGTATAGCGGTGCAAAAAAAGTATGCCATCGTGACTGAAGTGAGCGGGCAAAGCACGCCGCCCGAATTTGCAGGAGTCGGCAGCACTCCTTATTCGATGGGTGACCTTACCACGATGATTGACGACGCGGTTGAAGCTGTTTATGCCGCAGCAAACGCCTCCGTCGCCCTAACCAACGCCGACAACGGCTCGCCGCTAGATGCGGTCGGCTATGTCGAACAAATCAGTCGCATACCAGCAGGCCAGCTAGTCGGCGCGGTCGAGGGCAGTGACGGCACGCGGTTTTACTTCTGGCGCGCAGCAGCCATTGACCGTCTACGCGACAACGCCTCTATCAATAGCCTCACAGTGCTGAAAGAGTGAACGACACCGACTAGCCCTTCGGCGTCAAGTGAGACGCTCGCCTATCCCTTTTACCTGTTTCGGGTTTTGACACAATCAAAACAGAGTTCCGGGCATTATCGTGTAAATTCATGCTCGGTTATCGTGTTTGCGCGCATCCAAACACACGACGCCCCGGTCGGGGCGACAGACTTTCAACGTCGAAAGTTTGTCGCCCCGAGCGGGGTTTTGAGGTCATGCTTTGTTACGTCTCGAAACCGTCAGGGTTGCGGGAAGGCGGGCGGCACGAAGGTAGGGGCGAAGCCGAGCGTGGCGGGGAAATTTGCCGCCGTCGGGGCCGTGCCGGTGCGCACCCAGTTGTTCATCGCGTTGACCACAGTCAGCAGTTGCGGGCCGGAAAAGGCGCAGTGGCCGACGCCCGTCGTGTAGGTTTGAAAGAGGAGGTCTGACCTACCTGCTGCCGCGACGGTTTCGGCGTAGGCGCGCTCCTGCGAAACGACGACGAGCGGGTCGATGATGGTGTGGAGCGTGAGCACCGGATGCTTAATTTTGCCTTTGTAGTCGGCGTTGCGTTTGAGGTAATTGCGCGCCGACGGCTGCGCGGAAATGTTGCGGCGGTCGTTCAAGGTAACGAGCAACGCATCGGCGTTGATGCCGAGGCCAGCGAGATAAGCCTTCTCGGCGGCGGTCAGCGTGTACTCGTGATCGAGATTCTGTACGATGTGACCACCGGCCCGGCGCTCAAGCTCGGCACGCGCTTCGGTGGCGAAAAACATGTCCGTGAAAAGCCAGTTCGGATAGAAGTTGGCGGGCGGCGTCAGGCCGCTTCCCGGCGTGCCGACGACGAGACGTATAAACTCATACTTTCCGAAGTTGGAGAAATTATTTACCTCGGAGAGAAGTTTCGGAAAGACCTGAGATTCAAAGTCGATAAAATCGTTGATGTCGTCGGGCGTACCCCACGACGAGGGCATCCCGAAAACAACGTCGTAAGCGAGCGCAAGGTCGCCCGCATTATCCCACGAACGCGATGCGCCCGCGCCGACCGCGCACGCCGCGATGGCTCCGTCGTAGGTGCCGCTGGATTGCTCCATGCTGTCGAGAGTGATGACCGAACCCAGCGAGAAGCCCCAGAGAATCGTCTTCTCCGGTTTACCGACGCGGCTCTTGAAAAATTTAACGAGGTCTTTCGTGTCGCGGACGCCCTCTTCAACCGCCCACCCGTTATCACGATAAGCCGAACCGGCGAGCGCGTAGCCTTGCGCGAGCAGCGGGGCTTCGAGCGCGGCGTTCGGCGCGGCGTCAGCATTGCGATTATCAACTTCGCCGGGATGGTCGGCCTTGTCGCGATACCCGTGCGCGTAAACCAACAACGTGCCGTTCCAGTTGGCCGGAACTCTAATTCTGTACGGCGCACCGTCGAGGTCGCCCTGAAGTTCGACTTGAGCTTTGGCTGACACGGAAGCGACGAGTAGCGCCAACGTAGCGAAGCCGACCAGAGTTAATTTTTTCAACATGTCATTCTCCTGAGATCAAATTTGAGATTGAAATGGCGTGCGCTCAAAGTAAGGGGTACATCGAAAGCACGCCGGGTTTTTAGCGGAAGAAATTCCCGATGCAGAATGAGCACCGATTCGTTCTGACTTTTGCACGCGGCGACGACGCTACCGCGAGCGCTGCGGCACAGGCCGCCTATTTCTCTAGTTTCTTCAGGATGCGTCCGGCCTGATTACGCGCGATGAGCGGGAAGCGTTCGTCGGTGCTGATGTTGCGTAGCAGCGCGATGAGCTGGCGCGAGTCGGAGAGGGCGTCGCGGCTGATGAGCGATTCGAGACGGTTGAGGAGCTTTGGCGCTTCGAGCGGCTGAAGGTCGCGCGCCAGATTGATTTCAAAGACGAACATCGACTGGTCGGCGGCGCGCCGGTACTCGTTGGCGAGAGCGGAAGCGTGCGGGTCGTCGCTCCAGTTGAATTCGACCGTCCGCTCGCGCTTGCCCTGCGTCATACCGAGGCGCATCGTGCCGAGGTGCGGGTACTGTCTGGCCGCTTGATAATTCAATTCGGAGTCGAGGAAACCGAGCGCGTTCCACGCGGCGGCGATGCGCTCGAGCGCTGCCGGAGAGAGTTCCAGAGGCTCGACGAGTGGTTCGGCGTCGCCGCGTCGCGCGAAGGAAATCTGACCGCGCCCGCCCGCGTCGTGCTCGATACGAATAAAGCTGACGATGAACTCCGGCTGGCGAAACTCGTAAACAAAGCGCGTCGTCCCCGACTCGTTTTTATCTTGCGTCGCCGCCGCCGCCGCCGCCGGGAGCGTCTGCGCGTGTTCGCGGATGTTACGCTTGACGGCGTTTGCGGTTTGCGCCCCGGCACAAATAGCCGCGCTCAAAATAACAAGCGCGGCTATCGCAAGACTCTCGAAGCTGCTACTCTTTCGTCTCATTCAAACCTTACGGAAACCAGTTTCGACACCCCCGCGTCCTCCATCGTCACGCCGTAGAGCGCCCGCGCCACCTCCATCGTCCGTTTGTTGTGGGTGATGACGATGAACTGCGTATTGGCCGACATCTCCGTGATCTTGGTCGTGAAGCGACCGATGTTCGCCTCGTCGAGCGGCGCATCGACTTCGTCGAGCAGACAGAACGGCGACGGGCGATAGCGGAAAATCGCGAGCACCAGCGATAGCGCCGCCATCGCCTTTTCGCCGCCAGATAACAGCAGCACGTTTTGCAGTCGCTTGCCCGGCGGTTGGGCGATGATGTCGATGCCCGACTCTAACACATCGGCGGTGTCGATCAAACTCATCTCGCCGCGCCCGCCGCCGAATAGTTCGACGAAAAACTGTCCGAAATTACGGTTGACTTCCTCGAATGCGTGACGGAAACGCTCGCGCGAGCGTCGCTTGATTTCGCGCAGGGCCTCTTCGGTGGAAGCGATGCCGTCGGTGATGTCCTTGCGCTGCGAGGTGAGAAATTCCAGACGCTCCTCCGACTCGGACAATTCTTCGAGCGCCATCATGTTGACCGCGCCAAAACCTTCGAGTCGCGCACGCAACTCTTCGACGCGCGCGCGCGCCGCCTCTAAATCGAATCCTTCATCGAACTCGACCGCGCCGCGCAGTTCTTCCAGCGGTTGCGCCAACTCGGTCATGCACGCTTCGCGAACGTAGTTGAGGTGCGCCGCCGTCTCAGCCTTTTGAACTTCGAGCGCGGCGCGTGCGTCGCGCGTCGTCGCCGCATGGTGATGGAGTTCGGTCAACTCTTCGGCGAGCGCATCGGCGCGCGCGCGGGCTTCCGCCAGACGCGCGGTCGCGGATTCGACTTCGCGCTCGCGCTCGGCGCGTTCGCGCTCGATGAGTCCGGCGTTCTGCTCCAACTCGTTTAGCGCCCCCCGGAGTTCTTCGACGCGCGCGGTCATCTCCTTAACCTCTCCGGCGTGTCGCTCAAGTCGCGCTTCGAGGTCGCCCGACTCGGCGTCCATCCGGCGCAACTCAACGGCGGTAGCGCGACGGCGTTCGGCAGCGGCAGCGGCGGCGGCGCGTTGCTTACTGAGCAGTTCGTTTTCGGCTTCGGCGGCGCGGCGCGCGGCGGCGAGCGA
>JBGTHJ010000467.1:0-2535 GCA_041746175.1 Pyrinomonadaceae bacterium
GGCGCGCGACGGCACGCTCCGCTCACGTCTGCGCGGCACGCCGGCGGCGGGGCGCATCTCCGCCAAAACCGGCACGCTCACACACATCAACTCGCTCTCCGGCTATGTCACCGCTGCGAACGGTGAACCCCTCGCCTTCTCAATCATTTGCAACGATGCGACGAGCCTTCAACAGACCGCCCGTGCGATTGACCGCATGGTCGCACGCATCGCCGCCTACCCTGACCTCAAAGACTAATGATGTCCCGGCCAAACCCGATATGGAGGCTGAAGTTGTTCAACATTCACGTTTAATATAGACAAACCATGTTGGCCGTGCAATAATGCGAGGGCTGCTCGTAAGGAGCGGCAAAAGTTGTGTCGATGACAAATATCGTCCGTTGCGCGTTGGAGTTTGAAGGGACACAGAGCGCAGCCTATCTCACGCCACCACCACCACCCACGCTGCCGGCAATTAGACTCGAATTGAACCGGAGCGCGACTCCGCGAGCATCGCTTTCGGCGGTTGACGACCGGGTAGTGACGACGCGGGCGATTGCTTTCGTCGGCGCATCAACCCGGGCATCCGTGACGGACGCTGTGCCTTCGTCCCGCTCACCGCCGTCAGCCGCTTCGCCCGTCGGCTCTCTACCGCGCCCATCAAATCCAGGAGTTTCACGCCATGCCGCAACGAACGACACTGAGTCTGCCGATTCTTTTATTTGCAACGGCCTTGTCAAACCCGGCGGCGACGGTCGGCAAACAGACATCCGCCAACAGCAACATACAACCGCGCCCGGTCGTCGCGGTCGTGGCGAACAGCACCGACCGCGAGCAGGATGGACTGGTTGGGCCGGTGCGACGCGTGCGCACCGAGACGGCGAAAATTGCGAGCAAGGAAGGCAAGCCGGTCGAGGGTCAGCGCGCCGTTCTGGAGACGGCGACTTACGACCTCAAAGGCGCGAAGATCGATAATGCGTATTTTCTCGCGGGGGGCGGCTCGCTGACCGGGCGCGAAGAGTACACATACGATAAACGCGGCAACATCGTCGAGATGACGTTGCGCAACAGCGACGGCTCGATTTTGAGCAAAGAGACTTACACCTACGAGTTCGACGCGTTGGGCAACTGGACGAAGATGACGACCTCGGTCGGGATCGTCGAAGGCGGCAGACTAACCTTCGAGCCGACCGAAGTTACCTATCGCTCCATCGCCTACTTTCTCGAAGAGAACGTCGCCAAGATGATGCAGACTGCTCCGGCGAACGCGGCAGCCGCGTCGTCGTCCCCGTCCAACCCGGTAAACGCTCCGGCGCTCGTCCCCACCGTCGCCAGCAAATCCGCCAACGCTGCCGCGACGCCCGCGAGCGCGAACAGCAGCGTTGACAAAGTTGCGGTGGCAGCTCCATCGAGTGCCGCTCCGAAGAAGGTCAGCGCGGTTGCGCCGCCGGGCGCGGCGCCGGCTGGCGGTGCGAGTTTTGTCAGCACGCCGATTGAAGGTCAGGCAAACCTGGCTGCCAACCTGAGCGCGGCGGGCGCGCCTGTCGTCAAGGTGGAAGACGAAGCGCCGTCCGCGCCGCGACCGAAAGCTCCGGTCAAACCGATTTCGGGCGGCATCCTCAACGGCAAAGCGACCGCCTTGCCGATGCCCGTGTATCCGGAGATGGCGAGGCGCACGCGCGTCGTCGGTCTCGTCACGGTCGAGGTCGTCATCGACGTGACGGGCAAAGTGATTTCGGCGAAAGCGACGAGCGGCCCCGCGTTGTTGCACGCGGCGGCAGAGAACGCGGCGCGGCAAGCGCGTTTCTCCCCGACGCTGCTTTCCGGACAGCCGGTAAAAGTTTCCGGGACGATCAGCTACAACTTCAACCTTGCACAATAATAATTCAAGAGGAGCACGCGCATGGCACTCACCGGACAACTCAGCGATTTGTCGTTGGCCGAACTGATCGAATTCTTCTGCAATCAACGCAAGACCGGACGCCTCAAGGTTGATTATCATCGCGGGCACGGCGTCTTCTTCGTGAAGGACGGCGAGTTGGTCGATGCGAAGGTCGGCGCGCTCAGCGGAGCCGAAGCGGTCTACTTCGCGTTGACGCTGCCGAACGCCGCCTTCGATTTCAGCGCGGATTTCCAGCCGACGCGCCGCACCATCAACGTGACGTGGACGCAGGTTGTGCTCGAAGGTTTGCGCCGTCTGGACGAGGGACTCTCGCCGGTCGAGGCCGAAGCTTTCAGCGCGGAAGAACTACCTGCGGTCGAAGCCGCGCCGCCGCCGTTACCAAACACGCACGCGGATTCCGCTCCAAGCTCGACGGGCAAAGCCACCCCCGACAAAGTTGATAAAGGCAACGCTTCATCCGATGTTCCGTTGTCGCTGCTGGTCGAAGGCGCGAGTGGCAGAGCGGCGGGACGAAGCCGGATAATGGTGGGAGCGGTCATCGGATGCGTGCTGCTGGCGTGCGCGGTCGCGGCGATTCCGCTCGCGGGTCGCTTCGGCAAGAGCCGCGCGTCCGCCGGTCTGCCCGGAGTTGCGCCCGCCGCTTCCGTCGCCAC
>JBGTHJ010000468.1:0-5992 GCA_041746175.1 Pyrinomonadaceae bacterium
GCGGCGGCGGTCGCCTCGATCACGGGCGCACGCGCCGACCGGCGCGTCAACGTCGAGATGCCGGGCGGTCTTCTCGAAGTCGAATGGCGCGACGACGGCGAAGTCCTGCTCACCGGAATTGCCGCCGTCATCTATCGCGGCGAATGGCTTGGTGAAGCAAGCCTGAAATAGCGGATGTCGAAGGCCGGATGACGGATGCCGGACTGAAGACAAACCCTCCGTCGTCCGACAGCCCGCAGCCGCCACCCGTGCTTTTGCTCATGTTTCACGGCTGGACATCGTTTTGCGACTTGTGTTAGCCTCCTTTTCGTAACAAGCGGACGCTCATGTTCGCTTGTTTTTCTTTTTTTTGGTCGTTCTTTCAGCGCTCCGCATCAAGGATGCGATTCCCCACTCCGGCTGACGTGTCAGTCACTCCTAGAGCCGGAGGTCGAGTCAAGGCGAAAACAGACTCGCGCGCCGCTGAAAGACTTAATCGGTAGGAGAACCGAAATTATGTCGAAGTCCCTTCTGGGGGGCGGTGTGGCCGCGGCTGCGCTCCTCTCAGCATCATTTATCTTTTATGCAGTTCCATCTCTAGCTGAACCCCTCAGCACAAATCCCAAAGAAGCACGAGCAATTCAAACCGAGGAAAAAAGCGGGGCGACGCACGTCTCCGCTCCGACGGTCGTCGCGCCGGAGGCGAGCGCGACGACGACCGCCGGAAAAAGCAATACGCCCGTCGCGTTCAATAGCAACGCGGGCAAAGCGTCGATTAATTCGGCAGTTGCGGAAAATACGGTCGTGCCGCCGCAAAGCTACGTCGCCACCGCCTACAGCCTGCGCGGACGGACGGCGAGTGGCCGAGGCGTCGCGCGCGGTCTCATCGCGGCAGACCGCCGAGTCTTGCCGCTCGGCTCGCGCGTTCGTCTGACGGCGGGCGCGTACAGCGGCGACTATCTCGTCGCCGATACCGGCGGCGCGGTGCGTGGTCGCAAGATCGATATCTGGATGCCGAGTACCGGCGAGGCCATGCGCTTCGGTCGCCGGACGGTGAAATTGACCGTCCTCAATTACGGAAGCAAGGCCACGCCGCGCGCCCGTCTGAAGCGTCAACGGTGACCTAGCCGGAATCGCTTCCAACGTCGTTAGTTCTACAAAGGCCGCCGTCTTGGGGAAGACGACGGCCTTTTTTTTAATCGTTTTCAACGGGTTGCGGGGCGCGTGGAAGGCGGATAAGATGCGTGCGCGATTCAAACCTTGTTTGTGCTTGCGATGGAAATTGAACTGAGCGCGTTTACGTTGCTGGGGGTCGGCGTCGCGTGGGCGACCGTTGGGTTGTGGCTCGTCGGCGCGGCTCTGACGTTGGGCGGTCTGTGGCGTCAGAAACCGCTCGGGGCGGTCGGCGACGCGCGCTTGACGGGGGATGATGCGCCGTTCGTCTCGATTCTCGTCCCGGCGCGAAACGAAGAGGGGCGCGTGTTGGAAGCCGCTGTGCGCTCGATGCTCCGGCAGGACTACGGGCGATTTGAAGTGGTCGCCGTCAACGACCGTTCGACCGATGCGACCGGGAGTATTCTGCATTCCATCGCGCGCGTGGACGAACGTCTGCGGGTCATCGAAGGCGTCGAGCCGCCCGCCGGTTGGCTCGGCAAACCGCACGCGATGCACCAGGCGTTCGCGGCGTCGCGCGGCGAGTGGGCGCTGGCGACCGATGCCGATGTGATCTTCGAGCCGCACGCCCTACGAACGGCGCTGGCGCACGCGCTCGACGGGCGCTACGACGCCGTGACCTTGTTGCCGCACGTCGATTGTCTGTCTTTTTGGGAGCGCGTCTTCATGCCCGTCTTCGGGTGGTTCATGTTGGTCGCGATGCCGGTCGAGCGCGTCAACAATCCGGCGCGGCGTGCCGCCCTCGGCGTCGGCGGGTTCTTCCTGATGAAAGCCGACGTGCTCAGACGCCTCGGCGGTTACGGCGCGGTACGCGGCGAGGTCGCGGAAGATTTGCGGCTCGCCGAAACTCTCAAGCGGGCGGGCGCGCGGCTCCGACTCGAATACGGGATGGACTTGCTGCGCACACGGATGCAGACCAACTTCCGCGAAATCTGGGAAGGCTTTACCAAAAACCTTTTCGCCGGAGCGAAGTTTTCGCTGTGGCAGGCGACGGCGGGCGCGGCTTCGGTCGTCGTGTTTGCGGTCGCGCCGCTGCCGGTCGCGGTGGTTTGCGCGGTCTTGATAATGGTGGCGGGCGTCGAGGGCGTTTGGGTGCAAGTCTTGATTCCGTCGCTGGCGGTGTGGGTCATCCAGGTCGGCATCTTTGCCGTCGTCAATCGCGCGTCGGGCATCCCGATCGCGTATGCTCTCAGCGTGCCGCTCGGCCACGCGCTGTTCGTGGCGATACTTCTCAATTCCGCCGTCCGCATCGCGACGGGAAGCGGCGTCACCTGGAAGGGACGCAAACTTTACGAACGCGCCGGAGTTCGCCCGCCGCGCACAAACACACTGAAAACGCCCGACGTGCCTATCGCCGATGAATAACCAAACTCAAAACTCCGACGCCGCCAGAGAGAATCGAGACATCCCCGTCCCCGCTCCGCTTGTTGAGGTGCGGCGCGGCGCGATTACGGAATCGCGACATCGCGGCCACATCGTCGCGGTCGATGGCGACGGGCAAATCGTCGCCCAACTCGGCGCGCCCGAAACCGTCACCTTCATGCGGTCGTCGGCCAAGCCGCATCAGGCCGTCCCGCTCGTCGCGACGGGCGCCGCCGACCGCTTCGGGTTCGACGCGCGCGAAATCGCCATCGCCTGTGGCTCGCACAGCGGCGAAGAGGTACACGTCGCGACGGTGGCCGGAATGCTCCGCAAAATCGGTCTCGACGCGGGCGCGCTGCGGTGCGGCGTCCATGAACCGTTCAGCCAGAGGGTCGCGCGCGGGTTGAAAGAGCGCGGCGAGAGTCCAAACATTCTTCAGAACAACTGTTCGGGCAAGCACGCCGGAATGCTCGCGCTCACGCTGCATCTCGACGCGCCGGTTGAAACTTACGACCAACCCGATAACCCCGTCCAACTCGCCATCGCGCACACCGTCGCGCAGTTTTCCGGGATGCCGCTCGAAGACCTCGCGGTCGGCGTGGACGGCTGCGGCGTCCCCGTCTTCGGCATGACCGTGCGCGCGATGGCGTTGATGTACGTCCGACTCGTCGTGCCGCCCGCCGATTTCGACGCCGCGACGCGCGCCGCCTGCCAACGCATCTCGACCGCGATGACCGCGCACCCCGAACTCGTCGGCGGCACGACCGAGCGATTCGACACCGAAATGATGCGCGCCGCCAAAGGAAAGATCATCTCCAAAGTCGGCGCGGAAGGCGTCTACACCGCAGGGCTGTGGCCGTGCGAGCGTTGGCCGCGCGGATTGGGTCTGGCCTTCAAAATCGAGGACGGTGAAGACCGCCGCGCCCGCCCGACCGTCAGCATCGAATCGCTACGACAACTCGGCGCGCTCGACCGCGAAATGCTCGAAGCGCTTGCGCCGTACTCCCGGTTTCCAATTCAAAACCACAGAGGCGATGAGGTGGGTCAAATCCGCGCGTCGTTCGAGCTCAAGATGTGAACTGAAAACGGTCAAGCGTACACCCGTAAAGTATTCTAAAGATACATGTTATAGGTACGAAAACGAACACAGTGCGCTCTATCGTTCAACGCGGGTTCACGGAAACGCTCGATTTCCCAAGAAATTTATCTCACCGAATATCTTCCTGTCATCGTGGCGGAGTCTGGCATGGTCGTTGCAAATAGTGACAGCAGATAAAACAATAAGAGGGTAAAAGAACGGGTCAGGCTCGGAGACGGCAGGGAGTGAAAACTTTGGGGGAGGTTTTCTCTCACTCAAAGCGGGTGGCGGCTCTTACAGGGGAACGGGGTCGTTGGTTCGCGGAGCGGTCAAAGAGCAGTAGTTGTCGGGTTGCTGGAATTTTCTGTGGTGCTTTGGGGGAACGCCGCAGGAAACCCAGCAACCCGCATCCTTTTTCGGGCCAACTTTTTGACGAAGACGCGCGGTGAGCTTGCTACTCACCGCGCGTCTTCGTTCGCGGAAGATTGCGTCCATACGCCGGGCGACTTTTGCGTGCGCGTGTCTCTATCAACTACTGTTTGCCCGTATCGAGCAACCGCGAGGGGTCGCGTTGCGACGGGTTGAGATCGTCGAGGTTGAGTCGTACCATGCCGCCCGCGTCGCTGTAGGCCGTGCTGGTAGCCGACTGTGCGCGGCGTCTGAGGAATACGAAGCCGCCGACCAGTCCACCGAAACCGACACAGAGAACGATGGCGAGTCCGGTGGCTTTGAACGTCGCGATGACGATGCCGAGCGTCATCCGTGTGTACGATTGCTGTGCGCGCTCGAAGGCGTACGGGTTTTCCCCGAGCCAGCGGACTTCCTTCTCATACTTCACGCCGCCCATCAAACGCGCCGCCGCCTGTTCGTCCGGCGCTCCGAAGACGAAGACCAGATAGTTGCCGACGCGCCGGTAACTCGAAGGCGCGTTTTGCCCGTTGCCGCCGTCGCGCAACTCCTGAATGCGTTTGGCGACAGCGCGGTCGTTGTCGGCGGCAAACTGCGGCGTCGTGTACTCGACGATGACGAGCTGCGTCGTGTTCCCGTAGTCAGCGGTGACGGCTTCCGCCCCGCCCTCGAAAGAAACCGCCGCGAGGACGGGTTGTTGCGCCCCCGCCGCCGTTTGCAGCGCGCGGAGACTGACCGCGTAGACCGCGCGCGCGCGCGCCGTCTCCCATTCGGGAAGATGTTGGACGAGGACGGGAACCGCTCCCACCTCGCCGTCGATTCTATCGGCCAGCAGCGTCGCCAATTCCTGTTTGGATTCTCCGCTGCCGCTGACGACGACGAACCACGCGCCTTTGATAAACGCCAACTGCTCCGGCACGCCGAGGCTGACAATCTGCTTCGCCGCGAGTTCCGCGACCGGACCTGACGCCGTGCGTCCTTGTCGCATCATTTTCTGCTCGACGCTCAGCAGCGCGTAAGCGGCGGAGTTCGAGCGCGTCTGTGCGACAGTCACCTCGTACTTCTGCCCGTCGGCGGAGACGTACGACCGTGACGCTGACGAAACAACCTGAAAATCCTCTTGCCGCGCGGCGTCAAAGGCCGTGTCGTTTGTCCGGGTCGCACCCTGCGCGCGGAAGTCGCCGGGCACGTCGGCGAGAAGCGCGACGGCGGTGGCGGCATCGGCGGGCGGCGTCTGTGCGTCGAGCGGAGAGTTGATGAAGAGAAGCAGCAGCGATGCTGCGAAAATTAGTTTGGGCAAAGTCGAACTGCGCACAACCATACCTTTCGTGTTGAAGACGGAAACGCCATGTGCCAGGGGCGAACGTGCTCTGTGAGCGACGTGGGTTTTGATGTCGGCGAGCGGTGCGCCGTTGCGCCAGTCGATAATAAAGGCGGAGCGCGGTTTAGTTCCAGCGGCGCAGTTCACGCAGCAGGAGGTCGGCGTGGCGTCGCGGGTCGGGGATGTTGCGGAGCACCGTCCGGCTGTCCTGTTCGCCCGCGTTTTCGATGACGACATCGCCGAATCTCAACAGTCGTTGCAGGATGGAGGTTGAAACCGTCACGTCTTGAATCTTGGTGAGCGGAATGTTACGCGTCGTGCGCGCGATGAAGCCCCGATCGATCTCGATTTTTGAATCGGTCAGTTTGTAACTGACCGTGTTGCGCTTGAGATGGTACGCGGCGGGAATCAGCAGCAGAGCCATCCCCACCGGCACCGAAATGAGCGGCGACACCGAAGCGCTCAGCCACGAGAGCAACGCGACCAACAGCACCGCGCCGAGCGCGGCGGCGACGTAACCGAGTTTGATGAACAGCAGCGTCGGATGCGTGGTGAAGAGAACCCGCTCGGTCTCTTCCGTGTCTTGCGGGTGGCGCGCTCGTGGAGTGGGGTGCGGCGGCGGCGGCTCGAACGGGGCGGAGGGCGGGCGCGGCGGATTGATGGGCACTACC
>JBGTHJ010000469.1:0-9395 GCA_041746175.1 Pyrinomonadaceae bacterium
GCGCGACGCCCGGCGCGGGCGAGCGCCCGAAGCCGCGATAACCCGAAAGCGCGGTCGGCGCGGTATCGGTCACCTTGCCTTTCGACGTGCCCGCCGTGTTGTGGGCTTCGACCAAATCCTGTACGTCGGGTCGGAACGTGCCGCGCCTGCCGACTCCGGTTCCGCCGCCCGTCTGGAACGATGTCAGAGAAATGCGACGCAGGACTTTGCCCGTCTGCGCATCGACGAGGCTCTCCCACATGATGCCGGAATGCTGCGGCGTCGTGAGCACAAACTTGTACGCGAGCCGCGCCTGCTGGTTGCCGAGCGGAAAGATGGTTTTGGTGACGAGGATATCATCGGTGAACACGCCGCCGCCGCTGAACTTGGTCGCGGTGTCGTAGGTGCGCGGCAGGTCGCCAAACGTCTGCGGCACTTTCGCGGTGCCCGTGCGCTGCGGCGCGAAACCCGACACGCCGACCTCCACCGCCGCGAGCGTAACCGCCCGCTCGGGCGAGATGGCGTAGGCATCGGCGAGCGTCTGCTCGGGAGAAATCTGCGCCGCGTTGACGATCGAGAGTTGCGGGAAGCTTTCACCGCCGACGCTGATGATCTGCCCCGCGCGGTTGATGTTGACCAGCACGCCGCCGTTGTAGACCGGCAAACCCTGATGCGTCTGCTCGAAGAGCAAGATGGTCGTCCCCATGTCGGGCACGGTCGCGCGGCTCTTGAGACGCAAGCCCGTCAGGTCGCGCTCGCTGAAGCGGAAGACGTTGCGATTCGCGCTCAGGAAGTCGCGCGCAATCGTCTCCGGCGTCGCCGAACTCGGCGCCGTCAGATACTTCGCGCGGCTGAACATGTGTCGCGGCGTCGCGGTCAAACCGTTGTACTGGACTTGCAGCGGCGCGCCGACCGTGCGCTCCAATGTCTGCAACGCGCCGAGTTGGGCGGGCAGCGGGGCGCGCAGTTTGATGCCTTTCGGCACGCCGTCAGGCCCGCGCAGGTCGAACTCGCGCGGCGTTCCCGTCTGCGCCGTTGAAACGAACAGACAAGAGACGACGACCGATATTATCGTCACACTAAACACCGTAGCGCGTAGCAATCTTCGCGACTTCATGAATTATCTCCTTTTGACGTGGCGGCTGGGGCGAACTCGGAAATCTTTGTTGATGCGGCTAATTTCAGACGGAGATTAGCCGTCCCCCCTTGAGAAAGACTTGACCTGTTTCGCGTTTACAAAGCGACTATAGCGCCCGCCTGTTGAGGAAAACTTGAGGTGTTGATGTGAGTTGACCCGATGGCTTGAGCGTGGCGCTAAACGGGGAGGCGCGACGACGATTTTTCGGAGCCGAGACGCGGAGCGCGGGTTGGGTGACATCTGGTCATCCAACCCGCGCCCCACGTTCCGCGTTCCGCAATCGTCTTACTGCGCGGCGTCGCAGCCGATGGCTTCGACCTCGACGATGCGGCTGAAGTTGTTGCGCGCGTTGTTGACGAAGACGCGTATCCTGGTGGTCGTGATGTCGGCGAACAGCAGCGACCGCAAGACGAGATTGTTACCGACGATTTGACCGCCGGGAACCGCGACCCACGCCGCGCCGTCCCAATACTCGACGTTGAAATCTTCGAGTCCGTAGTATTCCGATGTCATCAGCGCGTTTGGCTCCTGCGGGTTCGAGAAGTCGTTTTGCAGGGTGACGACGTTGATCGCGTGGATACGCTTGCTGCCGTTGAAATCGACTTGCAGCCAATCCGGGTAAGCCCCGCGCGTCGCGTCGTTCCAACCGCCCGTGCCGCTGCCCCAACCCGCGCCGGTGCGGTCGCCGTTGATCGCCGCCGCCGCCGGGTAACTGCCGCTCGAAGCGTTGTTGGTGGTTGACGAAGCGGTCGCCGTTCCGCCGTTGGCCGAGGCCGCGACGTTGGTCAGGCAAATGATGTTCGCGACGTTCACGTCGACGACGTTGCTGAACGGGCTTGACGCCGTTTGCCCCGCGATGTTGTACATCGTCCCGACGCGGTAACAATAGCTGCCGTCCGGCTTGTTGGTGAACGTGTAGGAGTTGCCGGTGAGACCGTCGGCGACCGTCTGGAAGTTGCTCGCCGTGATCGCGATGTTGTCGATATACCAACCGGCGGGCTGGCCGACGTTGAAGGCGTCGCTCGTCACACGGAAGCGTACCTTGATGGAGCTCCCGGCGAACTGCGAAAGGTTGATGGTGCGCGTGCCCTCGAAGACCGTGACCGGGTCGAGATTGCCCGCCGGGCCGGTGTAGGAAGCGATTTCGATAAAGTTTGCGCCGCCGTCGTCGCTGACTTCGACGTGGCCGAAGTCGAAGCCGTCTTCGAGACCCTGCCGCGTCGTAAATGTCAGCGTCGAAGAGGCCCCGGCGGGAATCGCGACGGCGTTCTTCATCGTCAATGCGTCGTCTTGCAGCGCGCCGTCCGGGATGTAGTAAGCGGTGCTGCTGTCGCCCGGATTGGTCGAAGAATTCCACTGCGGGCTACCTTCCCACTTCGAGTTGTCTCCGGCGGCGAGCGGCTCCTGCGCGTCGTCTGTAAAGACGGGGCCGCAACTCGTCGATTCCTGAATCACGTCGGGGCCGACCGCGCCCGCCGGGCGTATCCAGTTCAACGTGAAGCGCCCATCCCGGTCGGGATTGCCGTAGTCGCTGCCGACCGCGAGCGCGGGCGATTCGAGCACCGGGCAACTGTAGAGCCGCACCGTATCGACGTACCAGCCGAGGTTGCCGTTGCAGCCGTCCTGCCCGAAGTCGAAGCGGACGACGATGGTGTCGCCGGGGTTGGTCAGGTTCGCAAGGTTGACGATGGTCGTGCCCCACGAGCCGCTCAACTCGCCCTCGTTCGCGCCGTTCCACGCCGACTCGCCCGCCTTCGGGTTGGTGTTGCCGTCGGCGGTCGAGGCGAGCACGACGTTGGGACGGTTGAACGTGTACTGACCCTGCGGGACGAGCGTGAACGGCCCGCCGTTGACGCTAATCTTGACGTTGCCGCCGTCAAATTCGAGTTCGGTCTGGACGTAATGCTCGAAACTCAATTTCAGATCGGACGCGCCCGCCGGAATCGTTATCGCGGGGCTGTCCATCCAGAATTGGCCGCTCACGTCGCCGCCGGGGGCGCACGTTCCGCCGTTCGGCTCTCCGACGCGCGGGTTGATGGCGAAGGCTGCCGTACCCGAATGCGCCGAGTTGTCGGGGTTCGCGGGCAAGCTGGAGTTGAGCGCCCAGTTCGTCCCCGGCCAGTCGGCGGTCACGCCCTGATTGCCGAGCGTCCAACCGTTGTTACCCGTCTCCCAGTCTTCGGTAAAAATCGTGTTCGAGCCGGGGCACTCTTCCGGGGTGTTCGGGTCGAGAAGTTTCTGGAAGTTGCACTGCGTGGGCGGCGTGCTCATCTCAACCGCCGCCATTGCGTTCGTCAACTGCTGGCACGTCGCGGCGGTGATGGTGTCGGTCGACGGCGTGCCGACCGCGAGACTGGTCGAAAAGTTGTTGAGCGGAGCGTTGGTCAAATCCACGCACGAAGCCTGCAAAGCCTGTTCGTGTTGCGCGAAGTTGGTCGAAGAAGTTTGATAGACCGACATCGCGCGGTAGTAGATGTGGAGCGCGCGCGTAAAGCCGATGCCCTGCACGGTCTGACCGTTGAAGGTGCCGCCGTCGACGAGCAGCACGAAGGCTTTGTTCGGGACGCCGGAATTGGTGTGGACGCCGCCGCCGTCGCTCGCGTCGCAGTGGTAATTGCCGGCGGTGACCCGGCTCGGATCGTCGAAAGCTTCGGGGAAGGCCATGTCGCGCAGGATGCCGAGCGCGGCGGGCTGGCTCAAGCCCTGCACGTCTTCGCCGACGCGCCAGCGGACGCCGCCGCCCGACGGCACATACTGGCCGTTCTGAATCGTATAGGTCGTCGGCTGGGCGTTGTTCGAGCCGCCCACGCCATCGACGTTGTTGTTGAGGTCAATCACTTCGCCGAAGATGTCGGAGTAAGATTCGTTGAGCGCGCCCGACTGGTACGAGTAAATCAGGTTGTGCGTGTATTCAGTGTAGGCGTGTCCCCATTCGTGGGCGACGATGTCGTCCTTGTCGAAGTCGGGACAGTAGTTGGTCGCGCTGCCGTCCCAGTAGGCGTTCGGGCACTGCTGGTTGGCGAGCAGCACGGTGCGCATCGTGATGCCGAGACCATCGTACGAATCGCGCCCGAAGGCGGAGGCGAAAATATTGTAGGTCTGGCCGGTGTAGTGATAGAGATTGTCGATGGGGTTGACCGGAGGCGGAAGCGTCGGGTCGCCTTCGCGCCTGACGACGTTCGTTTCGGGATTCGCCGGGTCGTACGACGGCGAATAGACGATGCGGTTGAGCGCATCGTGCGTCAGCGAAATCTGGTTGATGACGTTGCCGGTGTGCGCGTTGATCCAAACCTGCTCGCGCGTGTTCGGGCCGGCGACCTCGACGGCGTAGGCCAGCACGTTCCGGCCTTTGTAGCCTTCGAGCAAGCCCATACGGTAGATGTTCAGTTCGGTTTTGGCGACCGAGAGCCGCCCGTCCGGTTGTTTGCTGACGACGGCGATGGCGGTCTGCCGCGCCTTCGATGCGCTGACCTTCGGCGTCTTGTTGACCTTGATGCCCGGCACGAAATTGCCGTTGACCGCCGTGATGCCGCGCGCGTTCATGTGCACCACCGTCTCGGCGCCGAAGACCCTCAGCCCCTGATAAAATTGATTGAACTTGACGTGCGTGTTGCCCGTCGCGTCGCCGAAGGTCTTGGCGACCTTGAGCGTGCTCGCCGTCCCGGTCGCGGTCGCGCTTTTGACCGTCGTCCGCTCGGCGTCGCTCATGCCGATTAGCCCGCCGTACTCGCCGAGGAAGTTGCGCGCCCGTGTCTCTGCTGCGACCAGCGGGTTATCGGCGAACAGCACCGCCGTCGTCCCCGCCGCGCGGACGAAATCGTAGACCCCCGTTTCGCGCGAAACGTGCGTCACGGTCTGGCTGTTATTTAGACCCTGCAACCGCGCGAGCGTTTGCGTGGCGACCGGATTCGCAACCGTCACGATGGGCGGCTGCCCCGTCCCCTGCCCGCCCGCCGCCGAAGATTTCGACGGCGAAACGTGCAGCATGATGGCGAGCGACGAAACTGCAAGCAGGCCGAACAGTGTAAATCTGATTATTAACTGGGGCTTCATGGCTTCTCCTTGTAGCGACGGGGTGGCTTTCCGCCTTGGCCGAATGGAATCTCTCAACTACCTATGCCGCGCACTCTAAATCGCGGTGGTTGAGTCAAACTTGACCTCTTCAAAGTGTATGAGACACGATACCCGCCCCCCCTTGAGACAAACTTGAGTTCCGTTCGTGACCTCCCGCTGCTGATCGTTGTCACGTTTTTGGAACACCAAAAAGCCCCTTTCCTGTTCACACATACAGGAAAGGGGCGGGTTAAAAAAAGCTGTGGCGAGCGTCTACGGCGTCGCGCATCCGAAGGCTTCGACCTCGACGATGCGGCTGAAGTTGTTGCGCGCATCGCCGACGAAGACGCGGATGCGCGGGGTCGTGATCGAGGCGAAAGCGAACGAGCGCATTACGAGATTGTTGCCCGAGACGGAGCCGCCCGGCACGGTCGCCCACGCCGCGCCATCCCAATACTGCACCTCGAAATCCCGCAAGCCGTAATAGGTCGCGGTCATCAGCGGCGAGGGTTCGACGGGCGCGAAAAAGCTATCTTGCAGCGTGTAGACGCGAATCAGGTTGAGGGTCTGGCTGCCGTTGAAGTCGACTTGCAGCCAATCCGGATAAACCCCGCGCGTCGCGTCGTTCCAACCGCCTGTGCCGGCGCCCCAGCCTGCGCCGGTGCGGTCGCCGTTGATCGCCGCCGCCGCCGGGTAACTGCCGCTCGAAGCGTTGTTGGTGGTTGACGAAGCGGTCGCGGTCGCGCCCGACGCGGTGAGCGCGTGATTGGTCAGGCACGCCGACTGATCGAGCGTGATGTTGAAGTTGGTGTTCGAGATGTCGAAAAAGATGTTGCCGACGGCTTCGACCTTGATACGCGCTGCGCTGGTCGAAGTGTTTGGGATAAAGAGCGTCTCCGCGCCGTCGTTGGGGGTGTTCTCGGCGAGCACGATGGGAAAAGTTTGACCGCCGTCGGTCGAGAGCGAAATCTTGACGTTCAGCGCGTTGACGGGTGCGGCGCTGGTGTTCGCCACGCTCCACGTCACGGCCTGCATCGACTGCCCCGCCCACGTCACGCCCGTGTTCGGGGCGGTGATGATGAACGGTCCCGCGCCACCGTTGACGTTGACCTGTGCGAGATCGGAGGCCGTGCCACCGCCCGCCGCGCGGTTGTCGCGCGCGGTCACCTGAAAACGCATCGTGCGCGTAAAGGAGGGCAGGTCTTCGCCGGTCAGACACGGGTCGGCGGCGCCGCGTCCGCAGTCGTATGTCGCGGGCGGGGTGTTCGCGTTGTCGAGGATGTAACGCAAACTCGGAAACGTGCGCGCCGGGTTGGTCGTCGCTTTGTACGAGCGAAAGATCGGGCGCGCTTGCCCGTCGTTGTCGTTGTCGGGCGGGGCGGACGGGCCGAGGTCATACTCCTCCCAACCGTAGGTCAGCGGGTCGCCGTCGGGGTCGTTCGCCGTCGCCGTCAGAGTGAACGGGGTGTTCTTCGGAATCGTGTAATCGACGCCCGCGTTGACGACCGGCGCGGCGTTGTTGACCGGCGTCCGCACCGAGCAGCCGTTGCCACCGCCGCGCGTAAAGGCGACGAGTTCTTCGAGACTCTTGATGTGGAAATAGTCGTCGCTGTGCGGTTGCAAATCCTGCGCGCCGCAAATTCCGGCGTACGCCTGAATGGTCGAGCCGCTGCCCGGCTCGTAGGCGGAATCCGCCCCCTCGTTGCCGCCGCAACTTCCCTCGGAACCGTTGAAGGTGTGGTTGCCGCCGAACTGGTGCCCCATCTCGTGGGCGACGAAATCAACGTCGAAGGGGTCGCCTTCGGGGGTGTCGAGTCCGGTGAAGCCGCCCGCGTTGAAGCCGTCGCCCGGCACGTTCGGGTTCCCACGGTCGCAGACCGAATCGAGAAACGCGACGCCGCCGAAGCCCGTGCTCATGACGTGGCCGATGTCGTAGTTGCCCTCGCCGATGGGGCCGGCGGGTTCCGGCGTGTCGAGGTTGATTTGATTTTCAACCAACATGCTCGCACCGATAACCATGTCTGACTGGTACGGGTCGGTCGCGGGGTTGGTGTAGACGATCTCCAACTGGTCTTCGACGAGCACCATCCGGACGGACACTTCGCGCTCGTAAATGCCGTTGACGCGGTTGAGCGTCGTGGTCAGCGCGGCGAGCGCCTTCTGTTTTTTGACCTCGTCGGAGTCGAGCAGTTCGCTGTGATAGAGCGTGTACTCGCCCGTCACGGCGAGCGCGAGGCGATAGGTGCGGAGCGTGCCCCCCTGCGACACGACGAGCGGCGCGAAGCCTTCGCCGTCGTTCGGGGCGGGCGCATCCGAAGCGGCGGGGTCGAAATCACCGAACCGGCATTCGTAACGCGGATTGCCGGAGAGGTGACGTTTGAAATAACTGATGTAGTTGGTGGTGTCGCCCTTCGCGTAGGGGTCGATGTAGATGGTCTCGGTGGCCGAGAGGATGATGGCGTGGAATCCGGCGGGCGTCATGTCGAAGCGCGCAGTGGCGGTCGGGTCGTCGATGCCCTGCCCGCGATAGGTTTTGATTTCGGGCGCACGCGCGGCCAGCCCCGGCTCCATGACGGGCGACTCTTCGATGCGAAACCGCGAGCGCGTCCCGTCCGGCAGCGGCACGCTCAACAACACCTCGCGACTCCGCGCGGCGGCGGTAAACTCAAGCGGAGCCAGCGCGAGGACTTGCCCTAGCGCGTCGCGATTGAGGCGCAGCGTACGATAAACTTCGGGCACGATGACGCGTCTGCCGCGACTGACAATCGAACTCTCCGTCACCTCGCGCCATGCGTCGATGGCCGTCGTTTGCTGCGCCGCCGCCCCGCCGGAAAGTGTCTCGAACGGCAGACTCAAACCCACAAGAATCAGACCCAACGCCGCTACAATTACGACTTGACGTTTCATCGCCACCCGTCCTTTCTGATATGCAAACCGGAGAGAATATCGCGCGTAAGCTGTTGCCGAGGAACAAGCCCGCGAGTTGTGAATGTCGTGCGGTTCAAACTTTTCGCCGCCGCCGCCGCGCCGCCGGTCGAGCAGTATTTGAAGTATTCCACGTTTCGAGAGGCACTCTACGACCCGTCGGTTGAGGAAAACTTGAGGGGTGCGGCGGGCGCACCCCTCCCGCACCCACGATGCGCTCGCGGGTCAGGCTTTAGAAACTTATGCGGGAAATTTAGGCGGGCGCAGGCGGCGGGCATCTCGCGCCCGTCTTCGAGGGTGGTGAAAGAGTCGTCGGGAAATGGCGATCAACTCTCAGCCGGACATTTATAGCAAGTTGCAATTCAATGTCGCGCTCAACAGAGCGGCATCGCCGCCCGGGAGCGCAAGCCTCCGGCTGGCATTGAGCGTTCGGAGAACGCGAATCATTGAGCGCGCGCACGCACGCTAGCCAGCGGGACGCTTGCGCTACCAGCCCTCACCCATTTGCAAAGCACAATAGAAAATGGGATCGAGCGGACGCACCAGGAATGGAGAGACAAATTCTCGGCGCTGTTTGTTCGATGAGCCGATGCGTTACTGAATCAATCGTTCATTCTTTTCAACGTGAAGTCGTCGAGCCAGATGCTTCCGAAGATGGGGCACGGCGCGGAACTGCACGGTTGACGACGGAGCAAGACGACGACCGCTTCGACCGTCTCCGGCGCGTCGAACTCGAACTCGTAATCGAGCCAATCGCTCGTGCCGGGCGGGAGCGTCTTCGACTGCGCGAGTTCGCGCGGCTCGCCGCCCGCCCTCGCCACCACGACCAGCGGCAAGCCGCCGCTGACGATGTTGGCCGCGCGCCCGGCGAAAGCGAGGCGGTAGCGTGCGCCTCTCTCAACCAGCACGAGTTGCGAAATGAGCGGGGCGTTCGTCTCCGGCGTGCCGTCGAAATCGATACGCAGCGTGCGCCCGCCGCCGCGCGTCGCGTCTGTCTCCAGCGAGCCGCGCACCGCGTCTCCCAAACGCGCGAACTGCCACTCGAAGCCCGTCGCATCAAGACCGATTCTCGTCTCAAAGCTCCCGTTCATCAACGCGCCAAGCGCGCCGCTTCCATCAGCGTCGCCGGCATCAACTTCCCCGCCGCCCGCGCTTGTCCATACCTCGCGCGCTTCCTTGAACTTCCCGGCGGCGAGCAATTCCGCGAGCAGGGCGCGCCATTCTTCCGCGCTCGCCGCACCGCCTGTCGAGCGAAACTGCGCGACGGCTTCGGCGGCTCGCCCGCGTTTCGCCAAGAAGC
>JBGTHJ010000470.1:0-6246 GCA_041746175.1 Pyrinomonadaceae bacterium
TATAGCGGTTTGCAATTGGGTGAGTGCTGGGAGCGCCAGCGTCCCGCTGGCCAGCGTGCTCGGAGCACGTTCAATGGTTCGCGTTCTCCGAACGCTCAATGCGAGCGGGACGCTCGCGCTCCCAGGCGATGCCGCTCTTTCATGTGCACATGCAATTGCAACTTGCTATAAATTTTCAAGTCTGGATTTGGTGGAGAATGATTTTGCTGAAGTTGATCGGGTCTTCCTCGCGCCGCTTGTTGAGCGGTGCGCTACTTTCGATTCTATTTTTGCTGGCGGGCGCATCCTTTTTCGTGCTCGTCGCGCAGACTCCGGGGGCGAGTCCGTCGCCCGCCGCGCCGTCGCCGTCGCCGGGCGGGATGGGCGGCGCGTCGACGGGTTCGGTGCGGACATACACGTCGCGGCGCACCATCGGCATCAGCGACCCGAAGGCTCCGGTCGTCTATGAAGATGTAACGGCGCGCACCGGGATGTCGAAGTTCAAACACCTATCGGGTGAGGCGGCGAAAGACTATATCGTCGAAGCGACATCAGGCGGCGTCGCCATTTTCGATTACGACAACGACGGGCGACCCGACATCTATCTCGTCAACGGCTCGACCATCGCCGCCATGCAGGGCAAGGAGAAGCACCCGCGCGCCGCGCTCTATCGCAACCTCGGCAACTGGCGTTTTGAAGACGTGACGGACAAAGCGGGCGTCGCGAACGAGCGTTGGGGCATGGGCGTCGCCGTCGGCGACTACGACAACGACGGCGACGCAGACATGTATGTCGGCAACTTCGGCGTCTCGCGTCTCTACCGGAACAACGGCGATGGGACGTTTACCGACGTGGCGGAGCGGCTCGGCGTCGCGCGCAAGGGTTGGAGCACGGGCGCGACCTTTGGCGACTACGACCGCGACGGTCGGCTCGATCTGTTCGTCCCCGGCTATCTCGAATTCGACCTCAACGAACTCCCGCCCAACCCTTCGGAAGCCCGCAAGCCGGGGGGCAAAGTCGGTCAGAACTTTTGTATGTTTCGCGGCGAGCCGGTGTTGTGCGGCCCGCGCGGGTTAAAGGGTGAAGCCGACACGCTCTATCACCAAAAGCCCGACGGCACGTTCGAGGACGTGAGCGAAAAGACGGGCGTCAACGACCAACCGAAGTATTTCGGCTTTTCGTCCGCCTTCGTCCACGCCAACGACGACGACCTGATCGACCTCATCGTCGTCAACGATTCGACGCCCAAGCAACTCTACATCAACCAGGGCGACGGGACGTTTGAGGAAGTGGGTTATCCGTCGGGCGTCGCGCTCAACGAGAACGGGCGCGAGCAGGCGGGGATGGGCTTGGGCGTCGGCGACTACGACAACGACGGGCGCGTCGATTTCTACGTCACCAACTTCTCCGACGATTCCAACACGCTCTATCACAACGACGGCAACGGCGATTACACCGACGTGACTTTTCAGGCCGGACACGGCGAGTCAACCTATCCGTTTCTCGGTTGGGGCGCGAGCTTTCTGGACTACGACAACGACGGTTGGAAAGACCTCCTCGTCGCCAACGGTCACGTCTATCCGGCGGTTGATGGTTTCCAATGGGGAACAAGTTTTTTCCAGCAGCCGCTATTGTTTCGCAATCTATCGAACGGCAAGTTCGAGCGTGTCGGTGCGGCGCCGGGAAGCGGGCTGGCGGGCGCGTGGCCCGCGCGCGGGCTGGCCGTCGGCGACCTCGATGGTGATGGGCGTCTCGACTTCGTGCTCAACAACATCGACACCCAGCCGACCGTGCTCCGTAACGTCGCCGTGACGCCGCACCACTGGCTCCGCCTGCGTCTCGTCGGCGACCCGTCGAAGCGCAGCCCGAAGGATGCCACCGGCGCGCTCGTCTACGTCACGACCGGCAAACTCCGCCAGCGTCTCGATGCGGTCAGCGGCGCGGGCTACTCATCGCAAAATGAGCCGTGCCTCCACGTCGGACTCGGCGCGGCGACCAAGATCGACCGCCTCGAAATCAAGTGGCCCGGCGGCGCGACCGAAACCTTCGACGTGCCTGCCATCGACCGCCTCATCACACTCGTCGAAGGCAAAGGCAACAGGTAGCGCGGCTGTCGAAGGTCGGAGGTCGGAGGTCAGGAAAAGCCCTTGCGGATTTCGCCTAACATTCGACATCCGCCATCCGGTCGCTGTTGTTACGTTGTGGCAAGGCCGAACTTGCGTGCGAGCGTGAGGCTGACCGCACCCATCAGGGTCGGTTGATCGCCGAGGGTCGAGGCGACGATGCGCGTCGAGGGCAGTCCGCGCCGGACGCTGCGTTGGATGGTTTCGCTGAGCGCATCGGAGACGAGCGACCACGCGCGCGTGATTTGTCCGCCGACGACGACGGCTTCCGGGCTCAAGCCGACGACCAGATTCGAGATGCCGATGCCGAGATAGTGCGCCATCTCGTTGAGCGCATCGATAGCCGACTGCTCGCCGCCGAGCGCGCGTTCGACCAGTTGGGCGAAGCTGATTCGCGGCCTGCCGTTTTGCGTCGCGCTTGTGTAGCGCGCCACCGCCGCGCGTTCCGAAGAGAACGCCTCCCAACAATCGTGTAGCCCGCACGAACACGCAATCGGCGCGCGTTGCCCGACGATCATGTGACCGAACTCGCCCGCCGCGCCGCGCTCGCCGCGATAAATCTGCCCGTCGAAAACTATCCCCGTGCCGATGCCCTCGGCGACCAGTACCATGATGAAGTCGCGCGCGTCGCTTACTTCGGGACGACCGAACCAGAGTTCGGCGAGCGCGGCGGCGTTGGCGTCGTTATCGACGATGACCTCCAAACCCGTCGCCGCCTGAATCTCTTCGGCAATCGCCCAGTCGCGCCAGCGGAACCACGGGATGTAAACCGCCCTGCCGCTAGCCGGATCGACCAGCCCCGGCAAACTCACCCCGACCCCCGCGATGAGTCCCTGCGCCTCGCGCTTGACGACGCGCCGCACGCATTCGATGAGACGCTCCGACATCTGCTCCGGCTTGGCTTCATTCGGAAACTCTTCGCGTTCGAGCACACGCCCCGCCAGATCGCTCGTCGCGACGGTTGTGCCCGACGGCGTGATGTCGATGCCGATGGCGATGACTCCGGCGGCATGAAGACGCAGCAGCGTCGGGCGACGCCCGCCCGTTGACTTGCCCGCGCCGATCTCTTCGATCAAGCCTTCGGCCTTCAACTCTTCGACGATGGTCGAAACGGTCGAACGCTGCAAGGCGGTCTCGCGCGCGATTTCGGCGCGTGAAATGGGCTGGAGGTCGCGCACGTAGTTGAGCACGATGCGCCGGTTGATGTCGCGAATCGTGCTTGAGCGCGCGGCCTGCGCAGTTTTCAAATCTATCCGTCGCATCAAGGCAGTAGCGTCCAGTTCGGCATCTTTGGATTGTGAGTGACTTCTAGCCTGCGGAAACGGTCGGAGCAAACTAGCAGAGCTAAACAGCCGACTTCTAATTATAGGTTTAATCAGCGCGCGTCAACTCTTTTGTCGAAGAACTTGCTCGCCGTCTCGTTTCCTGATCGAATCCGCCACGCGATGAATCAATCCCCCGAATCATTGCAACCGGCAGACGGCGGACGGCGTGGAAGTTGTGCAGAGTCCGCGACGACGCGAAAGTTTTCAACGCTACGGGCGCGGGAACGATAGACGACAGACGAATCGACGGTGAGGCGGTTGTCGCCGCCGACTCCGCTTCGACCAAACAGATCCTCGACATCAGATAGGAGACCCCAAAATGCTCTCGATCAGAAAAATATCGCTCGCCGTGTTCATCCTCGCGTCAGCGCTCGCGGGCGGCGCGCTCGGACAGGACAACCCGACCGCGACCCCGAAAGCCGTCGACAACTATGTCACGGAGACGGGTTTCAAGAACCGCGTGTTTGAAGTCAAAAACCGCGACCCCGAAAGTTTGTTCAACGTGCTACGCGCGCTCGGCAGCGGTTTCAAAGGCGCGACGATGGCTGTCAGTCAGGAGTTTAAGACCCTCACCGTGCGCGACCTTCCCGAGAACCTCGCGGTCATCGAAGAAGCCCTCAAGCGGCTCGACACGCCGGAGCCGTCGCGCCCCGGCATCGAGTTTCGCGTCTACGTCCTGATGGCCTCGAACTCCGCCGGCGGCGTCAACGAACTCCCCGCCGATTTGAACGCGGTCATCCAACAGGTAGGGACAACGCTCAACTATAAAAACTACAGCCTGATGACTTCGGCGATTCATCGCGCGAAGGAAGGGTCGGCGGGCGTCAACAACCGGGGCGTCGCCGAGTACAAACCGTTCAGCAATCCGACGCTGCCCAACAACCCGATTTTTTACGAGTACGGGCTTACGCAGGTCAAACTGGATTCGCCCGATTCCGGGAGCAACAGCATCGTCCAAATCGGCGCGTTCAACTTCGATATGCGGGTTCCGCTCAACCTCAACGGTATGATTCAATATCAAAACGTCGGCTTCAGGACGCCCGTGAGCCTGCGCGCCGGCGAGAAAGTTGTTGTCGGAACGACAACCGTTGAAGAGAAAGGACTGATCGTCGTGCTGACGGCAACCGTCGTCAAGTGAACGCGACTTCTTAAAATGAGCGCGCCGCAGCGCGTCGAAAAGTCGAAAGCCCGCGCTTGCCCATCGAGCGCGGGCTTTCTCTGTGCGTGGCAGTGCCCTCGGCTGCCGCGCAACTGTTTCGGGCGCGCTTTAGTTGCGATCCCGTTCGTTGTGTTTGGCGCGATAGATGTGGCGGCTCGCCTGATTCAACTCTCTTTGAAGACCAGCGCGTTCGCGCCGCGTGATTGTGCCGTCCGATTTTGCCTCGACCTTTTCGCGTTGAATCGAACGCTGTTCGCGTTGGAGACGGAGCGTTTCGCGCCGCGTCAGTTCATCCGAACGTACCCCCTGATAGATTCGCTTTTGCTGGCGAACTTGCCGGTGCCTGACATTCGGCGTCCGCGTCTCGCTCCCCGACGATGCCTCCGCGCTCGACGTGAAACCGAGCGCCAACGCGCCAACCAACACCAACCCGTACAACTTTTTCATCTTCAACGATCCTCCTTCCGAGATGTTACAGAGGAGAGTTTGATAGCCCGTGCGACAACGCGCCGCCGACGTTTCGTTGTCGAAGAGAACCCGCGTCGCCCCGTCACTCAGCCTTAGAGTTTGCCGGGCCGTGCGAAGTCTGAAAAAGTTTTTCGCCTGATTGGAAGACGCCCGCTCGTGATAATCAATATAGCGGTTTGCAATTGGGTGAGTGCCGGGAGCGCGAGCCTCCCGCTGGCAAGCGTGCTCGGAGCACGTTCAATGGTTCGCGTTCTCCGAACGCTCAATGCGAGCGGGACGCTCGCGCTCCCAGGCCCCGCCGCTCTTTTATGTGCTACATGCAATTGCAGCTTGCTATAAGCCTCTGCGTGCACGTCTCATGGGTGTGGCCTGCGTCGAAATATAAAAAGAGCCGCCCGCAAAATAAGGCGACTCTCTTTGGTTGTCGTGCTTCGACGCGCGAATCACTGCAAGATGGGATGACTGCCGCCGCGACTGTGGTCGGCGGTGCGTTGATAGAGACGGCGGTCGTTGTGATAGAGCACGAGATGTTCGCCTTCGTAGCGCGCGACGTTGGTGATGCGCTGCCAATCGCGTTCGTGCTCGGCGATGATAAAGGCGCACGGGTTGAGCGCGAGCACGATTCCGGCAGCATAGACATAGCCGCCCTGATCGTAGACGCTTCCGGCGTACTGCGCCGCGCCGATGGCGATGTCGGGCGAATACGCTCCGCGACTGTCGCGCACACGGTCGGGACGCGCGATGAAGACCGTGTAGTCGGCGTGATTGAGACGCGCGCGATACCCACGACGACGCGCCACCGCGAAGAGTTCGGATAGCCCTGCGTCAATCGCGTTGAGGGCTTCGGGGCGCGGACGTGCGCGCGTGTAGACGCGAACACCGCGTGGCGTCTCGGTCACGAAATCGAAGCGGTCGCCCGTGACTTTTTGCGCGCGAGCGACGAGCGGCGCGTCGCCGCGTCTGCCCTGCGCCTCCGCCAACGGGACAAAGCCGGGAACGAACCATGCGCCGGACACGATGGCGGCCAGCGCGACGATTTTAAGCGCGGTCAATTTTATTGTCCCAGACACGCTAGTGCAAAACTATGCACCTTCGGTGCAAGACTTTCAGTTGCTACCCACTTCTACCGCATGATAGAAGTCGTGCCCAATGCGCGACAACAGGCATAGCGGGCACACGATTACACGACTGA
>JBGTHJ010000471.1:0-6166 GCA_041746175.1 Pyrinomonadaceae bacterium
TATAGCGGTTTGCAATTGGGTGAGTGCCGGGAGCGCCAGCGTCCCGCTGGCAAGCGTGCTCGGAGCACGTTCAATGGTTCGCGTTCTCCGAACGCTCAATGCGAGCGGGACGCTCGCGCTCTCAGGCGATGCCGCTCTTTCATTGCTACATGCAATTGCAACTTGCTATAAAACTGTGACCGAGATTATCACAGGCTTTCGGTAGCCGTCTAACGCGCGCACGTCTGCGGTCAAACGTCCGCGCGCGAATCACCGAGCGGGCGATGCGGCGACTATTCTTCATCCGGCGGCGGCGCGGCGAGCTTGTTGATGCCTTCGAGTTGGACGAACTGGCTGACGCGCGTAACGATCAATCCCTCGCGCACCGTGAAGCGACACGAGAGCGCGGTCTTATCGCTCGACTCGCTCTGTCCCGCCTCGTGATACCAGAATTGACAGTGCGTGCAGTCGCCGTTCCAGCAAAAGTCGCCGTACGAGATGGTGTTGATCGAGAGATACTGGAAGCAGCGCAACAGCCGGTTGTTCTCCGGCACTTCGACGTGGTGTCCGAGAACATCTATCGAAACCAGATTCTCGTACGGGTCTAGAAGGTCGCTATCAATCACTTCGCGGAAGACTCCGGCTCGCGGATTGGGTTAGAACGTCGGTAGGCCAGTATAGCGAATATTGTGCGCTAGTAAATCGTCGACCGGCAATCGACAAGGATGAGAGTTTTGCTGCCCGGCTTTTTTCATTGACGATTTATGACGCGCGATTTGCCGGGTTTCGATTTACGAGGGGCGATTGTTGGGAGTAAACTAAGCATCCGAAAAGGAGGAAACAAAAAAAGTGGGAGTGGTCATTTACACCAAGCCGGGTTGTCCTTATTGCCAGCAGGCGCGCGATCATTACACGTCGCAGGGCGCGGAATGGAGCGAGTACGACGCGCAGAACGACCGCGCGCGGCGTACCGAGATGCTCGCTTATTCCGGCGGCGACCCGACCGTGCCGTGCATCGTTGAAGACGGCGTCTACGTCGGTTCAGGGTGGGGTAATCCGCCGCGCGGTTGAACGGTGCACGATTAGAATTGGCCGTGCGCCGATTCATCAACAGATAAGATCAGGGACGACGCGCGCGCGCGCGTCGTCCCTGATTTCACGCCCGCACATAAAGCTCACCGGTAAACGTCGTCCATGCCGGAGCCGGTTAAAACCCGGCACTGCGCCGCGCCTCTTTATCTGCGCCCGCCGCGCGGCTTTTCGCATCGCCGCCACAAAAACTCGCCCGCGACTGTGCAAACGGTTGCAGCGGCGAGCGGATTGGGAGTTAAATGGCTGCCGAAATGATTGGCTCAACTCTTCTCAACTACACCATCGTCGAAAAACTCGGCGCGGGCGGGCAGGGCACGGTTTATCGCGCCACGGACGAAAAGCTCGGACGCACCGTCGTGATTAAAGTTCTCGCGCCGGAACTGACCTCGCGCGAAGCGAACCTCAAACGCTTCGAGCGCGAAGCGCGGCTCGCCTCGTCGCTCGACCATCCGAACATCTGCACGATCTACGGGCTGCACGAAGTTGACGGCCTCCACTTCATCGCGATGCAGCATATCGAGGGACGCAACGTGCGGCAACTTGTGGCGGGTCGCCCGCTCGAACTGCAAAGCGCGCTCTCGATCGCCGTGCAGGTCGCCGACGCGCTCGCCGCCGCCCATGCGCGCGGCATCATTCATCGCGACATCAAGGCGGGCAACGTGATGGTGACCGACAAAGGGCTGACGAAGGTGCTCGATTTCGGTCTCGCCAAACTGCTCGACGAGCGCGACGCGACGCGCGAGCACAAGTCCGACATCCATCTGACCGAGATGGGCGTGCCCTACGGGACGGCCACTTACGCCGCGCCCGAACAGGCGAGCGGGCAGCGCGTCGATCATCGCGCCGACATCTTTTCGACCGGCGTGTTGGTCTACGAAATGCTGACGGGGACGTGGCCGTTTCAAGGCAAGACGAGCGTCGAGGTGCGCTACGCCGTGATGTACGACACGCCGCAGCGTATCGCCGAGGTGCGTGCGGACACCCCGCCGCGCTTGCAGGAGATTCTCGACCGCGCGATGGCGAAAGACCCCGACCAGCGTTACCAGCGCATCGACGATTTTCGCGACGACCTCCGCGCCGTGTGGCGTGAGGCGGTCACCGCCGCCGGAACTTTCGACGACACGAGTGAGATTCCCGGCGCGGCGATTCCAATCGTGCCGCGTCATCAAAAAGGCGCGGGCGGCGGTTTTGGTCGCACGGTCAGACGCTGGCTGCGCGGGCTGAGCGGAGCCGACCCCGCGCCGACATCATCCTTCCCGCTCTCATCGCAAACTTCGCGCGCAACCGCCACGCCGTCCGCGTCTTCGCCGCAGATGTCGTATCACGAAACCTCGCAGGGCGACGGCAGTTCCGCGAACAAGTCGATTGCGATTCTACCTTTCCGCAATCTGAGCAACGACCCCGACGCCAGCTTCTACGAGTTTTCGCTGGCCGATGCGGTCATCACGGAACTGGCGCGGCTGCGCTCGCTCGTCGTGCGCCCGTCGTCGCTGATCGTGAAGTATCAGGGGCAGGAAGTCGACCCGATTCAGGCGGGGCGTGACCTGAGCGTCGGGGCGGTGCTTTCATCGAGTTTCCTGCGCGTCGGCGAGCGGCTGCGCGTGACCACGCAGTTGCTCGACGTGCAGAGCGGCGAGATTCTCTGGAGCGACCGCATCGACGCCTCGGCGCAGGACATCATCGCGCTACAGGACAACATCGCCTCGCGAATCGCCGACGGGTTGAGCGTCGAACAAGCGCAGGACGTTGCGCCCGTCGTCGCCAGCGGCCCCGCGACATCCAACGCCGAGGCTTACGAAGAATACCTGCGCGGGCGCGACTGTCACGGCAAGTTCATCTATCACACGCTCGCGCGCGAAGACTCCGATTCGGCGATCAAACATTTCGAGCGCGCCATCGAACTCGACCCCAGGTTCGCGCTCGCGCATTGCGCGCTCGGCGGCGCGCACGCCAACCGCGTCATCAAGGGTTTCGGCGGAACCGAAGACTACGAGATCGCGGAAGACGAGTTCAACACCGCGCTCAAGCTCGACCCGCAACTCCTCGAAGCGCGGATGCACATGGTCTTTATCTTTCTCTCGCGCGGCGAGAAAGATAAAGCCCGCGCCGAGATCGAGCGACTACGCAAGGAAGCCCCGAACGATGTCGGCGTCCACTTCATACGCGGCACGCTCTACCGTCTCGACGGCCAGTACGAGCGGGCGCTCGAAGAGTTTGGCCGGATGCTGCGTTTGAATCCGGCGGAGCGCGTCGTGGTCAGCTACAACCGCGCGCGTATCTTCAGATATCAGGGGCGCTACGACGATGCGCTGCTCGAACTCGATCAGGGCGCGGCGCTCGAACCCGACCATCCGTTAATCAAGACGTTTCGCGCGATGGTCTTCTATCTTCGCGGCAACTCGGACGCGGCGGTCGAACTCTTGCGCGAGGTGCTCGACAAACACCCGCGCATGGACGGCATCCGCCCGTTGCTCGCGGTCTGTCTGAGCGCGTCGGGCGACCCGGCGGCGGCGCGCGAGCAAATCACCGAGCGCGTCGCGGAAAGCGCCTCCGCCGACCACGACATCGCGTACTGGCTCGCTTCCGCGTACGCCTTGCTGGAGGAAAGCGATCTGGCCTTTGAATGGCTCGAACGCGCGATCAGTCTCGGCAACGAGAATCGTCCGTGGTTCGAGACCGACCCCAGTTGGCAAAAACTTCGCGGCGACCCGCGTTTTGAGTCGCTGATGCACCGCATCGAAAAGCAGCAACTCGAAAGAAGCAACACGTCATGAAAACCTTCGTCATCGGCGACGTGCACGGGCGCGCGGCGCAACTCCGGCAACTCGTCGAGATGCTGCCGCGCGACCCCGCGCACGACTCGCTCATCCTGCTCGGCGACCTCATCGACCGGGGCGTCGATGCGCCGGGCGCGGTCGATGAAGCCATCCGCCTGTGCCGCGATGCCGGGGCGATTTGCCTACGCGGAAACCACGAGCAGATGTTGCTCGACTTCGTCGATACCGGCCACCCGCTCTGGATGCACCACGCGGTCGGGAGCGAGCAGACCATCGAGCAGTACGTCGGGCGACCGATGACGCTCGAACTCAACGACGACTTCGACGCCGCCCAACAGGAGATCGCCGACAGCATCCCGCGCGACCACATCGAGTTCTTCCGCCAACTTCCGATTTACCACGAAGACCAATACGCCTTCTACGTCCACGCCGGACTCGACGGCGACAAGCACCCGCGCGACACCTCGACGCATCATCTGATTTGGTCGCGCGATGCCGACTTCTTCAAGTCGTATCACGGCAAGCCTTGCGTCTTCGGCCACACCCCGACGCCGCTCCTGCCCCTGCTCGGTCGCATCGGTCGTCACGGCCTCTACATCTCGCACAGCGCTATCGGCATCGACACCGGATACAACTACACCTCCCCGCTCAGTTGTCTCCAACTCCCCGACTTCCACGTCTTCCAGACCTTCGCCGACGGGCGCGCCGCCCAACAACACCGCCTGACCGCCTTTATCCCCGAACCATTCCGCGCCTTTCGCAAAGAGATCGCCGCGCACTAAACCACGCGACAAGCCGCAAAAGCGTGCCGGAGGAAGACCGGCGGGCGGCAAAACGACCGCGCGTTGTAAATTCCCGTGCTCTGCCTTTTACCTTTTGCCTTTTGCCTTTTATAGCGGTTTGCAATTGGGTGAGTGCCGGGAGCGCCAGCGTCCCGCTGGCAAGCGTGCTCGGAGCACGTTCAATGGTTCGCGTTCTCCGAACGCTCAATGCGAGCGGAACGCTCGCGCTCCCGGGCGATTCCGCTCTTTTATGTGCTACATGCAATTGCAACTTGCTATAGAATGGGAGGGCTAAATCTTAACCACACTGACGGAGGCTTTCATCATGTTCAAGGAAGGCGACACCGCGCCCGATTTCTCGACGCGCGACGAGCGCGGCAATCCCATCAAACTTTCCGACCTGCGCGGCCAGAAAGTAATGCTCTATTTTTACCCGAAAGACGACACGCCCGGCTGTACGAAAGAAGCGTGCTCGATTCGCGATGCGTACGCCGATTTCGAGGCGCGCAGCATCAAGGTGCTCGGCGTCTCGCTCGACGACGGCGAGTCGCATCAGGCTTTCATGGCGAAGTACGACCTGCCGTTCACGCTCCTGAGCGACACCGACCACTCCGTCTCCGAGGCTTACGGCGTCTACGGCGAACAGACGTGGGGCGACAAAAAGTTTATGGGCGTCGCGCGCAAAACATTCCTCATCGGCGAAGACGGCAAGATCAAAAAAGTCTTTGACAAGGTCAACGTCGAACAGCACGCCGACGAAGTTCTACAAGCCTTCAATAGCGAGTTGCAATAGAAGGCAGCACCTAAAAGAGAGACGCCGCCCGCCCGGGAGCGCAAAGCCCCCCGGCTCGCCTTGAGCGTTCGCCGAACGCGAATCATTGAGCGTGCTTGGAGCACGCCTGCCAGCGGGACGCTGGCGCTCCCAGTGTTCACCCATTTGCAAAGCACAATAAACATCGACCGTCCCCGCGCGCCGCGCCTTTCGACCAGACGGCGGGCGGGGACGGGTTCGTCTCCGGCCAGAGTTATCTCTTTCCAAAGTGACAAGCGGTTCGGCGATTGCGGGGGCGTGAGTTTTTTTATGAGCGGCGTTCGAGGATCAGCCGTGCGATAGAGCGGAGCAGCGCGGTCGGGCGGTCGATGGAGTCGAGCGCAGCACAGGCTTGCGCATAGACGGCGCGTGCCCGCTCGCCCGCCGCTTCAAGACCGTAGAGCGCGGGGTAGGTCGCCTTTTGCGCGCGGGCGTCTTTGCCCGGCGTCTTGCCGAGGTCTTCGGCGGTGGCGGTCACGTCGAGGAGGTCGTCGGTAATTTGAAACAGCAGTCCGAGTTCGCGCGCGTAGGCGCTGACGGCTTCTAGTTGCGTGGCGGTCGCGCCCGCGATGAGCGCGCCGCTGCGTGCGGCGGCGACGATCAGCGCGCCGGTTTTGCGTCGATGGATGAGGTCGAGTTCTTCGCCGGTGACTTCGCGCGTTTCGGCGTCGATGTCGTGCGCCTGACCCGCGACCATGCCCGACGGCGTGCCCGCCGCGCGAGCC
>JBGTHJ010000472.1:0-4083 GCA_041746175.1 Pyrinomonadaceae bacterium
ACCCCCCCCGTCGTCGCCGCCGCCGCTTCGATAGCGACGTGCTCAAACTTCGCGGATGAGCGCGTCGCTCCCGCCGCGCGCTCATCCGGGCTTGGCTCGTTCGCCCGACCCGGAAAAAGACGCGCCGCCAGCGCGCCCAACGCCGCGCCGCCGAGGAGCAGTCCGGCGACGGATGGATTTGCGGAGTAGAACCAGAGACAGGCGGCCAGCACCCCGCCGCTGATGGCTATCGCAAGCGCGAGACGAAGAGACATGACGGGATGATAAGCGATGGAGGTAGCGCGCGGAAAGACTGACGCACCGGCTTCAGTGACTCATCGCAAGAGGTCTGATGACTCAGCCGATTTCCGGCGCGCGCGCGCTCGATTCAGAGCAGCCGACGAATCGATAGCCGACGCCGACGACGGTTTCGATCGTGTCGCCGCACGCGCCGAGTTTTTGGCGCAGACGACGGATGTGTACGTCGAGCGTGCGCGTGTCGCCATAGTATTCGTAGCCCCACACGTTATCGAGAAGTTGCTGACGGGTGGCGACGCGCCCCGTACCTTTGGCGAGCGCCGCGAGCAGCGCGAACTCCTTGCGCGTGAGCCTGACGTTTACGCCGTCGCACGCGACGCGCATGTCCGCGAAGTCAATCGTCAGGCGCGCATCTTCGTAGCGCGCGGCGGTATTTTCGTCGGCGCGGCGCAGTACGGCGCGCACGCGCGCCAACAGTTCGCGGACGGAGAAAGGTTTCGAGATGTAGTCGTCGGCGCCGAGGTCGAGACCGGCGACGCGGTCGGCTTCGGAGGCGCGCGCCGTGAGCATGATGATGGGCGTGCGGCGTGTGGCGGGTTCGCGCCGGAGGCGTCGGCACAACTCGGTGCCGCTCATCCCCGGTAACATCAAGTCGAGAATGACCAGCGCCGGGGGGCTTTTCGCGTCGAGCGCGGCGGCGAGTCCCTGCTCGCCCGTCAGCGCGACGCGCGCCTCAAGTCCCTCGCGCTCCAAATTGTAGCGCAGCCCCTCTGCGATGTCGGGGTCGTCTTCGACGATCAGCACTGGTTTTGACATAACATTCGGGTGACGGGTGACGGGTCGCGGGCGGCAGGACAAAAGCGTTTTCGCCTGGCAGCCGTCACCCGTCACTTGTCACGGCTAATTACTGTGTTTGATAAATCGCGCTTCGGCCATATAGACCGTCAGTTCGCAGATGTCGGTCACGTAGTCGCCGATGCGTTCGAGATGTTTGGCGACGAACAAGAGACGCGCGGCGCGCGTCGTGGTCGTCGGGTCGGCGACCATCATTTCGATCAGACTGTGAAATATCTGGTCGTAGAGCGCGTCGATTTCGTCGTCGCGTTCGATGACGGCGCGCGCCGCCGCAGCGTCGCCCGACGTGAACGCATCGAGCGCGGCATGGAGCATGTTGGAAGCTTGCGCGGCCATGCGCGGGAGGTCGATGTAGGGTCGGAGTTGCGGTTCATCGTTGAGATCGACGGCGGCGCGCGCGATGTTGCAGGCGTGGTCGGCGATGCGTTCGAGAATGGGGGTGATTTTGGCGACCGAGACGACGAACCGGAGGTCGCGCGCGGCGGGTTGGCGGAGCGCAATCACGTCGATGCAGAGGCGGTCGATTTCGACTTCGAGTTGGTCGATCGCGTCGTCTCCGGCGAGCACTTCTCTGGCCGATGCGGTGTCGCGTTCGATGAGCGCGTGCATCGCGCGTTGGAGCGCGGTCTCCGTCTCGCCGCCGAGCAGCAGCACGCGGTCGCGCAGGGTATCGAGTTCGTCGTCCAAACGTCTGTGTAGTTCCATATGATTGCTTCCGGGCTGTTCCTATCGCGCGGGCGCGCGAGACGAACAGCCGCCCCCTTTTTCTTTATCGAGTAATCGAATCTCACGCGACGAGCAACAGCGTCGTCATCCGAAACGCCCGGTGATGTAGTCTTCGGTCAGTTTCTCGACGGGGTTGGTGAACATCTTTTCGGTCGAGTTAACTTCGATGAGTTTGCCGAGCCAGAAGAACGCCGTCCGGTCTGAGACGCGCGCCGCCTGTTGCATGTTGTGCGTGACGATGACAATCGTGAACTGCTTCTTGAGTTCAAAAATCAACTCTTCGATCTTTTGCGTCGCAATCGGGTCGAGCGCCGATGCTGGTTCATCCATCAACAAAACTTCGGGGCGCACCGCGAGCGCGCGCGCGATACAAAGCCGCTGCTGCTGCCCGCCGGAGAGTCCGAGCGCGGAAGTTTTCAGACGGTCTTTGACCTCCGTCCACAGCGCGGCATTTTGCAACGCCTCTGCGACGCGGTCTTCGAGTTCGCTCTTGCTCGAAGTCAGGCGGTTGATCCTCAACCCGTAGGCGACATTGTCGAAGATGGATTTCGGGAACGGGTTCGACTTTTGAAAGACCATCCCGACGCGGCGCCGGAGCGCGACGACATCCGTGTTTGGCGCGTAGATGTCCGTCCCGTCGAGCAACACTTCACCCTCGGCGCGCGTCCCCGGAATCGTGTCGTTCATCCGGTTCAGCGTCCGCAGAAACGTCGATTTGCCGCAGCCCGAAGGCCCGATGAAAGCCATCACGAACCGCTCGCGGATGTCGAGCGAGATTTGATAGAGAGCCTGTGCGCGCCCGTAAAAGAAATCGAGGTGGCGCACCGCGATTTTTACCGGTGTGCCTTCGGCGTTCGTGTCGGCGACCTCGTTCCGGCGCGCTTCGTAGAGTGGAGCCGGGGCGGTGATTGACGTTGAAGACATAAGTTTGAAAACGGTGACAGGTGACGGCGAAAACATCGAACGGAGCGCCATGCGGTGCGTTTGCTTGCGGCAAGCCGTCGTTGTTGCTCTTCTCGTGTCACCTTGACGCCCGTCACGACTTTAGAATTTCTTCCGCGTGAAAAAGCGGACGGCGATGTTGATGCCGAGAATCAGCGTCATCAACACGAGCGTCGCCGCCCACGCCTGCGCGTGCCATTCGTCGTAGGGCGAAATCGAGTAATTATAAATCTGGACGGTCAGCGATGCCATCGGCCTATCGAGATAAAAGTTAAAGAACTTGTAGTTCAAAGCCGTGAACAGCAGCGGCGCGGTTTCGCCGGAGACGCGCGCGACGGCGAGCATCGCCCCGGTCGCGATACCGGAAGCCGCCGCCGGGAGCACAACTCCCAACGTCACGCGCCACTGCGGCGCGCCGAGCGCGAGCGCGCCTTCGCGTAAACTCGCGGGAACCAGACGGATCATCTCTTCGGTCGTCCGCGCGACAATCGGAACCATGATAATGGCGAGCGCGACGGCTCCGGCGAGCGCGGAAAACTGTTTCATCGGGAGCACGATGATCGTGTAGATAAAGACGCCGACGAGTATCGAAGGGACGCCGGTCAGCGTGTCGGTGACGAAGCGCACCGTGCTCGCGAAGCGTCCCGCACCGAACTCCGCGAGGTAAACTCCGGTCGCGATGCCCAACGGCAACCCGACGGCGGAAGCGAGCGCGAGCAGCATCACTGACCCGACAATCGCGTTGCCGATGCCGCCGCCTTCGCCGACCGGCTTCGGCGTGTCGGTGAGGAATTGCAGACTCAGCGAACTGATGCCGCGCGCCGCGATGTAGCCGAGAATCAAAACCAGCGTGACGACGGCGAACAGCGCGCAGAGCGCGGTCAGCGTCGTCATGACACCGCTCGCGAGGCGGCGTCGGCGGTCGGCGGTGGGGATGTTTGCGCTCATCGCTCTGTTCAAGCCCTCGCGGTTCCGCTCGTATCGCGCGTCACGCTCCACACGAGGACGCGCGCCGCGCCGTTGATAATGAAGGTTACGAGGAAAAGTATCAGACCGAGTTGGACGAGCGCGCTCAGGTAAAGCTCGTCGCTGGCTTCGGCAAACTCGTTGGCGATGACCGAGGCGATGCTGTACGACGGGTCGAACAGCGACGCGCTGATCTCAGGCCGGTTGCCGATAACCATCGTCACCGCCATCGTTTCGCCGATGGCGCGCCCCAAACCGAGGATGATCGCGCCCGCGATGCCCGGCCCCCCGTTCGAGAGCACGACGCGCGTCGTCTCCCACTTCGTCGCGCCGAGCGCGAGCGCGGCCTCGCGTTGC
>JBGTHJ010000473.1:0-7094 GCA_041746175.1 Pyrinomonadaceae bacterium
CACAGCAGGGACGCGCGATGTCGCCCGCGCAACGCGACGAGTTGCGCGAGCGCGCGGCGGGCGATGACGTTTTGCTCCGACTGCTCGAACGCTACGCGCCGCTGTGGCTCGCGGGGCTGCTCGGCGCGGGCATCATGGCGGCGGTAATGGCGAGCGACTCGCAGATTCTCGCGCTCTCGACGATGTTTACGGAGGACGTGTTCGCCTTCTACGGGGGCAAGCGGCGGTTCGGCGAAGCGGTGCAGGTTCAGACGGGGCGCATCTTCGTGATAGTTCTGACGGTGCTCGCCTACGTGGTCGCGTTGCGTGCGCCGGAGGCGATCTTCGACCTCGCGATTCAGTATGCGTTTTCAGGGTTCGCGGCGTTGTCGCCGTTGATGGTGGCGGCTCTGTTCTGGCGTGGGAGCACGAAATGGGGCGCGCTCGCGGTCGCGGTCTGGGTGGCGCTCGCGGTCGCTGCGGTCGCGACTTTTCAGGCCATCGTGCCCGCGCCCGCACCGGGGCCGGCAACTCAAATCCTGTCGCTTGGCGGCGTCGAAGTTCTGGCGCGCACACCCGGCGGCACGGCGGTCTTTGGCTTCATGCCGGTCGTCCCAATGGTGACTATCTCCGTACTGCTGATGTACGTCGTTTCGCGTCTGACGCGGAAGCCCGACGCCGTGACGCTCGAAAGATACTTCTCGAAACCCTGAGTTGCCGCCGCTTCAAAACAGCTCGGGGTTGCGACTTCAGCCGAAGCAGTACAAACGCCCGTCCTGCGTTCCGATGACGATGCGCCCGGTGGCGATGCCGGGCGAGGCGGAGAACGGCGCGCCCGCGTTGAACTCCCAGAGTTTCTTGCCCGTCGCTAAATCGAGCACATAAAAACGCCCATCGTTCGAGCCGACGTAGACGCGTCCGCCCGCGATGGCGGGCGACGATTCGACGCGCGCGTTGGTCGGAAAAGTCCAGAGCCTCTTCCCCGTCGTCGCGCTCAGACAGTGAACCAACTTGTCACGCCCGCCGACGACGACGCGCCCCGCAGCGATGGCCGCCGACGAATAAAATGGGAACTGTCGCTCGGTCGGTTGATAGCGCCACGCGACGTTTTTACTGCGGAGACTGACGCCGAGCACGTCGTTGTTGAATGTTCCGTAGAAGACGTTCTGCGCGAACAGCGCGGGCGATGCGCCGGTGTACGCGCCCGATGTGACGCGGAAAACCTCCCTGCCGTCCGCGATGCGAATCGCGCGAAAAATCTCGTCGCACCCGGCGATGTAGGCGACCCCGCCCGCGACCGACGGCGTGGCGTGGACGGGGCCGTTGGTCTTCACCTTCCACAACATCGCGCCGTTGCGCACCGACAGACAATAGAGATGCCCGTCATACGAGCCGATGAGGACGCGGTTGCCGACGACGACCGGCGACGACTTGATTTCGCCGCCCGTCTTGAACGTCCAGAGTCCTCTGCCGTCGCGCGCGTTGACGGCGTGGAACGTCCCGCCGAGGTCGCCGATGAAAACCATGCCGTGCGGGTCGTCGAAGGCGGGCGACGACTCGCCGATTTCGCCCGCGCGGTACTTCCAGTAGACCGCGCCGTTCTCCAGATTGAGCGCGACCAGTTCGCCCTTGTGCGACCCGACGAAGACCGTCCCGCCGACCACCGCCGCCGATGATTCAATCGACTCGCCCGCCTCGTACGTCCACAGATGACGCGGCGTCGCGGGCAGCCCCGTCAAAGCCGACACGCCCGTCAACTGTTGATTGCCCCGGAACTGATACCAGTTGGTCGCGGGCGTCTGCGTCTGCGCCAGCACCGGCGCGGCCAAAAGCAAAAGCGCGCATGTTGACAGCAGAAGCCCGGCCACCTTTTTCGATTCGCCTTCTAGTACGCGCACTCGTAAACCTCCAGAGCGCCGACCGCATCAAGCGGTCGCGGATTAAAACGTCCCGTCCACTGGGTGGCGGCTTCGGCGGCGAGCGCGGGCAGGTCGCCCGCCGCGCTCAGACCACGACGCAAGCCGCCCGCTTCCGCGAGTTGTTCCAGACGCGCGGCCAGACGCTCCGCCGCTGCCGCGCCGCTGCTGCTGCTGCTGCTGCTGACGACGACCGACGCCGGAGAAGCGTCTTTCGCCAGTGCGTCGTAGAGATGTCCCGCGAAGCGCGCGTTCCAGCGGACGACCGACGGCAGCAGCGCGGCGATGGCGACGCCGTGCGTGAAATCGTAGCGAGCCGTCAGCGGATTGGCGCAGGCGTGTGTCGCGCCGAGCATCGAGTTTTCAATCGCGGCACCCGCGAAATAGGCTCCGAGTTGCATCGCGCCGCGCGCTTCGATGTCTTTCGGATGCGTCAGCACGCGTTCGTAGTTCGCCTCCAACAGCCGCCACGCCGCGCGCGAGAAAGCTTCGGAGAGCGCGTTGCGTTTGGTCGTGACGAAAGTTTCGACCGCGTGCGCGATGGCGTCGAAACCGGTCGCGGCGGTGACGTGGCGCGGCTGCGAGACGGTCAGCACGGGGTCGAGCAACGCCACGCGGAAAGCCAACTGCGGGTCGCCGCAAGCCATCTTCGCGTGCGTCGTCGCGTCCGAGATGAGCGCGTAAGATTGCGCCTCGCTGCCCGTCCCCGACGTGGTTGGAACGCCGATCATCGGCAGCAGCCGCCTTCGAGCTTTGCCGTAACCGAAATAGTCAGGCATCCGCCCACCGTTGGTCAGCAAAAAGTTGACGGCCTTCGCGCAGTCGAGCGAACTGCCGCCGCCCAGCCCGATGATCGAATCGACATCGAGCCGCGCGGCGAAGTCGCGCCCCGCCTCGACCATCGCGGTATCGGGGTTCGCGTCGAAATCGTGGAACGCGACGACTTCGACCCCCGCGTCCGCCAGCAACGTCGATGCTCGCCCGACGCAACCCGCCTCGACCATGCCACGATCCGCCACCAGCAATACCCGACGAAAACCCGACGCGCGCGCCAACTCGCCCAGACGCGCCGCCGCGCCCTCGCCGAAGACGACGCGCGTGCGAGGTTGAAAATCAAATGACTCCATTGCGTATGCCGGTCGAAAAAAGCAGGCTCGAACATGGACGGAAAGGATGAATATCGTGCATTGCAAATGGGTGAATCCTGGGAGCGCCAGCGTCTCGCTGGACAGCGTGCTCAAGTACGCTCAATGATTCGCGTTCTCTGAACGCTCAAGGTGAGCCGGAGGCTCGCGCTCCCAGGCGGGCGGCGCCTCTCTTTTAGGTGCACGTTCTATGGCAACCCGCTATAAAACGACGCGCAAGCCGGAAGGATGAAAGCATCGCTGTCCGTCTTTCTCTATCCCGACGCTTTCAAACTTCCGGCTGGCCTTTCCATCTTGTCTATCCTGACCGGCCACCAAATTTTCTCAATGCGGCTCAATCGACTTTCTTCGTATCTTGCGCGGCGCGCCGCTCGCCAATCGCGTAGACGAAATTTTGCGACCGCACGATGAGCATTCCGCCGGAAATGGCGGGCGTTGCCATCAAGGGTTCGCCCATCGGGTTGGTCGCGAGCACCTCGAAGGTCGCTCCCGCGCGGACGACGTAAACCTCGCCGTCTTCGCTCGCCATGTAGAGTTTGCCGTCGGCGGCGACGGGCGACGCGCTGAAAGAACTCGGCAGGCGTTCCTGATAGACGCGCTCGCCGGTCTTGGCATGATATGCGCTGAAGACGCCGTTGTCGGCGCAGATGTAAAGATAGTCGCCGTAGATGATGGGCGTCGGCGTGTAGGGGCTGCCGCGACTCGCGCGCCACGCGATAAATTGGTTCGACTCCTGCCCTTCTCTGAGCGAGATGTCGCCGCTCGCGCCGGGACGAAAGACGTACATCGGACGCCCCGGCGGATAGCCGCCCGTGATAAAAATCAGGTCGTGCGCGATGAGCGGCGCCTGTTGTTTGACTTCGGTGTTGTTGTCGGAAAACCGCCAGAGTTCTTTGCCGGTCAGCGGGTCGTAACCGCGTACGAAGCGCCCCGCGTTGCTGATTAACTCGGTGCGCGTCTTGCCTTCGTAAATCGACGGGGTGCTCCACGAAGGCAATTCGCCGCGTTCGACGTGCCACGCGCGCTTGCCGGTTTTGAGATCGTAGGCCGCGATGAACGATTGCTTGTGCCCGTCGGCCTGTACGATGGCGAGGTTCTTGTAAATGATCGGCGAACTGGCGTGCCCCCATTCGGAGGTCGGGTCATCGGCGAGGCCGGGATTGAGCACGCCGAGGTCTTGCTTCCACAAAAGTTTCCCGTCCACGTCGTAGGCGAACAGACCTTCCGAACCCATCAACGCGACGACGACTTTGCCGTCGGTCGCCGGAGTCGAGTTGGCCTGCGTCGCTTTGACGTGCCGCTTGGCGCGCGGCACGCCCTCGTGCGCCGTCCGCTCCCACAGGATTTTCCCGCTCCCCTTATCGAGCGCGTAAATCCGCCACGCGTGCTTCAGAATGTCGTGCGCGAGACCGATGCCACGATCTTTGGCTTTGAAATCGACGACCGGCGCGACGCTGACGGCGGTGATGAGAAAAACGCGATTGCCCCACACGACCGGACTCGCGTGCGAGAGACCGGGGACGACGGTTTTCCAGACGATGTTGTTTGACTTCGAGGCGTCCCACGCGATGGGGGTTTTGGCGTTGCCGTCGGCGACGCCCGAAGCGTTGTTGCCGCGAAAGGCTGTCCAGTTCTGCGCGTGCGCGGCGACCGCGACGAAGCACAGAGACAGACACAGCAGACCAAGAGAAAGAGTGTGTTTCATGATTCTTCACCGGTAGCCGATTTAACGACTCTCAAAACCCCGTCGAGAAATATTCTCCGGCTGTCGCTTCGGGGTGGTTCTCGTCTGAACTGCAAGCAACCCCATCGCTGCTCGACCAAACTTTTTTTAGACGCCGCCCGGTTTCGCAGGCGACGCGGACACGACGGGTGACGATGCGGGCGCGGCAGCGGGCGCGGCGCTCACGCCTTCGACGAGCGAGTAAAGTTGGTTGCGGCTCGAGATGAGCAGCGCGCCGCCCGCCGGGACGGGCGTGCTGTAAACCGAGCTTCCCATGTTCATCTCGCCGAGCACCTTCTTGGTCTTGCCCGCTTCCATGATGACGACATCGCCATCCTCGTCGCCGAGATAGAGCTTGCCATCGACGACGAGCGGCGAACCCCACACGGCGGCGAACATGTCGTGCGTCCAGTAGAGTTGTCCGGTCTTGGCGTCGAGACAATGAAGAAAGCCGCTGAAGTCGGGTTGAAAGATCAAACCGTCGATGATTGCCGGGGTCGAAATCGAGCGGCGGATTTTATCGAAGTGCCAGACGAGTCCGGTCTTGGTGATGTCGCCGCGCTTGGTCGCGTCGATGCAGTACAGGTGCCCGATGCCCTCGCCGTGTTCGGGGTCTTGACCGTTGGCGATGTAAACCTTGTCGTCGTAGACGACCGCCGTGCTGATGAGTTCGTTGCGCGTCTTCGGCCAGACGGAATCCTTCGGGTTGGTGTCGAACTCCCAGAGCTTCTTCCCCGTCAAAGCCTCGTAGCCGCGTATCCAGCCGTCGCCCTGCCCCATCAAGACCATATCGACGCCGCCGATTTTCCCGACCGTCGGCGAAGCCCACTGCCCGTGCAGAATCTTATCGAAGACGGAATTGTCTTCCCAGACGAGCTTGCCCGTCTTCTTGTTGACCGCGATGATCGCCGGGGCTTTCGGCGAAGGGACGTTGACGTGGCTTTCGTCCTGACCGTTCGACGTGCTGACGTAAAGCAGATCGCCGAACGCGACCGGCGACGAATTGGCGAGGTTGTGCGGCTGCGCGCCGACCTCTTCCATCATGTCGAACTTCCACACGACATCGGCGTTGAACTCGCCGGTCAACTTTTCGTCCTTCACGTCGCCGTCGTTCTCTTTGTCGCGAAACCCTCGCGTGTCGAGACAGACGAGTTCGGCGCGGTTCGAGACGTAGTAGAGCCGTTCGCCCTCGACGAGCGGCGACGATGCCACGCCCTGATACGGCCAATCGTTGACGCGCCCCGCGACCAACTTCTCGTGCGTCATCTGCCACAAAAATTCGCCGTTCGATTCTTTGAAGGCCATCACGACGCCCCGGTCGCCGCCCTGCGCCGGGTCGCGCTTGGCTTCGTTGTTCGTACCGACGAAGACCGTCCCGCCGGAGACCACCGCGTTGCCGTAGGTCTGCGAGCCGAGTTGCGCCACCCACTTGACGTTGCGCTTCTTCGCCACGTCCCAACTCGTCGGCAAGCCCTTCATCTTCGACACCATGTTGCGATCCGGCGTCCCGCCCCACATCGGCCAATCGCTTCCGCCGGGGTCTGACACCGTCGTCGTCGTCGCCGGGGCGGAGAAGGCCGAAGGCAAAAGGCCGCAGACCGCGAGCAGCAAGCACGCCGCCAACAAGCGACTTCTTCCAATCGTATTAAACATCCCGCTCGATTCACTCCGCCGCATAACCGATTGCCGCCTTGTGCCTTCTGTTTCTCTCATTTGTTCGGTGTCACTTTCAGATTGTCGTAAAAGATTTCCGCCGGGGCCGCGCCGAAGAGTCCGGGGCTGCCTTGCACGTTGGGCAGCGCGTCGATTTTTTCAACCGTCCACGCGGCGGGTTCGGCTTCGTCGCGCGGCCACGCTTTGCCGCGCGCACGCACCTTGCCATCGGGCAGCGTCTCGACCCGGAGTTTCAAGCGATACCACACGTCGGCCTTCCACGCGAAGGGCACCGAGGCGGTGCGCGCCGTCTCCGGCTGCCAGGGTTGAATCTCAAGCCGCTGGCTGGTGCCGAACATGACGAGCGCGTAGCGTTGCGCGATGACTCCGGCGTCGCCCGTCTGCCGCCGCTTCTCCGTCGCGCGAATATCGACCTCGACCGTGTAGTTCGATAAATCCGACGCCCCGATGTAAGCCCGCGCGCGGCTCAACAGCGATGAGCCTTCCGTCGTCTTGACCAGCACCTTGTTGCCGTCGATCTCGCGGACGACATATTTCATCCCGGCGTTCGTCCAGTGCTGCGGAAACGTGCCCGCCGTCATCGAATCGAAGTTCTCGTTCCACGGCAGCGGCGGCACAACCCGGACGCGCGCCGCACCCGTCACGCCGCCCGCCGTC
>JBGTHJ010000474.1:0-8019 GCA_041746175.1 Pyrinomonadaceae bacterium
AAGAGCGGCATCGCCTGGGAGCGCGAGCGTCCCGCTCGCATTGAGCGTTCGGAGAACGCGAACCATTGAACGTGCTCCGAGCACGCTGGCCAGCGGGAGGCTGGCGCTCCCGGCACTCACCCAATTGCAAACCGCTATAGAGAAGCCGTGGGCGGATTGAATCTCTTCAACCCGCCCACGGCTTCTGCTTTCTCGCTTCGCGCCGTCAGCCTCTCGCCTGACGCTTTTACACTCTCAGCTTTTAGCCAATCTTGACGCCGATTGATTCGAGAAACTTGGTGGGCTTGTCGCCGCCAATCATCGCGAAGATGTAGTCGTTTTTGATGGTCGCTTTGACCTCCGACGAGCGCGCATCTTGCAATACCACTTCGTCGTCGCGAATCTCTTTGATAGAGGTTCCGAAATAGGCTTTGATTTTGCCTTCGTCGATGCAGTCGTAAACCTGTAGCTTGTTGCCGAACTTGAGGTCGTTTTTGAGGTCGCTGCGGATGACGAGCGTGACTTCGTTGATTTCTTCGTCGGGGCGGATGGAGATGTTCGTCCCGTCGCGACGCGCCACGAGGTCAACCGCCGCTTCGATGGCAGAGTTGCCCGCCCCGACGACGATGATTCGCTTGCGTCGGTAGGCTTCCGGGTCGGTCAGTTTGTATTTAACTTTATCTTCGGTGCGCTCCTCGCGCGTGACCTTCATCTCTTCGCCGGTAAGCCGCAACTTCATCGGCGTGCCGCGATTGCCGAGGGCGAGGATGACGCGGCGGGCGCGGTAGGTTACCTTGTCTTTATCGACGCCCTGTTCGGTTTGGAGCGTGAAATAGTCGCCGTCTTCGGCGCGCTTGATCGATTTGCAACTCTCGTTTTCGTTGATCGTGACGCCGTTCGAGTTCATCTCGTTGGTCCACGATTCGAGAATCACTTCGCGTTGCAAACCCGCGCCGTCAACGTCAATCGCGCCGCGCGATTCCATCGTTTCGGGCTTGAAGAAGACATACTTGTTCGCCGGATAAGCGTCGATGGTGGCGAGAACTTTGTCCTGTTCGATGCCGACGTATTTGAGATTGAACTGCTTGGCTTTGATGGCGGCAGAGAGTCCGGCGGGGCCGATGCCGATAATCGCCACGTCGTATTCGGCCTTTGGTTCGGGCGGCGCGCCGTTACTGAGTTCGTGCGCGATGTGTTTGATTACGTCCGCGCCTTCGTTGGCGGCGTTTTTGATGAGCGGCGTCCCCGAAACGTCGCCGATGATAAAGCAGCCGGGCACATCGGTCATGAAAGCCGCGTCGCGGTTCGGGACTTTGCGCGCCGGAATCTTCTTGATTGTGTTGACGACGATGCAGGCTTTCGGATTGACCGGGCATTCGACCTGACACGCCGTATCTTCCATGCACTGGTCGCGCGCAATCGGAACAGAGATGCCGTTGACGATGGCGAGCACGTCGTGCGGACAGGCATCGACGCACGCATGACAACCGATGCAGCGTTCGGGGAAGACGACCGGGTGTGGGTAGCTCGGCCCGTCGGGGTCGATGCGCGCGAGGTCTTCGAGCGATACCTTGATCCTGCTCGCATCGTCCACTTCCTCTTTGACGGCGATGGGTTCTTCGAGCAGACGCCGGGCGCGGGCGGCGTCGCGCAACGCGAACCCGATGCCGACGATGACGAGAAACAGGCTGACACCGACCCACCCGTACCACGGCAAACCGCCGAAGTAACTCTTGGAAATGTCGGTGTCGCTGGAGAATTGATTAATCGCCAGAAGCAAAACGAGTAGCGCGACGATGATGAGTAGCTGGGACTTTTTCATGGCTACGGATAGTAATTGGTTTGGTGTCGGAACTGATGACCCCTCGCGGTTAATTCGGTCTGGAAAACAGCGAGATCGATTGAGACACGGATTGTGTGGCGGCGGGTGCGACCGGCGGCACGCGCGCGAGCAGCGACGTTCCCCACGTCCGGCGACCTTCGACGTGTTGGACGTGGCACGAGATGCAGTTGGGAGCGTTTGCGCCAATCGAAGTTTGAGTGGCGAGGTTGTCGATGTTGCCGTTGTGACACTGGGCGCAGGTCGCGCGCGGCGTCTCGCGGTCGATCGGGATGAACGACTGGTGACAGGTCGAGCACGACATCTCGCCGTCTTTGTTAGCGGTCATGCCCGGCACGGTTTTGACGCGGTGCAAGTGCAGGACGTGGAATTGCGCGCTCAGTCGCTGCCCGTCGGTCGTGTCATTGGGCCAGCGTCCGAGCGCGTTGCGCATCTCCGGCGACTTCTGCGCCCACTCGAGTTCGCTGAGTCCTTCCCATTCCCACTTGCCGTCAACCACCGGATAGCCAAAAGTGCCGTTGTGCGGTGTGCCGACGCGCTTGCCGTTGAAGGCTCTCGTGTTGCTGTCGTTGTGGCAGTTGGCGCATGTCTGGTGCGCGAAAGCGGCGGGGCGAAAGTCTTCGCCGCGATGTTCGGCGTGGCAATCGATGCAGCCGATGCCGGCGTCGGCATGTGGCTTGATGACGTTGGCGTGAAAGGCTTCGGCCTGGTGACACGAGGTGCAGTTCGACTCCATGCTGGCGGTGAGCGTATGACAGGTCGTGCACGAGTTGGCGTTGGCTTCGCGGGCAATCGCGGGGCTGGTTTGGAGCGTCGAGCGGACGTGCGGGTTCGAGACGGGCGCGGGCGAAAAGGCCGACATGTAACCAAAAACCGCCGCGATGGAGAGGACGCCGACGAGGATCACACCCCAGATAAAAATTGACATCGGCCACGGGCGCACGAGGTCGCGCGTCGGAGTCCAGTTGAAGCGCGCCTTGCCGAGCACGCGTGACGGCGTTTGCGGGCGCATCGGCGAAAGCCTTTGCATCTTGCCCGCCTCGCGTTTGCGCTTCGCCCAGAACAGGCTGAGCGCGCCCGCGACAGCCGAAGATGCATGTTGCTCAGGATGCTGTTCGTGGTGCGGTTGCTCGCCGCGCGCTTCGGCGTCGCCGATGAGCATCGTGACCTGTAGCGAGACGCTGATCTCAAGCGCGTCTTCGCTACGGTTGAGGGTGAGAAAGAACGGCCCGATCTGCACCGTGTCGCCGTCGGCGAGCACTTCGGGTTCTTCGACCTGGAGCACCCGCCCGTTCAAGGTCGTGCCGCTCGAATGACTGAAGTTGAAGATGTAGAAACGCCCGCCCGTCTCTTTGATTCCGGCGTGGAGTCGCGACACGGTCGGATGATTCAAGACCAGCCCGCAATCGGGCGAGCGTCCGATTTGCAATCCGTCAGTGACGAGCGTCACCGGATCGACGGCAATGTCTTCGCGCGCGATGATAAAAGTGCTGACCTGTGACTGCATAATTTACCGGGCTACTGTGACAAAGTTTATGATGAAGCTTCAAACCCCGTCCGCCGGATTCAGCGGACGGCGAAGAAGACCACTTGAATGATATGGACGACCATCAACATGAGCATCAGCGAGGTTGCGACGACGTGCGGCGCGAGCCAGAGTTTGAGCAGTTGATGCAAATAGATGAGCGAATCGACGCGCCGTAGCGTGACCGTCGCCTCAATCGCTTCGAGCAGGAGTTGGCGCGATTGCGGATCGGGAAGACGCGCAACCTCCGGCTCGAAATGCTCGCGGGCGGTCGCCAGCACGTTGGTCAAACTCTCGCGCTGGACGTACTGGCGCAACAGGAACGAGAACGACAGGTAACGCCCGCGCACTTTGCGCTTGATGAACTGGCGAATCTCGTCGTTGCTGCGGCGACCGATGTCGGCCAGTTGCTCGCGCAGTTCAGCGCGGCGCAGCCGGAGGTCTTCGATAAGCAGCGGCTCGCCTTCGATACTCGTCATGATGCGCGGGCAGATGATGTAACAGGCGATGCCGAAGAGTCCGGTCAGAATCACGAGATCGAAGGAAATCATCAGCACCGAGGTCAGCAGTCCGCCCGTACTCCGCCCGCCGTGGAGCAAGAGCAGAATCCCGGCGATGAGACCGAAATAGATGTGCGCCAGCAGCCAGTAGCGGAGCGGCCCGGCGCGGCGCCGGTACACTTGCTTGCGCCCCGGATAGGTCATCACCGCCGCGATGCCGACCAGTCCGACCAGCCCCGTAATCCAGCGCACCGTCAGCCACGTCCCGCCCAGCCGACCGTCGAGACCGTAGCGCAACACCGCCCAGATGGTCGCGACCGTCAGCGCGATGGTCGCGATGATGCCGCCCGCGTGCCACAGTTGAGCGAGCGGGTCGCGCTTGTGGATGTTGCGTCCGATGGCCTGCGTCTGGTCGCGGTAGACGATGCCGATGCTGTTGCTGACCTCGCTAAAATACTCGCGCGGGTTGACGCGGACGAGCGCGCCCGTCGGGCAGTTTTCCTGACACGAGAAGGCGTTGGTCGTCGAACCGGGCGGATTCATCGAGGAGTTTTCGCAGAGGTTGCACTTGGTCGCCAGCAGGTTGTCAACTTCGGTGACGGGCTGCGGCGGTGTCGGCGGGGCGAGGCTCAACCAACCCTTGATTCGCGCGCTCCACGAGAGCGGGGCGGGCACGGGCTTTTTGCGCGGAATCATCGTGATGGCGTTGTACGGGCACTGCGTCGCGCAGTCGCTGCACCCGATACAGGTCTTTGGGTTGATGTCGATCTGGCCTTCGCTGAAACGCGCAATCGCGCCCGTCGGACAGCCCGTCAGACACTCCGGGTCCTGGCAGTGCATACAGACCGACGGCGAGAGAATGTGCTGCGTCGATTTGCTGCCCGGTTTGACGGGGCGTTCGATGTGGATGCCGCGACGCAAGAGCCGCGATTGCCCGTGCATCTGATGACATGCCATCGAGCAGTTGCCGCAGCGGATGCACAAGTCCATGTCCATCACAAGCAGGTTCGTGCCATCGACGACGCCCGTCGCGATCTCTTTTTCCGCCGCTGATAGAGTGGCTTTATCGACCACCGAGGTCGGCTTGATCTCGTCGTCAACTTTGGAAAATCCGGAGAAGGAGGTGCGCAAAACTTCGCGGAGTTTGGCATCGGCGCGGATGTGTTCGAGCGAGACTTCGAGGACTTCGGTACGCTGCAAGACGGTCGCGGTGTAGTTCCAGCGCGTCTCTTTATCCAACGCTTCGAGCCCCAGACAGTTGCCCGCGCCGAGGAAGTCGACGCCGACGTTGCCCTCCATGCCCATCACGATGAGGTCGCCCATCGCCGGGGCGTAGAGCATCCCGTGAACGCGGCGCACCCAACCGGTTTTGATGAAGACGATGCGGTCGATGTTTCCGCCCTCGCGAAACAGGACGTGGTGTTTGCCGTAGACCATGAACCGCGCGGCGTCGCCGAGTTTTTTGAGCAACTCCGCATCGAACGCGCCGTCCGAAGCCTGTCGAATCTCTTCGAGCGTGCGACCCAGCCCATGATGGCGATAGGTCACGTCGAGTTGATGTCCGAATTTCGGCAGTTTGCGCAACAGGCGCAGCGCGGGACGCGTGACCTCCAGCACGGTCGCCTCCGTGCCCGGCGGCACGGCGATGGTCGCGTTGCGCGGCACGCCCGCGAGAATCGCCATCTCGCCGAAACTGGTTCCCGGCGAAAGTTCGGCGACCTTGTTTTGGACGCCCGTCGTCGGGTCTTGGACGAGCACGTCGAGCTTGCCATCGACGCCGATGAAGAACGTGTTTCCGCTCCACTCGCCCTGCTGGATGATTTTCTCACCCGATTCATAAACCCACAGGCGGACGTACGGGCCAACCTTCTTCCCGTTGTAATTGCGCCCGTAGGCGATTACTTCGAGGTCGAGTTCATGCTCGAAATGCCCGTCGTGTTTGTCGAGCAGGTCGGAGGTAATCTCGACGCGCTCGATGGCTTGCAAAATGGTTTGGTGTTTCTTTATCTCTCGCGGCATAAAGTTCTTTCGACGATTTCAAGTTGTGTCATCGGGACGGACACGAACCAAAATGAAGATGCTGGCAAAAAAGCAGGTGGTGCGAAGTGAACGGCGCGCATTATAACACTGTCCGAAAAAAGTGAGTTAGAATTTTATGGCACCCGCGCGACCGCGACTTTTTGGGAACCAACAGGGAGGCGTGACGTGTAAAACTGCGGGCGACGTATCAGAAGTGTATAATTCCGAAACATCCCCGGCGCGCGTTTGCGGGAAACTCTTGGCCGGGTCGCGCCCGGCATTGGATGCGCGCAAAGATCAACTCCCGGTGAAGCCCTGCCTGTCCTGATGAGCGCATTGACCTCAACGCCCGACTTCTTACTCCCCCCCGTGGCGGAGGCCGCGTGCGCGTCCGCCGTGGCCGAACCGCTCTCGGATCACAGCCTCTTGGAAGCGATTCGGGCGGGCGATGAAACGGCGTTCACGGAATTGGTCAGGCGTTATCGCAACCAGTTGACCAACTATATCTACCGGATGACCGGCGACTACGAAGCCTCGGTCGATTTGACTCAGGAAACCTTCCTGCGCGTCTATCGCGCCGCCGAGCGTTACCAGACGAGCTATGCTTTCTCGACATACATCTACCGCATCGCGACCAACCTCGCCATCAGCGAGTTGCGGCGTCGGAAACGGCGGCGGCTCGTCTCGCTGACGGGTTTCTTTCGCGGACGCGAACAGGCGGACGAACCCTCGGAACTCGATCCGCCCGACGCCCGACCGTTGCAGGATCACGTGTTGGTCGCGGACGAACGACGGACGGCGGTGGCGCAGGCGATTGCGACGCTGCCGGACAAATATCGCGCCCCGCTCGTGCTGCGCGACATCGAGGAGCGAAGTTACGAAGAGATCGCCGCCATTCTCGACATGAGCATCGGGACGGTTAAGTCGCGGATCAACCGCGCACGCAATTTTTTGCGCGACAAGCTTCAGGGCTATTTGTAAGAGTGGGGAGTTTTAATCGATGAATTGCCAGACCTACCGAATGGAGATTGACGAGGCGCAGAGCGGCGTCGGGCAACCGCCGTGCGCCGCGACGCAGGCGCATCTCCGTCTGTGCGAAGCGTGCCGGGAGTTTTATCACGAGCGACGCGCTCTCCGCGAACTCGTCGGCGGGTTGGAGAAGGTCGCCGCGCCGCCCGATTTTGATTTCCGATTGCGTGCGCGCATCGCCGCTGATGCCGGTTCGCAAGGTCATCGAACGGGCTGGGCGAGCTTCGCCCCCGGCGCGGTTTCGATTGCGCTCGCCGCCTGTTTCGCGCTGACGGTCGCCGCGTCGCTCCGGTTCAGGTCTCCGATTTTCCGAAGCGACGCGACGGTCGCGACGCGGGCTGAGGAAGAAGCGCGTCCGGCGACATTGATGAGCGAGCGGGGCGGGGCGGAGCAGACCACACCGCCGCAACTGTCTTTCGAGAACAGTGCGAGCGGGTCGGATGAGTCGAACGGGGCGAGCGATCCGAGCGTGGGCGTCGTTGATGGCGGCGGGTCGTCCGGGGGGGAAGCCGTGAGCAGTGCCGTCGTCAACGCTGCGGACGCGTCGCGACGCCGTGCGGCGACGGTGATGACGCACGCACACGAAAACAGTTTTGCGGGATATTCGCGGACGGCGGCAAGGCGGCTCGATTCCGCGACGTACGATATTAGCCCGGCGGACATCAACCGTCTGGGGACGCTGGAAGCTGAGAGACCAGGTGCCGGAGACGAGATGTCTTTCACCGTGCCGGTGCAAGCCCCCGGCGAATCTTTGAAAGTCGTTCTGCGTGATGAGCGTGGTGGGTCGCGCATTGTCTCCATCGATCCCGTCAGTTTCGGCGCGCAAGAGATCGTCGGGCGCAAGAGCAGCGCGACGCGGGCGTTGCAACAGTCTGAGGAAGGCGTGTGGTGATTGTGAGGGCAAGTTTTACAAACCATCTCCGGCGCGCTGTCGGGGCGGCGTGCGCCACGACAACGCGGCTCGTCCGGGTCACGCTGGCGTCACTGATTTTCGTCGTCGCGATGACCGCCGAAATGCATGCGCAGCAGCCCGCCGGTGTGCCGCAAAACAACGACACGCCGGTCGCGCCGGTTGCTGCTGCCTCACCCGTCGCTCCGGTCGATACCCCGCCCGCGACGCCGCGCGT